>DASQGO010000148.1:0-3889 GCA_035632555.1 Nitrospiraceae bacterium | reverse complement strand
TGGCCGGTGCTGGTGGTCCAGCACATGCCGCCGAGTTTCCTGAAAGGTTTCGCCTGCTGGCTGGCCAGCGTCTGCCCGCTTCCGGTCGAGATTGTGGAAACGCACACGCCGCCGCTTTCGGGGCGTGTCTATCTGGCTGCGCCCGACCGGCACTTGCGGGCGGATACGCGGTGCCTCTTGGCCGATGGGGGAGATCCCGTGCACTGCCAGCGCCCCTCGGGCACAGTCCTGTTCCGGTCGATGGCGCAGAACCTGGGCAACCAATCCGTCGGGGTGGTGCTCACCGGCATGGGAGGGGATGGCGCGGAAGGCCTGCTCGATCTGCGAAATACGGGCGGATACACGATTGCCGAAGACGAATCGACAGCGGTGGTTTACGGGATGCCGGGGGTGGCGGCTCGGCTGGGCGCCGTTTGCGAGTCGTTGCCGTTGCCGGCCATTGCGCCCCGGATTTGGGACCTGGTTTCAGTCAGAGCGGGGGCTTTCTGATGGCGCAACCCTACCGACAACCCTACCGAATCATGGTGGTGGAGGATTCCGGCACCCAGGCCCTCCAACTGCAGTGCATCCTGGAAGAAGAGGGCTGGGAGGTGGTTTGCGCGCCGGCGGCTGAGCCGGCCCTGGCCGAGCTGAACCGGCGCCTGCCTGATCTGATCGTGGTCGACTATTACCTGCCGGGCATGCGCGGGGACGAGTTGTGCCGGCGCATCCGCATGAATGTGGATACCCGGGGAGTGCCGATCCTGATGCTGACGGTCGAAGAGACGCATTCCGCCGAGACGCAGGGACTCGAAAGCGGCGCCGACGACTACCTTCCCAAATCGGTCGATCCCGATATCCTGCTGCTGCGGATTCGCGGTCTGCTGCGAAAGTCACAGGCGCAAGCGTCCATTCTGGGCCGCGGAGATTCCTCCTTCGGACGCGCCCGGCTGCTTGCCATCGACGACAGCCCCACCTACTTGCTGCGCCTGGCCGACGAGTTGCGCAAGGAGGAGTACAGCGTGACGGAGGCAACCGGCGGCCAGGAGGGCCTCAATCGTTTGGCCCAGGAGTCCTTCGACTGCGCGCTGGTCGATCTGGTGATGCCCGAAGTCGACGGCATCGAGGTGTGCCGCCGAATCGTCCAGATGCGACAGGCTACGGATAATCCGATGGCGGTGCTGATGCTGACGGCCAGCGAAAACAAGGACGACATGACGCGGGGTCTCGAGGCCGGCGCGGACGACTTCGTCGGCAAATCGAGCGACATGGCGGTGCTGAAGGCCCGCATCCGCGCCCTGCTCCGCCGCAAGTTCTTTCAGGAGGAGAACCGCCGCATCGCCGAGGAGCTCAAGAACAGGGAACTGGAGGCGGTTCGCGCCCGAGCTGAAACGGAGGCTGCCGAAATCCGGGCGACGCTGGCAGAAAAGCTGACCGAAACCAATCGCGAGCTCGAGCAAGCCAACCGAAAGCTCAAAGAAACCCAGACACACCTGGTCCAAACGGAGAAAATGGCGTCACTCGGGCAGTTGGTCGCCGGCATCGCTCACGAGATCAATAACCCTCTCGCGTTCGTGCTGAACAACCTGTTTATGGTCGACGAGCAGATGGGCCGGCTGGAACGGGAGGTCGGGTCCGCTCTGCCGGAGGCCTCCAGGAAAAGGCTGGCGAAGATGCAGACCCAGGTTGGCGACATGCGCCTGGGCCTGGAACGGGTCAAGGAGCTGATCGCAGATCTGCGCACGTTCTCGCGCCTGGACGAAGGAAAATTCAAAACGGTTGATATTCACCTGAGCATCGATTCGGTGCTGCGGTTTCTGCATCACAAGATGAAGGACCGCATCGAGGTGGAAAAGAAATACGGCCCGCTGGGCGCGCTCACCTGCTATGCCGGCCAGCTCAACCAGGTGCTGATGAACGTGCTGGCCAACGCCGCCGACGCCATTACCGGGAAGGGCAAGATCACCATTGCCACCGGAACCCAGAAGGGTATGTTTTGGATCTCCATCCGAGATTCCGGAACAGGCATTCCGGACGCCATTCGGCACCGTATTTTCGAGCCTTTCTTTACCACCAAGCCCGTTGGCCAGGGAACCGGCCTGGGCTTGGCTATTTCTTATGGAATCATACAGGCGCATCACGGCGAAATCACGGTCAACACCCCCGAAGATGGCGGCGTGGAATTCATCATCAGGATTCCGCTGGGCCTGGAGGAAGGAATGAAATCATGATGGCTACGGAAACAAGACCATCCGTGCTGGTGGTGGACGACGAACCCCAGATCCTGACCAGCATCCAGGACCTGCTGGAGGATAAGTTCACTGTGTCGGCGACGGTCGACACCCGCCGGGCCCTGACCCATCTCGAGCAGGGCGAGTTCGCGGTGGTGCTCTCGGACCAGCGCATGCCCGGCCTTAGCGGCGACGAATTTCTGGGAAGAGTCAGCGAGATCTCCGGGGCCACTCGTGTCCTCATCACCGGCTATGCCGACATGGAAGGGCTGGTGCGAGCCGTCAATCGCGGGCAAATCTACGCTTACGTGGCGAAGCCATGGGACCCCGCCGATCTGAGGATGAAAATCACCCAAGCCGCCGAGCATTACCGCCTGCAGGTCCAGTTAGTACACGAGCAGAACCTCCTCCACGCCCTCATGGATAACGTTCCCGATGCCATTTATTTCAAGGACAAGGACTGCCGGTACACGAGGCTCAACAAGGCAAAGGGCAGGCTGCTGGGCCTGGAGCGTCCGGAGGATGCCGTCGGCAAGACCCTGTGCGATTTCTACTCGGAAGAATGGGCCCGGGAGGCTCTGCAAGATGAGGAGCGCATCGTTCGGACGGGGCTGCCCATCCTCGACAAGGAGGAACAAATCCTGAGACCGGGCGGGCAATTGGTGTGGGTTTCGAGCACCAAGGTTCCCATTCGATCCAGGGACAAAGGGGTCGCCGGCATCGTCGGCATCTCGCGAGACGTCACAGAGCGCCGGCAGGCCGTGGAAAAGCTGGCGCGGCAGGCTGAAGAGCTGGCACGCTACAACGCTGAGCTGGAGCGTTTCGCCTACATCTCGGCGCACGATCTCCAGGAACCGCTGCGCACGGTGACCAGCTTTACCCAGCTCCTGGCCCAGCGCTACCAGGGCAAGCACGATGCCGATGCGGATCGATTTACCCAACTGGTAGTGGCGGGGTGCGCCCGGATGAAGCAACTGATTGATGACCTGCTGACCTATTCGCGGATTGCCCGCCGAGCGCCGGAATTTGCACCCACAGATTGCCAGTCGGTATATCAACGGTCCCTGGAAAACCTGCACGCAGCCGTCCAAGAAAGCGGCGCTCGGGTCACTTGTGACCCGCTTCCGGCCGTCGTCGGCGACGAGTCGCGGCTCGGGCAGTTGTTCACCAACCTGATCGGCAACGCCATTAAATTTCGAGGGCAGTCCCCTCCACAGGTGCATGTCTCCGCCCGGCAGCGGGACTCTGAATGGGTCTTCTCCGTGCATGACAACGGTATCGGCATCGATCCAGCGCATGCGGAGCAGATCTTTGAGATCTTTCAGCGTCTGCACGGCAAGGATGAGTACCCCGGCACCGGCCTCGGACTCGCAGTCTGCAAGAAGATTGTAGAGAGCCACGGCGGCCGGATCTGGGTGGAGTCGGAGCCGGGAAGGGGTGCGACGTTTTGTTTCACGATTCCTCTGTGAAGGTCCGGCAAACCTAAATGGTCTCGACCTGAACGGAATTGGTAACCTGGTAAGCCACGGGCGCGCGGGTGCTGCCCAGCTAAGAGTGAGCCCATGCGATCGATCCTGGTTGTCGACGACCAAGCCGGTGTTCGTGCGTTCTTCCGATCGGTGCTGGAAGACGCCGGATATGAAGTCTCCGAAGCAACCAACGGCAAAGAGGCCATGGAG
>DASQGO010000147.1:0-2901 GCA_035632555.1 Nitrospiraceae bacterium | reverse complement strand
GTTCTCCCGACCGACACCGACCACGCCCCCCTCTCCGATCAATTTCGCGCAGGTGCTGGACTACGCCCAGCGGTCGTCGCTGGTGTACGAGAGCAACGACGTGATCCGGCAGAAGTCTCCGCAGGGCGCCACCGTGACCATTTCGTCCCCCACACCGACCGGCGTGAAGGCCTACGTCGAGACCGATGATGCGAACCAGGTGCAGTGGGTGGTCGTGCGGGGCACGTCCAACCTCGTCAACGTGAAGCTCGACGTGGAATACAACAAGGTGGTGGTTCCCCGGTTGCAGATCCCGCTCCACAAGGGCTTTGCCGAGGCGGCGCTGGGGGTCTATCAATTCGCGACGCCGCTCTTGAAGCCCGGCTACGAAACGCGCGTGACCGGCCACAGCCTGGGCGGCGCCGCCGCCGTGATCGTGCTGATGCTGCTGAAGGAAGACGGCGTCAGGCTGGGACAGGCCATGACGTTCGGGCAGCCGAAGGTGACGAATCACGCGGGGGCAGCCAGGTATCGTTCACTGCCCCTGCTCCGGTTCGTGAACGACAAGGACCCGGTGCCGCTCATGCCTCCGCTCGACTTTATCTCGCTTCTGGATGATGGACCGTTCCAGCACTTCGGCCCGGAAGTCGTCCTTGAGGACGGGAGCCTGTACCATTATTACTCCGAGCACCAGGCCGAGCGTTTCTCCGTGGCGTCGTTCTGGGAGACGCTCGGACAGCAGGAGGTCCCGGACCACCCCATCGCGCATTACATTCAGAGTCTCGAGCAGAAGGTCGGCCACTAGCACAGCCCGCTCGCTGTCACGATATCCCGTGCTGCTCTCGCCCGATGCGTCCGTCGTACCGGTTGGATGATTTGAACAGCTCGAACCGGCCGTCCATGGCATAGCGCGCCACGCGCGTCCGCAGCGCCTGCATCTCGACGGCCGTCATCGGCGTGAAGCGGCGCACGATGGCGAGGTTCTGCTTCAACACCTGTGGGGAGTCGATCCCGCTCACCACGGAGGTCACCGGCAAGCTCAGCACGTAGCGGATCGCCTCCTCCGGCGTCACGATGCCCTGCTTGATGGGCTCCGCGTTCCCGCTCAGCGTCTTCATCCCGAGCGCCCCCATGCCGCGCTGGTTCACCACCGGCAGCACCTCCTGCTCGAAGCTCCGGTAGCTGCCGTCGAAGACGTTCAGGGGCATCTGGACGGTGTCGAAGGGAAAGTCGTGCGACAGCATCTCGAGATGGAGCTTGGGGTGCTTGTGGCCGGTGAAGCCGATGAACCGCACCTTGCCCTGCTTCCTCGCCTCGAGCAGCGCCTCGACCGCGCCGCCCGGCTTGAAGTGGTTTTTCGGATCGTCGTCCCAGACCACTTCGTGGATCTGCCAGAGGTCCAGATAATCCGTCTTCAGGCGGCGGAGGGATTCGTCCAGCTGCTGCAGGGCAACTTTCTTGTCGCGTCCGTGCGAGCAGACCTTGGTCATGAGGAAGACTTGTGCGCGTCTGTCTTCAATCGCCTTGCCCATCAATTCCTCGGATCGCCCGCCGTTGTATTCCCAGGCGTTGTCCAGAAAGGTGACACCGGCCTCGATGGCTTCGTGCAGCACCCGGATGGCCTCCTCATCCGATCTCATGCCGCCCCAATGGGCGCCGCCGAAACAGAGCGCCGACACCTCCACGCCGGTCCTGCCCAGCTTGCGCCTGGGAATGTCCCCGGCCGCCGTTCCCGCTGCCGCGGTTTGCTCCGCCGCCTCGACGGCCTGCGCCAGCCCGCGCGGGCCGCTCAGCGCCGCGCCCGATCCGACCAGGCCGAACAATCCGATCCGGCCGAGCGCTTTCAGCAGCTGCCGGCGGTCGAGCTGTCTCGACCAGAACTCTGCGGGATGCTCGTCGGGCTTCATGGGCATGGGAAATTGTCGCCCAGCGGCTCGACGCGGTCAAGGAGGTTTTGTTCGAGTCAGAACAAGGCGCGGGCTAGCTCTCGACTAGTTTCGGCGGTGCTTTCGCGGCGTCTTTCGGATGGATGACTCGGGCCTTGTGATCCTTCTTGTGGCAGGTGCCGTTCTCGACGGTATAGACCTCGCTCAATTTTTCCTTCACATGCTTCTCGACCTGGTCGCAGAGTTCCTGGGAGGCGACGCCGAGGCAGTGCAGGCAGCAGGGCCGCGGGTCCGCCGCGAGCGCCCGCTCGATGATCTTCACGATGTCGTGGACGGTTTTCATGTGTCGCCTCTAAGCATAACAGATTTTCGAGCGACGCGGATTTACTGGCGATTTTCCCTGCGCTCCGCCCTGAGCTGCCTGGCGAGATACCAGACGATCACGACGTTGATCGCCAGGACCGCCACCTTCACGAACATGAACCGCCGGCTCAGCGTGTACAGCTCGACGGGGATGAAGACGCCGGTGGCGGCGATCGTGAGCCAGGCCGCCCACCGCATCGCCAGCCAGAGGCCGATGCCTTCCGTCAGCGTCAAGGCACCATAGGCCAAGGTGCCGACGCCGAGCTCTTCGAGGGTTGCGGCATCCATCACGCCGAGCGCGGCGATGAGTCCGTGCACGATACGGTTCTGCGGGTCCGCATGCAGGACGTTGACGGCCTGTTCCAGCAGCGCGGCGAGGTCGCGGTTGAGGAGGGCCAGCAGGCCGGCGCTGGCGCCGAGCAGCAGCAGGCCCTTGACGATCTTGAAGCCGGCGATCAGCCGCAGCCCTTTTTTACGAGTAACTCGTCTCATTGACGTCCGTACGAGCAAGAACTGCCGGCTTTTACCAGCCTACTGACGTCTATAGGTACCAGGAGGCTTCGAGCACGCGCTGCCCATCACTTCCATCTCTCCAAAGGGTAGCCAAGGCTGAGAACGGACTTCGCTGAAGGAGCGGGGTACCCACCGAGACTTTGCCGAGCGGGAAAGCGGA
>DASQGO010000146.1:0-10591 GCA_035632555.1 Nitrospiraceae bacterium | reverse complement strand
CGCTCTCGATCCCGAACATGATGGTCCGGCAGTGCGCTTGTGCCATGGCGGGGAACAAATGCTGAGCCACCGAGTCCACCCGCCCCTCACAGCCCCATTGGATGGTGATGCTGTTGTCGGTCACGCCCTTGCAAATGGCCTCGATGCGTTTGGGCTGCAGCAGGAAGTGATCGTCCACGAAATAGACCGAGCCATAGCCGAGTTCCTGAAGGTGCCTGAATTCCTCCGTGACGTGCTGCGGACTCCGGGAGCGCCACTTGCCTTCGTTGAAGATCGGAATGTCGCAGAACACGCAGGGCCAGGGACAGCCGCGCGACGTCTGCATGGTAGTGAACCGCTCCATGGAGAGCACAGCCGGCACATCCAGCGGCATGGACTCGATGAAGTCCAGTTCGAGGCTTTCCCGGTCCGGGAACGGCCATTGGTCCAGGTTGCGCTCCATCGCCCGATTGGCATTTTGCCGGACCTGCCCGTCCCTGGCCCAGGTGAGCCCGCCTACGTCCTGCGGATCGTCCATGCGGTCGAGGAGGTCGAGGATCAACTGCTCCCCGTCACCGCGGCCCACGAAATCCACCTCGGGACATTGCAGCTTGACCAGCGAGGCATTGAGGCTGGCGAACACGCCGCCGAACGCCAGCTTCACCTTCTGATTGGCGGCCCGTATCCGGCGGGCCAGAATCTTGGCGTAGGGATAGCTGGTGGTGCTCAGAAAACTCAGGCCGACCAGGTCCGGCTCGCGCCGGTTGATCGCTTCGACAATGACCTCGTCGGGCGTGTCCGGATTCGCCTGGTCGAACATGACGCACTCGTGACCGGCGCGCTTGAGCACGGACGAGAGGGACATGATGCCGATGGGAGGGAAACCCATGACCCGGATGCGCCCGTTTTTGGCGCGCGTCTTCGCGGGCAGCGCGTAGAACTGCGGGTCGCGGACATGGATCAGAAACACCAGCATGAGATTCCTTCCAGACGCCGCGGCGAAGGCGTTAACGCGCCCTCGGTGCAGCCGGCTGTTTCACCACGGACAGACGGAGGCGGTTGGCAAGCACCACGGGGTCTTCGAGATACCCGCAGTTGATGCATCGCATGGCCAGACCCATACGGCCGGTTTTCTCACTCAGATCAGCGAGGCTTTCAGAAACGGATTGATCCTTGACCAGCAATCCACCGCACCGATGACACTTCATCCGCGTCACCCCTCACAAGCCTTGACCGTCGATTCACGCGCGAGCAGCCGCAAAGCGAAGGTTTTTTCACTGAGAAGCGTCACCTGCAGCTGGCCCTCCCGGCTCAAATGGTTGACCTCGAGGAGGACCTCTTGCCAGGAAAAATCCCGGCACGTCCGCACCAGGTCATCGAGGCTGCACTCGGGCGTGGTCCGCATGACTTCAAGAATTCGATCCGAAACGGTCAGGGAAACAGCCATAACGTACCCTTCCTCGCAGCAGGGCCTGAAACGCGATCCTACCAGTATTCTGCTCTTTTGGCAGAAGCCGGACTGGTCAAAATTGCTCAGATTTGAATAAATTCCCCTGTCGTCGGCACGCCGCTTCCGGAAGAAACCACTGATAATAAAAGGAACCTAGTCGTGGAGGACGATGTTGAGGAGGGAACTGTGCACTTTCAGACCGCCGCCGTTGTAGTCGATAAAACCCAGCTTCCGGAACTTGTTCATGAAAAAGCTGACCCGGGACCGCGTGGTGCCGACCATGTCGGCCAGCGTTTCCTGGCTGATCTTCGCCAGGACCGGCTCGGGCTTGCCTTCCTTCCCGATGTGGGCCAGCAGCAGCAGGACCCGCGCCAACCGCTTCTCACTGGAATTAAAGAGTTGATCCACCAGGTCCTCTTCGATCCGCATGTTGCGGGACAGGAGATAGGCGAGGAATAACTCGGAGAAGGTGGGCTCGTCACGGAGCGTGCGGACCATGGCGGCTTTGTCGATGCGCACGACCGTGGATGCGACCAGAACGGTCGCTGTCGCCAGGCGTGCAGGCCGCCCAGCCAGACAGGCCTCGCCAAAAAAGTCCCCGCGTCCCAGAATCGCAACGACGGCTTCCTTGCCCTGATGGGAAATCACCGTAAGCTTGACCTTGCCATCCTGGATATAGAAGACGGCATCCGCGGCATCCCCCTGCGAAAAGAGAATCTGGTTTTTTCGGCATTGGAGGATCGTTTTGCCTCTGCCGACCGAGGCGAGAAATGCCTGTGGATCGAATTGCGTGGGGCGTTCCCGTGCCATCCGCACAGCTCCTGCGCGCCGATTATATCGTTGCTTGCACGGATCGGGCAAGTGTTGGCGGGAGATCCTCACAAAGTGCCGGAAACCTTGTCCACGGCTCTACCCGCATGCGGTGGCTGATATTGGATGACCTCACGGCGAGCGGATGTTTTTTCAGGACATTCCCAAAGGCTCACGTTGACTCGCCTTCCGACAGCAGGGCCTCCACCTGGGCTTCGCTGCACGTCAGCCCGTCGTCGGCGCCTTGGGCCGCCCCTGCGCTGACCCGCCTGCGCGATTTGGCGGATTGCCGGTTGCTGTGCCTCTTGGGAAAATCGGTCTTGTCCTTTTTCATGTTCAGTTCCTCTTTCATTGATCAGGCCCTCGATGTCTTCGCGTGCTTCGTTGTACTTACGAGGCAGTCTGCAGCGACGCCTTCAATTCCTGAATGACCCTCGCGACTTCTTCCTCCGTGGACCCGAACCGGTCCCCCATCACCTTGATGGCCTGCTTGATCGCCGTCGTCATCTTCAGGATTTGCTCTTCGGCTGTCATTGGCGTCTCCTTTTTTGCCTTGCCCAGTATCCCGATGAATTACTGCGGGTATGGTCCCGCGAGGCTTGCACGATACTTTCAGTGAGACCTGTCCCCGGTTATGTCCCGATATGAAGAGTCAAGAATCTTCTTGGAACGCTCGAAGGCCGCAGTTTCTGCTTCCTGTTCCGTATCGTATTCCTTCGGCGGATGGCCTTCTTCGCAGGGCTCGATTGCCGACGTCTTCAAGTCCGGAATCGTAAGTTGACACGCCCATTTCCCGCGTGAATTTCGGTGCGACAGAAGAATGACCTTCGTTCCCTTGTAGTAGCAGGTATCGGCCATGACCGCCCCTTCCAAGACGAGACAGGGGCCGTCTATGCTAGCCCCAGGTGCGGTGCGTTTCGCTCACGTGCTCCACCCCGTCCGTCTTTTCGATCTGCCACTTGACGTCCTGCGGAATTTCAACCACCTTCAGGGAAGCGGCATGTCCGTTCGCGCTTGCGCCCAGCGTCTCGACCACCTGTACCAAACGCTGATCGTCCCGTGGAATTTGCGCGCCGAACTGATTCAGGCTCGGCTCGTCCGGCCTCGATCCGGAAGGCCAGTGGGCGCCGAGATCCTCCTCCCGGAGCGCGTCGCGCTGCCCCAGCTCGCGCAACTGGAGAAACGCCGAATGGCTGAGGCAAAATCCTCCGTAGCTCGTATTGATCACGATCTTTCGCGTGGCCCCCGTTGTCATTGTCGCTCCCCCCGATTGGACCGGACTGGATATCATGGCTACCTCCCCTGTGGCGCTCTCACTTCGCAATCACAAACCGGTCGGCGGCAAAGGTGGCGTGCAGGCGCTCCGTGATCTGGCGGCGGTATCCCTCCTGCTGTCTGAGGATGAGGACCAGCCCGTCCTTGTCCGTCAGAAGCAGCAGTTCATCCTCGGCTGCCAGGTGCATGGCTGGTTCTCCCGTCACATCGATCCGATACTGCGTCCGCCCGTCCGGGTTCCGGCCCGGTCCGGTGACGATCTCTGTCAGGCCGTCCACGATGCCATCCTTCCCCTCCGCCCGATGCCGGACCCTGGTCCCGTTGGGAATCCTAATCCAGGGCGTTCCGGCCGCCGCCCGTCCCGCTTTTCCGTCGCTCATGGTCGTCGCGCCTCCTGTGTTCAATGACCGGGCGCATCCTGCATCGGTTGACGAGACTCCTGGTCACGCTTGCAGCTGTGTTCGGCAATCATGCGTTGGCCGGCGCTGGCATCCTTGGGAATTCTGGCCAGGCAGGCCTGCTGCGAGTCCTCGGCTGCACCCGAGGCCACAGTGCTGCGCCCCTCCGATTGCGTCGGCGGAGCGGACGCCTTCGGCGCTTTTCCCGCTGCGCCGGCAGACGGCGCCGCAATCCAGGGAAGCAGCGCCAGCAAAACGACAAGGATGGTGCGTGTTATACGATGGATGTTCATGATGTGATCTCCTTCTCTTTCTTCTCCGAGGTTGATTGACATTTCTACACTCGTGCACGAACCGGTTTTCATGTTTTCATCCGCTTGCGCCTGGCATTGTCTCCCGACGCCGTTGGCGAGCCGGGCGGGCGGGCGCCGTTCCGTTTCGGTTCGCAGTGCCCTTTCCGGTTGGCGGCGATGACGGGATCGGTGACCTCTCCGCACATCAGGCACTGCCATCCGGAATGACGGTCCGTGGAACGTCCCACGTCCATCAACGCAGTGGTGACCATGAGCCCACGGCAACGCGGACAGTTCACCTGTCTCCCCTTTCGGGTACGATAGCAGCCGGCGTACCACACCCAGGCCTGTTGGGCTGCGAAAGACTCTGGCGTCGAAGCGGCGGAGACTGGGGAATCAGTCGCGCTGGGAAGGGTGGGGAAGCGCGAAGCGATAGGACAGTCAGCGAGGCTTATACGTCATGGGACAGCATACCACGTCCCCCGGAGCCCGTGTGCAATTATTATATTATTGTCGGTGCGGGTGAGCGGAACGCCGTGCATAGCGCTTCCCCTCTCCACCGCGGCGCGGAAATCCGCCCGCACGTCTCCACGCGACTGCGCGTGTTGACAGAACCGCCTCCATCTGACACAGTATTCCCGCTTCCGTCCTCATTCCCGTTTTCTTCTCGTTCATTCTTCGTTTCTGCGCGGTTCTTTGCCTGAATTTCGCCAACCAAGGAGGTGCCCCATGCCTGTCGGATGCAAGCGAACACTGCTCGGACGGATCGGCGCGGTGCTGGGATTTGCCTGCGGGGTTATCGGCCTCGTCGCCGGCCTGACCGACCATACGTGGAAACTCTGGTCGACGGGGTGGTTTACGGGCGGGACGCTGCTGTCGCTGATCTCGCTGTTCGCGCTCGTGGATGCAGCCATCGAGCAGCACAAGCCCCGGTCCTGACGCACTGAAAGGAGGACCCCATGTCACTGATGTGCACCATGCAGGTCTGCAAGGCCCAGTCTGGAATGTGCGGGCACGAGAAGGCGATGTTCGGGATCGCCGTGCTCCTGGCTGCCGGTGCAGGCGCCTACGTCTTCTTCGGCTGATCGGAAGACCCGAGGGGAACCCGGGAGCGGACTAAGTGCTGCTTGAGTCCGCCACTTGTCGGATGATGCGCCGACCGTCAGCGCTCTTCATGGAAGCGGCCCATGATGGCATGGAACAGTTCGTGGCCGCAGACGTCGAAATTGTCCCTGGTGCAGTAGATCGTGTTCGTCTTGTAATCGAAGAAGCCCTTGACCGTATCCGCCATGCTCATCTGGCTGCCGGCGACCGTGAACTTGATGGTCTTGCTCGCCGGCCTGCCGGAAACGTAGAGCCAACGCCGCTGCAGGGCCCTGTCGTCCAGGATGATCACCGTCAGGTGCTTGACCTCGTAGGTCTCGTAATACAGCGCGTCATCGCGAAACTCCGCGCACCCGGCCACCATGCAGGCCAACAGCACCGCACCAGCGGTCCCCGCCATTCGCATCCCCATACCGCCCCTTGTCCTGCCATGATGGAACACGGGAGCATTCTACGTTTCTGCCGGAATCCCCGCAACGGCCATCGGCAGGAAGCCGGTTCACTTGGGCCGTGAATCATGGTATCGTGGCGCCCGGTCGGGGAAAAGATCCCGGCAGACAAGGAGCTGGTTTCATGAAGCTGATGGACGGCAGGAAGGGACTGATCATCGGGGTCGCCAACAAGCACAGCATCGCCTGGGCGATCGCGGAGGCGACGGCCCGCGAAGGGGCGCAGCTCTTTTTCAATTACCAGAACGAGCGGCTGAAGGAGAACGTCGAGGAGCTGGCCAAGACGGTGCCCGGCTCAAAGTCCTTCCCCTGCGACGTGGGCGATGATGCCCAGATCGAGGCGCTCCTGAAGCAGGTGGAAAAGGAGTTCGGCCGGCTCGATTTTCTTGTCCATTCGGTGGCCTTCGCCCCGCGCGAAGAACTCACCGGCCAGTTCGTCAACACGACGCGGAAGGGCTTTGCGACCGCGCTCGACGTCAGCGCCTACTCGCTGATCGCCGTCACGCGGGCAGCTGCCCCGCTCATGACCGACGGCGGCTCCGTCGTCACGCTCACCTATCTCGGTAGTGAGCGCGTGGTGCCGCACTACAACGTGATGGGCGTGGCCAAGGCGGCGCTCGAATCGTCCGTCCGCTACCTGGCCCATGATCTGGGTCCCAAAAACATCCGCGTGAATGCGATTTCAGCAGGCCCGATCCGCACGCTGGCGGCGCGCGGCGTGGCCGGCATCAGCAAGATGGTGGACCATCACCGCGAATTCGCGCCCCTGCGGCATGCGACGGAGCAATCGGAATGCGGCGACACCGCCCTCTTCCTGCTCAGCTCGTTGGGCCGCGGCATCACCGGCGAAGTGATCTACGTGGACGGCGGGTACCACATTCTGGGATCGCTGTTCTCTCCCGAGTAACGAGCAACGCCCTCACTTTCATTTTCAAAACCGTACGCCGGCTCCGACAAAGACGTTGTCGAACCCCGGGTTCCCTCCTTTTCCATGAATGAAATTGATGCCGAGGGCAGTGCCGTTGGAGTTGTGTTGATACCCGCCCGAGAGAAAGAACTGCTCGATGTCGTATCGCAATGTGAGGCCGAGGTCATAGGTATGTTTGGTTTGACTCTTATTTATGATTTGGTCCCCCTTATTCACGGACGCCTCAATCCGATCCGTCGCGTACGCGAGTCCCCCATTCATGACCACCTCATATTTTCCGATCCGATACCCGAAAGCCAGCCCCCCGGCAATCTGCGGAGTTTCCACCCCGTTGAGAAGCGCGCCTTTTACATAGGGACCGATCTCCAGCGATCCGGACCCCAGCGTCATGATCGGAAAGAGCCTGTCCGCGAAGAGCTGCGCGGTCATATTTAAATTCGTTGCGAACCCCTCCCGGTCTTCGCACGTGCCGCAAAGCGTCCCGAGTCCAAGGCGAAATTCGACGTCGGTGTGAGCCGAATCCGTTTCCGGGAATGCTGGCCCCGCCCAGACCAGCAGGCCCAGCAGAACGAGGCCAGCCTGCCGCAGCAGACGAACGGCCGCTGCGCCCACACGAACGGACAGCGCACGGCGAGACTCGAACGATCCTGCAGCAAAGAAATCCATGCCGGATCAGACGCCTACAAGGAATGGAGTGCGTGGTTACCGCGCAGGGACAGTTCGCGTGGATGCGATCGATGGGCGGTGTGGGCGTTGAAGAAATCGGCCAGGTGCGAGACCACGGCATGCCGCTGCTTGTCCGCGGTGATGACGTGATAACAGTCATCCAGCAGGATCAACTGTTTCTCTTTGGAGGCGATGGCATCATAGACAATCTGCGCATTTTTCGGGCTGGTCATGTCGTCTTCACGAGCCTGCAAAATCATCGTCGGCGCCGTGACCTGCCCCATGCGGGCACGCACGCGCGTAATCAGCCTGTCGATGTTGGTGAGGGATTTCAGGGGAAAGATCGGATAGCCCTTGGCCGCGGCGGATGGAACGTGCGCGCCATTCCCGTTGCCGTTCCCCCCTGCCGTCCAGCGCGCTTTCCACCCGTTCGCCCATTCGCGCAGGATGGCGCTCCAGCTATAGGCGGCGAGAATGCGGGCCTGCAGTTCCTTGTCCTTGATGCCGAAGGGCGGACCGTCCACGTGAAACAACAGATGCTGCCACGAATACGGCACCAGCTTCATGGCGAGCGGGAGAATGGCATTGGACCAGGGAGTGTTCCAGCCGTCATAGACAAAGGTGGGCGAGAGCACCCCCACCCCATCCAGTTTCACGACCGCGGCGGCATCCAGGGCCAGCAATCCTCCCGCGCTGAGACCGGCGGCGAAGACGGATTCGTATCGCTCCTTCGCGCAGGCCAGCTGCCGGCACACATGCTCCCGCCAATCCTGCTCGCAGGTCCGGTTCAAATCCCCGAGCCTCGTGCAGTGACCCGGCAACGTGGTGGCGTAGACATCGAAGCCTCGCCTGGCCAACCCCTTCGCAAGATAATGCATCTCGGCGGGGGTGCCGGTGACGCCGTGGATCAGATAGACCAGGGCCTTCGAACCGGCATGCATCGCCAGATCGGTGTTCCGGCGGCCGACCATGTCGTCCAGCAGACCGGCCCGCCGCACTTTCGCGTACTGCCGGTTCACGCGGCTTCTCCGCACGACACAAACAACTTGTCGAGCAGTTCGACGCCCAAATCGATGTCTTCCTTCGTGATTTCCAGAGACGGCGCGAGCGTGAAGACGTTCTTGTAGTGCCCGCCGATGTCGAGCACCAGCCCCATCGGCCCGCGCGACGTCGAGATCCCCCCCGCAAGACCAGCTTCGAAAATCTTGTCGGCCAGTGCCTTGTCCGGCGTGAAGCGGTCCGGTTTCGTCACCTCGATGCGCAGGGCTAGCCCCAATCCGGACACGTCGCCGATCGTGCGATGACGCTGCTTCAGCCCTTCCAGTTGCTTCAGGAAATACGCGCCCTTGTCGGCAACGGTTTTTTCATACTGTTGCTGCTCGATCCACTGGAGGGTGGCAAGCGTGGCGGCCGTCCCGAGCGGATTGGACGCAAAGGTGGAATGCGTGGATCCCGGCGGGAATTTCGCTGGCGAGATGAGCGCTTCCTGCGCCCAGAGACCCGAAATGGGATTCAAACCGTTCGTCATGGCCTTGCCGAAGACCACGATATGCGGCTTGACTCCAAAATGCTCGAGCGCCCAGAATTTTCCGGTCCGGAAAAACCCCATTTGAATTTCGTCGTCCACGAGGAGGATCTTGCGTTCGTTGAGAATCTTCTGCAGCCGCGGGAAATATTCCGGCGGCGGGACGATGTACCCGCCCGTGGCCTGCACCGGCTCCACATAGAAGGCGACAAACTCAGGTTCGTTGGCCCGCGAATCCCAAAAAGAGTTGTACTCGGTTTCGAACATGCGCTCGACCTGGTTGACGCAGTAGTATTCGCAGGTGTCGAGTTTCTTGCCGTAGGGGCAGCGATAGCAGTACGGGAACGGCACGAAATGCGCGCGATTCGAAAAATGCCCGAAACGCCGCCGGTAGCGGTAGCTCGACGTGATTTCGGAAGCCCCGAGCGTCCTGCCGTGGTAGCCCCCCGTGAAGGCCATGAAGAGGCTCTTTCCCGTCTGGTTCCGGACGAGCTTCATGGAGTCTTCGATGGCCTGCGCGCCGCCGACATTGAACTGCACGCGCCCCTCCACGCCGAACGCGCGGAGGCATTCCTTCGCCAGTTTCTCGGCCACCAGCACCTTCTCTTCGTGCAGATACTGGCATGCCAGCTGGGGCAGTTGATCCAGTTGCGCCTTGAGCGCGTCGGTGATGGCCTTGTTGCGATAACCGAAATTGACGGCCGAGTACCACATCTGCAGGTCGAGATAGGGACGGTCATCGCGATCGTAGAGAAAACTGCCCTCGCAACCCTGAAAAAACTTGGGAACCGGCGAGTAATGGACGGTATCGCCGTGCGAACAGTACTTCGCCTCCTTCGCGCGCAGTTCCTCTTCGGTGGCCTGGATCACGGGCAAGGGTTTCATGCGAGGCGCGCCTCCCGCGAGAACAGGCGCTCGGCAACGTCGCCGAGCGTCTCGAACGGTTCATACGCAATGGCCTGCCGGTCGCACCATTCCCGGAGCGTTCCCTTGGCAAACACCGTCCGGATTTTGGCGGCCACGCATTGATCGGACTGGCCGTCCCCGATATAAACCGAGCGGGCCGAGGCAGGCTCGGCTGCGCGCGTCAGGACGCACTTGCAGGTCCCGGCTCCGCTTTCGCAGCCCTGGGCGGCGAACGGAAAACTGAGCACCGGCACGCCCGCCTCATTCCACCGCAGGTGATTCGAGAAGACCGGCAGGTGCAGGAGACCGTGCCGGCGCAACACCGCCTCAACGATCAGGTCAATGCCGTCACTGACGATCGTGAGCGGAACGCCGCGTTCCTTGCACCGGCGATCTAACGCGAGAATTCCTTCGTCAATAGGAAGTTCCGCCACGAATTGAACGAGCGTTTCCCGGTCGGTTTGAATCAACTCGACCTGGCGGGAAAGACATTCCTGGCTTGTGATCTCCCCTTGCACCCACCGTTGTTCCCACTCCCGCCAGACCGGCAAGGCGAAGGCTTCGAGCACGGCATCGGTGGCATCGACACGGGTAATCGTGCCGTCGAAATCACAGTACACTTCCGCTACATTCAGATAGTTGCCCGTTGCGGCAACGCGTTGCTTTCCGGCCTGCTGGTTCAACATCAAATGCTCTCCTGTTTTCGAGACACGGGGTCAAGTACTACGGCGCAGAGCCTCTCTATATGCCGAGAAACTTCTTGCCCGGACGTCTTAGCAAGAAAAGGACGGAGGAGCGCGCAGGGAGT
>DASQGO010000145.1:0-11102 GCA_035632555.1 Nitrospiraceae bacterium | reverse complement strand
CTTCCCCTTCGGCTTGTCGGTTGCATTCGTGTTCATCGTGGCCAGGGCCTTGGCCTTCAGGCCGGACGTGCCGAACCGCCCCGCCAGCTCCTTGTAGACTTCCTCCGGCTTGATGTCGTGGAAGCCGAGCGCGACGAGCGTGTGGAACAGCAGATCGGCCGTTTCGTAGACGATTTCGTTTTTCTGCCCGCCCTTGGCCGCCAGCGCGACCTCGCCCGCCTCCTCCACCACCTTCTTCAGCACCTTGTCCACGCCGCCCGTGAGCAGCTTGGACGTGTAGGACTCCGCCGAGGGATGGGCCTTGCGGTCCTGAATCGTCTGGTAGAGCTTGTCGAGGATGCCGCCGGTAAACCCGTCCGTGGTTTTGATCCCGCTCACCGAGCCGTCTTCCTGCAGGCGCATGAAGAAGCAGGTCTTCTCGTCAGTGTGGCAGGTCGGGCCGAGCGGTTCGGCTTTAACGAGGAGGGTGTCGCCGTCGCAGTCCACGAAGATGTCCTTGAGGATCAGCTTGTTGCCCGACGTCTCGCCCTTCTCCCAGATCCGGTTGCGCCAGCGGCTCCAGAAGTGGACGGACTTTTTCTCCAGCGTCAGCCTGATCGACTCCGGGTTCATGTAGGCGAGCATGAGCAGGCTGCCGTCGCGCCAGTCCTGGATGACCGCCGGGATCAACCCCTGCTTGTCGAATTTCAGATGACTGAGATCCATCAGCGAACCGGAATCCCTTTCTGCCTCAGATAGCCCTTCGCTTCCGGAATCGTGTGCGTCCGGTAGTGGAAGATGGATGCCGCCAGCACCGCGTCCGCCCGACCCTTTATAAAGCCGTCATACAGATGCTCCAGCGTCCCGACACCGCCCGAGGCGATGACCGGGATGGAGACGGCATTGGAGACGGCGGCGGTCAGCTCCAGGTCGTAGCCGTTTTGCCGGCCGTCCTGGTCCATGCTGGTGAGCAGAATTTCTCCCGCGCCGTAGCCTTCCATTTTCTTCGCCCATTCGACTGCGTCGATGCCGGTCGGCTTGCGCCCGCCGTGCGTGAAGACTTCCCA
Organism: Nitrospiraceae bacterium; assembly: GCA_035632555.1. Classification (GTDB taxonomy): domain Bacteria; phylum Nitrospirota; class Nitrospiria; order Nitrospirales; family Nitrospiraceae; genus 2-02-FULL-62-14. The sequence continues at coordinate 10,056 of DASQGO010000145.1, read as the reverse complement.
ACTGGTCGCAGGGGCCGCCCTTTTCTTGGCGTCGATGGCGACCACGATGCACTGCGTCCCGAACCGCCCGGCCGCTTCCTTCACGAACTCAGGCCGCTCGACCGCCGCAGTGTTGATACTGACTTTGTCCGATCCCGCTGTCAATAAGTTGCGGATGTCCTCGAGCGTGCGGACGCCGCCCCCGACCGTGAGCGGCATGAAGACCTGCTCGGCCGTCCTGGCGACTACGTCGAGGATGGTCTTGCGGTTTTCGTGGGAGGCGGTGATGTCGAGGAAGCAGAGTTCGTCGGCGCCGTCGCTATCGTAGGCCTTGGCGATTTCGACCGGATCGCCGGCATCGCGCAGGTTCACGAAGGACACGCCCTTGACAACACGCCCGTCTTTGACGTCCAGACAGGGAATGATTCTCTTCGTGAGCATGGCCATCCATCATGCAGCCGCGGCGATCGCTTTCCGCAGGTCGATCTTGCCTTCGTAGAGCGCCTTGCCCAGGATCACGCCCTCGACGTGCGCGCCCAATCCCTTGATGGCGAGAATGTCCTCGATGCTGGTAATGCCGCCGGACGCGATGATCGGCACCGACGATGCCCCCACGATCAGTTTGAGCGACAGGAGGTTCGGCCCCGCCATCATGCCGTCCTTGGCGATGTCGGTGTACATCACGGCGGCCAGCGCCAGGCCATCCAGCGACTTGATGGCTTCGCGGGCCGTCACGTCGGTGACCGTCTTCCACCCGTCGGTCGCTACGAGGCCGTTCTTGGCGTCGATGGACACCACGACGCGCTCCGGAAACACTTCGAGGATTTCCTCCACCAACTGGCGGTGCCGCAGCGCCGTCGTGCCCATCACCACCCGCTTCGCGCCGGCGCCCAGATACATCCGCACCGTATCCATGGACCGGATGCCGCCGCCGACCTGGACCGGAATGGACACGGCGTTGACGATCGCCTCGACGTGCGAGAGATTTTTCGGCTCGCCTTCGAAGGCGCCGTTGAGATCCACGACATGCAGCAGTTGCGCGCCCTGGTCCTGCCATTGCCTGGCCATCGCCGCCGGGTCGCTCGAATAAACCGTGGCCTGGTGCATGTTGCCCTGCATGAGGCGCACGCACTGGCCGTCTTTCAAATCAATCGCGGGGATGACCAGCATGTTTGAACATCCTAATTGAACTGCCGAGTCTAAACAATCCGCTGTCGGTTCTCAGCGCTTGGCTTTGGCGCCGAACGGGAACTGGTCCGCCAGATGCGCCGTGCCGTATTCGATCAGTTCGTCCGCCGTCACGAACACGAAGCCCCGTTCGACGGATCCCTTCACATCCTCCGTGAACGGCTTTTGCTTTTCGTAGTAGTTGCCGGTCCACAGGGTCGTGCCGTCGGCCGCGACCAGCTTGACTTCGAAGCCGACGGCCGCCGTCTCGCCGCCCAGCTTGCTGCCCTTGCGCTCCTGATAGACTAGCACACGCCCGACGATCGCCGCATCCAGGGACATCCTGGTCGCCACCGCCGCCGCATGCGGCTCCGGGAGCATTCCCGCGCCCTCCGCCGGCAGCGTCTTGAGCGCCGCCGCCGCATCGTCCGGCGCATACACCTTCAGCCCTTCCCAGTTCTTGAGCTTGCCGTAGAACACCCGCGTCACCTGCTCGGCCGCGGCCGACGGCACGCCGGCCGTCTGCTTCGCCCGGCGCTCACCCGACGGCGGCACCGCCACGGACATATCCGAACGCCGGACGCCTTCCGGGACCGCCAAGTCGTCGTAGGGACGGTTCTCCATGACCTGCGGCGTCGTCAGCGCGTCGAACGGCAGCACCACGACGGTCTTGACGTGGTACTTGTCGATGTCCGGCGACACCTCCGACGTGATCTTGGACGTGAACGCGCAGGCGTCCAGTGCCCACGCGGCCATCACCACCACCGCAGCCCTCTTCACATCCTGACGCATCTTGCGCCCCCGCCCATTCATTGCCGACCGGTTACGCGCGCCACTCCCCGAAATTTCTGACGATGCGCAGGCCGGCCGCCTGGCTCTTTTCCGGGTGGAACTGGCAGGCAAAAATATTGTCCCGCCATACGCTCGAGGCGAACGACAGGCCGTAGTCCGTCCTTGTCGCGACCACCGCCCCGTCCTGCGGCTCCACATAATAGGAGTGGACGAAATACACGTGCTCGCCCGACTGGATCCCCTTCAACGGCGGCGCGGCCCGCTCGATGGCCACGCCGTTCCATCCCATGTGCGGAACTTTCAAACGGACGTTCGGCTGCGCGGCCTGGCCGTTGCCGAACGGAAACTTTTTCACGCGGCCCTGCAGGACGCCCAGCCCCTTGTGGATGCCGAACTCCTCGCTCTCCGTGAACAGGAGCTGCAGCCCCAGGCAGATGCCGAGAAACGGCTTGCCGGAGGCGATGGCCTTCCGGATCGGCTCGACCAGCCCGTACTGCTCCAGATTGGCCATGCAATCGGCGAAGGCGCCGACGCCCGGCAGGACGACGTGGCTCGCGTCCGCGATCGCGCGGGGCTCGCGCGTGACGACGGCCCGGTGCCCGACCGTTTCGAAGGCCTTCTGCACGCTCCGCAGATTGCCCATGCCGTAGTCGATGATGGCGATCATGCGCCCGCGCCTACAAACTTCCCTTCGTCGAGAGCACGCCTTTGACCCGCCCGTCGAGCGAGGTCGCCTGGTCCAGCGCCTTCGCGAAGGCCTTGAACGTCGCCTCCACGATGTGGTGCGGATTCCGCCCGTACAGCACGTTCACGTGCAGGTTGAACGCCCCGCGCGCCACGAAGGCCTCGAAAAAATCCTGGAACAGGTAGAGGTCGAAATCCTTGATGCGCCGGTTCGGCAACTTGACGTCGTAGACGAGGAACGGCCGGCCGCTGAGGTCCACGGTGACCTGCGCCAGCGTTTCGTCCAGCGGCACCGAGGCGAAGCCGAACCGCCGGATGCCCTTCTTGTCGCCCAGCGCCTGCTTGAGCGCGTCGCCCAGCACGATGCCGACGTCCTCGACCGTGTGGTGGTCATCGATGTGCGTGTCGCCCTTGGCCTGGACGGTCAGGTCGAAAAACCCGTGCCGCCCCAGCAGGTCCAGCATGTGGTCCAGAAACGGGATGGGCGTTTTGATCCTGGTCTGCCCGGTGCCGTCCAGCGACCAGTCGACCCGGATGTCCGTCTCTTTCGTCGCCCGCTTGATGGCCGCGCGGCGCGCCTGTGCCTGACGTGTCTTTTTCATGAGAGCCTGCTCTCCATCGATTTCGCGTGGGCGTCGAGCCCCTCCATGTTGGCGATGCGCGCCAGGTGATCCTTGACCCGCACCAGCTCCTCCCTGTTGTAGGAAATCAGATTGCTCTTCTTCACGTAATCGTCCACGGACAGGGGCGAAAAGAACCGCGCCGTCCCGCCCGTCGGCAGCACGTGGTTGGGCCCGGCCACATAGTCGGCCACGGCCGGCGGCGTGTACCGCCCGAGGAAAATCGCGCCCGCGTGCCGGATCTTCTCCAGATAGTCGAAGGGACGCTCCGCCGACAGCGCCAGATGCTCCGGCGCGATCTCGTTGGCGACCCCGACCGCCTCGTCCATGTTCGCCACAACCAGCACCGCCGCGTGGCGCGCCAGCGACTTGGAGACGATCGGCCCCCGCTTGAGCCGCTTGACCTGCTCGTGGAGCTGCTTGACCACATCGCGCGCGACCCGCTCCGAAACCGTCACGAGCCAGACCTGCGCCTCCTCGTCATGCTCCGCTTCACAGAGCAGATCGGCCGCCACGTGAACGGGATTCGCGTGCTCGTCGGCCATGACGAGCAGTTCGCTCGGCCCGGCCACCATGTCCAGCGCCACCGTGCCGTAGAGCAGGCGCTTGGCCGTCGCGACGAAGATGTTCCCGGGGCCGACGATCGCATCCACCCGCGCGATCGTCTTGGTGCCGTAGGCCATCGCGCCGACCGCCTGCACGCCGCCGATCCGGTAGACCTCGTCGACGCCCGCAATATCCGCCGCCACAAGCAGGTAGGGGCTGATCACGCCCTTGGGCGCGGGCGTGCACATGACGACCCGCTTGACCCCCGCCACCTTGGCCGGAATCGCGCACATGAGCACGGAGGAGGGATAGGCCGCCTTGCCGCCTGGCACGTAGAGCCCGACCGCGTCCATCGGCACGACCATCTGCCCCAGCGTGGCGCCGTTGTCCTGGTACATCCAGGTCTTGGCCTTCTGCCGCTCGTGGAAGGCCATGATCCGCTGCGCCGCAAAGCGCAGGGCGTCGCCCTCCTCCTTGCGGATCTGGTAGTAGGCATCCTTGATCTGCTGCGGGCTGACGCGGAACTGCGGCGGCTTCAGCGACACCCGGTCGAACTTTTTCGCGTAGCGGGACACCGCGGCATCCCCGCCCCGCTCCACCGCCTTGAGAATGGTCCTGACGGCCGCCTCCACCTTGCCGCTCGACCGGGCCGCCCGCCCGGCGATCTTCTTCAGCGTCGTTTTGAAGGCCTTGTCCGTGCTCGACAGAATTTTGATCATCGCGTGCTCCGCTTCTTCGCCCGCTGCACCCGCCGCGTGGTCGTGCGGCGGCCGGCGCGACGCCCGTTCAGTCGCGCCATCAGTTCTGCAATCTCGTCGTGCTTCAATTTCAAACTGGCCCGGTTGACGATCAGCCGCGCCGTGGACTCGGCGATCACCTCGACTTCCTCCAAATCGTGCGCCTTCAGCGTGCGGCCGGTGGAGACGAGGTCCACGATGCGGTCCGCCAGATCCACCACCGGCGCCAGCTCGATGGATCCGTAGAGCTTGATGATCTCGACCGGAATCCCCTTCTGATTGTAATGGCGCTCCGTGATGTTCGGATATTTCGTCGCCACGCGCAGCTTCGCGGACATGCGTTCGCGCACCTCGTGTCCCTTCCGGGCGGCGACGGAGAGGCGGCACCGGCCGAACTTCAGATCCATCGGCTCGTAGACGTCGAGGTTCTGCTCCAGCAGCATATCTTTTCCGACGACGCCCACATCCGCCGCGCCGTATTCGACGTAGGTCGGCACGTCGCTCGGCCGGACGATCATGAGCGTCACGCTCTTCTCGGGAATCTCGATGATCAGCCGCCGGCTGTCGGCCGACAGGCTTTTGCCTGCGTAGCCCGCCTTCTTGAACAGCGCAACGGCCGGCTCCAGCAGTTTCCCTTTCGACAGGGCCACCGTAATCATGCCCGTCCCTTTGCAGTCTGGCCTGGCTGGCCGGCCTGGCCTGTGCCGGGCACCCGCCGGATGGCCGCGCCCAGCCCGTTGAGTTTGTCTTCGATCCGCTCGTAGCCGCGGTCCAGGTGATAGACCCGCGCGATTTCCGTTTCGCCTTCCGCCGCCAGTCCCGCGACGACCAGCCCGGCGCTGGCCCGCAAGTCCGACGCCATGACCGGCGCGCCGCTCAGCTTTGCGGTTCCGGCCACCACCGCGTGGCTGCCGTCCACCTTGATCTCCGCGCCCATGCGCTGCAGCTCCGGTACGTGGATGAATCGGCTTTCGAACACGGTCTCCGTGATCACGCTGGTGCCTTGCGCGACGCACATGAGCGCCATCATCTGCGCCTGCATGTCGGTCGCGAACCCCGGATAGGGATAGGTTTTCACGTCCACGCTCTTGAGGCGCGTCGGCGCCTTGATCCGCACCGATTCCTTGCTCTCCGTCAGCTCGGCGCCCGTCTCGCGCAGCTTGGCAATCACCGCTTCCAGATGCTGGGGCCGGCAGTCCTTCACGCAGACGTCGCCGCCGGTGATCGCCCCCGCCGTCAGATAGGTGCCGGCTTCGATCCGGTCGGGAATGACCTCGTGGTCGGCGCCGCGCAATTCCTTCACGCCCTCGACCGTGATCATGTCGGTGCCGGCGCCGGCGATCCGCGCGCCCCGCTTGACGAGAAACGCCGCCAGATCCACGATCTCAGGCTCCTTTGCCGCGTTCTCGATCACCGTCGTTCCGTCGGCCAGGCAGGCCGCCATCATCAGATTTTCCGTGCCCGTCACCGTCGGGAAATCCAGACAGATCCGCGAGCCCTTCAACCGGGGCGCCCGCGCCTTGATGTAGCCATGCTCGACCGTGACGGTCGCGCCCATCTTTTCCAGCCCCGCCAGGTGGAGATTCACCGGCCGGGAACCGATCGCGCAGCCTCCGGGCAGCGAGACCGTGGCCTCGCCCCATCGGGCCAGCAGCGGACCCAGCACGACTACCGACGCGCGCATGGTTCTGACCAAATCATATGGCGCTTCAGATGAGCGCAGCGCGTCCATCTTCATAGTCACCCGGTTGCCCTCGGTCTTCACCGTCGCGCCCAGGATGCCCAGCAGCTTGCCCATCGTGAACACGTCCACCACGCGCGGGACGTTCGTCACGGTACATTCGCCGCCGCCCAGGATGACCGACGCCAGAATGGGCAGCGCGGCGTTCTTCGCCCCGCTGACCTTGATGTCGCCCTGCAACCGGCGCCCGCCTGCAATGACGATCTTGTCCATGTCGCCTCAGATCCGCTGCGCGCAGAGGACCCGGTCGATGCCGGCCTGGTCCGGCAGAATCTCCGCCGTCCCGTACCGTCCCGTCGCGTCCATGAGCGCGCACACCGATGCCGCCTGCCCTTGCCCGACTTCCATGATCAACCAGCCGCCTGCGTTCAAGAGATCGGCCGCATCCCGCACGAGACGGCGATAGACTGCCAGGCCGTCGTCGCCGCCGGCCAGCGCCATGCGCGGCTCGAAGAGCCGGACTTCCGGCTGCAGGGTCTCCCATTCGCGCTCGGCGATATAAGGCGGATTGGAGGCCACGATGTCCACCCGTCCGGACAACCCGAGCGCGTGGAGCGGAGCCAGCAAATCGCCTTCCGCGAACGTCACCTGCCCGGCCACGCCGTGGCGCTCCGCGTTCCGACGGGCCACGCGCAGGGCCTCCTTCGAACAATCCGTCGCGTACAGCGCCGCCAGCGGCAGCCGGCGCGCGAGCGACACGGCGATGCAGCCGGACCCGGTTCCGACATCCGTCACGACCGGCCTGCGTGCTGCCGGCGGGTGAATCCCGGCGCGGCGGATAACGGCCTCGACGAGCAGTTCCGTTTCAGGCCTGGGGATGAGCACGCCGGCGTCCACTTCAAATTCCAACCCGCAAAATTCCTGCGTGCCGAGCAGGTACTGCAGCGGTTCGCGCTGCGCGCGACGGGCCAGCAGCGCCTGCGCGCGGCGCAGCCCCTCGCCCCCCACCCGCTGCGCGTCGTTCACGCGCAGGTCGATCTGGGTGCGATGCAACGCGTGTTCGAGCAGCCAGCCTGTTTCACGCCCGGCCTGCTTGATGCCGGCGCGCAGGAGCGTCACCTTGCCCCGGCGCGTCAGTTCGCCGATCGTCACGGCACCGCCTGCAACCTGTCGATCCATCACGCTCACAAGCCCTCCGCCGTCAGCTGCTTCGCCTGCGCGGCTTTCAAGCCTTCGATCAACTCGTCCATATCGCCGTCCAGCACCTGCTCCAGCCTGTGCAACGTCAGCCCGATCCGGTGATCCGTCACGCGATTCTGCGGAACGTTGTAGGTCCGGATCTTCTCGCTCCGGTCGCCGGTGCCAACCTGCGACTTCCGCTGCTGCGCGATTTCGGCGTCCTGCTTCTCGCGCTCCGCCTCCACGATGCGCGTGCGCAGTGTGCGCATGGCCTTGGCGCGATTCTTCAATTGCGACCGCTCGTCCTGGCACGTCACGACGACGCCGGTCGGAACGTGCGTGATCCGCACGGCCGACTTGGTCGTGTTGACGCTCTGCCCGCCGGCGCCGGAGGAACAGAAGGTGTCGATGCGGAGGTCGTTCGGGCTGATGTTCACGTCCACTTCCTCCACCTCCGGCATCACCGCCACCGTCACCGTCGAAGTGTGAATGCGCCCGCTGGCTTCCGTGGCCGGCACCCGCTGGACGCGGTGCACGCCGCTCTCGTGCCGGAGCTGGCCGTAGGCGCCCTTGCCCTCGACCAGCAGGACCACGTTCTTGTACCCGCCGATGCCGGTCTCGTCCGCCTCCATCAATTCCGTTTTCAGCCGCTTGCGCTCCGCATAGCGCGTGTACATCCGCAGCAGATCGCCGGCGAACAGCGCCGCTTCCTCGCCGCCGGCGCCCGCCCGAATTTCGACGAACGTGTTTTTGTCGTCGCGTGGATCCTTCGGGACCAGCAGCTCCGTCGCCCGCTCCTCCATCTGGCGCCGCCGCTCCTGAAGCGTGCGGACTTCCTCGGTCGCCAGCCCTTTCAGCCCGGCGTCGGAGCCGGCGTCCTTGAGCATCTGCTCCGCATCGTTCAGGTGCGCGAGCAGGGCCTGATAGCCGGCAAACAGGTGCGCGGCCTCTTCCAGGTCGCTGCGTTCCTTGTTGAGCTTGCGGACTTGATCGGGCTGGCTGAGGACGGACGGCTCCGTGAGCTGATGGGTCAGCTCGTCGTAGCGCCGGGCCGTGGCTTCCCACTTGGCCAGCAGCAACGCCTCCCTGGACTCTGCCGTATTCGTTTCAGCCATACCTTTTTGCCTGACTCTATAGAGAGACCCTGCCCCTAAGCGAACGAGCGTCCCTCTTTGCCCCTATTCTGTTTCGTCTCTTTCCGTTACTCCGGTCACAAAAACAGAGGAACCCTGCCCCCTAAGCGAACAAGCATCCCTCTTTGTCTCCATTGTGTTCTGTCTCTCTCCGTCACTCCGGTCATAAAAACAGAGGGACCCTGCCCCTCAACGAAGCAGGGTCCCTCTGGTGAATGCGCTAATGCGTCCGATTTGCGATCGGCGTCATCCTTACTTCGTCTTCTTGGCGTACTTCTTTTTGAACCGCTCCACACGCCCTTCCGTGTCCAGGATTTTTTGCGTACCCGTGAAGAAGGGATGGCAATGGGAGCAAATGTCCACTTTGAGATCGCCGACCGTCGAGCGCGTCTTGAACTTGGCCCCGCAGGCGCAGCTGATGGTGGCCTCTCTGTACACCGGATGAATCCCCTTTTTCATGATCGTCCTTTCCCCGCCTTTCTATCTGTTCATTGACTGCAGAAATTCCTGGTTGGTCTTGCTCCCGCCGATCTTGTCGATCAGGAACTCCATGGCCTCCATCGTGCCCAGCGGACTGAGCACCTTCCGGAGAATCCACATCTTGTTGAGCCGGTCCTTGTCCACCAGCAGCTCTTCCTTGCGGGTGCCGGACTGGCTGATGTCGATCGCCGGGAAGATCCGCTTGTCGGCCAGCCGGCGGTCCAGATGGACTTCCATGTTGCCGGTGCCCTTGAATTCTTCGAAGATCACGGCGTCCATGCGGCTGCCCGTGTCCACCAGGGCCGTGGCCATGATCGTCAGGCTCCCGCCGTTCTCGATGTTCCGGGCGGCGCCGAAGAACCGCTTCGGGCGCTGGAGCGCATTGGAGTCCAGACCGCCGGAGAGCACCTTGCCGCTCGGCGGCGCGATCGTATTATACGCGCGGGCCAGCCGGGTGATGCTGTCCAGCAGAATGACGACGTCCCGCTTGTGCTCGACGAGACGCTTGGCCTTTTCCAGGACCATCTCGGCCACCTGCGCGTGGCGCTGGGCCGGCTCGTCGAACGTGGAGCTGATGACTTCGGCGGCCTTGACCTGCCGCTGCCAGTCGGTGACTTCTTCCGGCCGCTCGTCGATCAGCAGCACGATCAGCGTGACTTCGGGGTGATTTTTCAGAATGGCGCGGGCGATGGCTTGAAGCAGCATGGTTTTGCCGGTCCGGGGGGCCGCAACGATCAATCCACGCTGCCCCTTCCCGATCGGGGTGATGAGCTCCATGATCCGCGTGCAATATTCTTCCTGATCGAATTCCAGCTTGATCCGCTCTTCGGGATACAGCGGCGTGAGGTTGTCGAACAGAATCTTGTCCCGTGCGACCTCCGGCTCCTCAAAATTGACCTTCTCGACTTTCAGGAGCGCGAAGTAACGTTCGCTTTCTTTTGGCGGGCGAATCTGGCCGGACACGATGTCGCCGGTTCTCAGATTGAAACGGCGGATTTGCGAGGGGGAAATGTAGATATCGTCCGGACCGGGCAGGTAGTTGGAATCCGGCGCTCGCA
>DASQGO010000144.1:0-14032 GCA_035632555.1 Nitrospiraceae bacterium | reverse complement strand
ATTCTTTGTAAAAAGGCCCGTCTGGGCAACCGGATGGGCCTTCCTCTTACTGACCCTTGCGTTCGGTATCCCTTCCGAATCCGTGATTACCCAACATGGTGACTCCTCGCAGATGGCCCATGATCATGGGGACTCATCCGGCCATACGGCAGGTCCCCAGTGGGAAGGGTCATTGGAGGGCATCGCTTACTCTGACCGTAACCACCATGTCGCCGGCATACTGGTTCTGCTTATCGGGCTGACAGAACTCCGTGAAGCATTGACCATCACGTTCCTGGCTTGGCTGCGCTTCCTGTTGCCGGCTGCCATGCTGAGCGCCGGAAGTCTGTTGATGATTTGGAGTGATCATGACGCCTGGCCGATCGGATCGTTGAACCTTGCAGAGACTTTTTACGGAATCGATCACGAAATCCTTCAACACAAGCTCTACAGCATCCTCTCGCTGGCGGTGGGTCTTATCGAATTGCTCAGGCGGGCAGGACGTTTGCCTCATGCGTTCTGGAACGTTCCGTTGCCGGCCTTTGCAGTGATCGGAGGTCTCATGCTGTTCCTGCATAGTCATGGCATCCACCCTTCGGCGCAGGCCATCGCGTTCAACCATGCCGTGATGGGAACGATGGCAATTGTTGCCGGATCCTGCAAGCTGATATCCGCGCAAGCAGCTCCGCCATCGAATCCGGCCGGCCTTTCGCGTTGGAAACTGGTCTGGGCCGGGTTCATTCTGTTGATCGGTCTGCAGCTGTTGTTTTATTCGGAATAGGCGAAGCGATGGGAAACACCCGTTCGAAAAATCCGACGGTCGCCGGCATGCTCTCCGGCGTGGTGCCGGGATTGGGACAGTTCTACTGCCGCCAATGGGCGAAGGGAGCGGGATTTCTGGTCAGCGCGGTAGCCGTCGACGTTGCGTTCGGTGTCTCCTCCGGCATCCTCCAACTCCTTCAATCGTTCGGCGCCTCTGTTCAGCCTGACGCAACAGGGCAACTTCTTCTCGGCTCGTTTTTATTCTTGGCCATCGCCATCTGGAGCATCACCGACGCCGTCCGCGCTGCAAAGCATTTGTCCCCCTGATCATCTCGATCTTCGGCGTCAGTCCCGTCGTTGACTCCCCTATTGCACTGTGCTAGACACACGCATAAAATGAGTTGCCTCTGATTTCCATTTTCTAAGAGAATTCCATGGGCGGCCATAGTCACTGGGCGACGATCAAACGGCATAAATCCGCGCAGGACGCGAAGCGCGGCAAGATTTTCACGCGGATTATCCGCGAGTTGACCATTGCCGCACGGTCGGGCGGCGACCCCACCGGCAACCCCCGGCTTCGCTTGGCCATCGCCAAGGCCAAAGACGCCAACATGCCAGGCGATACCCTTAAGAAAGCGATCCAGCGCGGCACGGGTGAATTGCCGGGCGTAACCTACGAGGAATTTGCGCTGGAAGGGTACGGACCGGGGGGGACTGCGCTAATGATCGAGATTACCTCGGACAACCGAAACCGCACCGTGGCCGAAATCCGCAACCTGCTCACGAAAAACAACGCGAACCTGGCGGAAGCCGGCGCCGTCTCCTGGCAGTTCCATAAAAAAGGACTGTTGACGATCGAACGAGGCAAAGTCGAAGAAGACCAATTGATTTCGCTCGCGCTGGATGCGGGCGCGGAAGATGTGAAGGCGGGTGCAAAGGCATTCGAAGTGATCACCGATCCGCACGACTTTGAAAATGTCAAAAAAGCGCTGGCTGATGCGAAAATCGACACCGCGCTCGCCGAAGTGACTTTCGTTCCGCAGAACTCGATCAAGTTGGAAGAGAAAAACGCCGAACAGATGCTCAAGCTTATGGAAATTCTGGACGAGCACGACGACGTCCAGAAAGTCCACGCGAATTTTGACATTTCCGACGAGGTCATGGAGAAAGTTGCCGCGGCAGCGGGTTAAACGAACAACATGATCGCCGCGCTCACAGGCCGGCTGGCTCTCAAGGCCCCTTCCCATGTCACGCTCGACGTCCAGGGCGTGGGGTACGAAGTCTTCATTCCGCTCAGCACATTTTACGCCCTGCCCGATCTTAACGAATCGGCGTCATTGTGCGTCTATACGCACCTGCGCGAGGATGCGATCCAGCTCTACGGCTTCCTCACGGCGATGGAGAAAGACACCTTTATTCTCCTGACCAGCATCAGCGGCATCGGACCGAAACTGGCGTTAAGCGTGCTGTCCGCGCTGAACGTGCCCGATCTCGTCTCGGCCGTCCAAGCCGGAGACGTGGAGAAACTCGCGTCCGTTCCCGGCATCGGCAAGAAAACCGCTGCGCGGATTGCGCTAGAACTCAAGGACAAGGTCGAGCGGTTGCGCGTGACACCTTCGACGACTCCTCAGGTTGTGAGCGGCCCGCTGGGCCGGCTTCAAGATGATGCCTTGTCGGCCCTCGTCAACCTGGGCTATAAAGCAGCCGACGTGAAAGATGCCATCACGCGAGTGGCTGGGGCGAAAACGGATGCCCTGCCGCTCAAGGAGTTGATCCGGGAAGTTCTCAAGGATTTGGCAAGGGGATAATCATGAAAACACCCATGACGATTGCGTGGAGTATCTTGCGAGAGTTTATCGGCCTTGTGCTGGTGTCGCTACTTTTTCTGCCATCACCAGGGTGGCCCCAGGAAGACGCTTCCGATAAACCCAAGACCCCGAGGATGACGTGTGGAAAATGTGAAGAAGGCTACGTCACAACGGGACGGACGACCGACGCGAAAATCTGTCCGGATGCGGAAGACCACGCCCTGGTTGAATGCGTGCCCCCGGGCAGAGGACAGATGTCGGTCTGCGGATCCTGCCCGCAGGGTTATAACGAGATCGGTCGCTCGCAGTTGCCGTCGCTCTGTGGCAGCGTCGATGGCGGCTTGAGGACTCAATGTCAGCTTCCGAAACTTGAAGGCGGTATGCCGGATCCTGCGCAGGGCGGACGGAAGTGCCCACCCGACTGCGCCGGGAATCTCCCGTCCGGATTGCCGCCTGGTTCTATTGACCGTCCCGGTAAACTCCCGCCACCCCCGAAGGCTCCGGAATGACCATGTCGGAAGACCGCCTTCTGACCAACCAATTGACGGAGGATGAGCGCAGCATCGAAGCTACGCTGCGTCCACAAACTCTGTCCGAATATGTCGGACAGGAACGGATGAAGGAATCGCTGCGGGTCTGCATCGCAGCGGCCAAACAGCGTCGCGAAGCGCTCGACCACGCGATCTTCTACGGCCCGCCGGGGCTCGGCAAGACCACCATCGCGCATATCATCGCGCATGAAATGGGCGTGGCGATCCGCTCGACGTCGGGCCTGGTGCTGACCCATGCCGGCGACCTAGCCGCCATCCTCACGAATTTGCAGGAACACGACGTCCTGTTCATCGACGAAATTCACCGGCTCCCGGCTTCGGTGGAAGAAGCGCTTTACCCCGCCATGGAGGATTTCCAGCTTGACCTCGTCATCGGCCAAGGGCCCTCCACGCGCACCGTCAAGCTGGACCTGCCGAAATTCACGCTCGTCGGCGCCACGACCCGCGCCGGATCGCTAACCTCGACGCTGCGCGAGCGGTTCGGGCTGGTTAACCGCCTGGATTTCTATTCGCCCGACGAACTGACTACGATCGTCACGCGCTCGGCCGGGCTGCTGGAGATTCCCATCGAGGCTGACGGCGCCCGTGAAATCGCGGGGCGCGCGCGCGGCACGCCCCGCATCGCCAACCGGCTGGTCAAGCGCGCACGCGACTTCGCCCAGATCAAGGCCCAGGGCCGGATCACCAGACAGGTGGCCAAGAACGCGCTGGACTGGCTGGGCGTGGATGCCGCCGGCTTCGACGACATGGATCGTAAAATCCTCTCGACCATCATCGAAAAATTCAGCGGCGGGCCGGTCGGCGTGGAGTCGCTCGCCGCCGCCGTCAACGAAGAAAAGACGACGCTGGAAGATGTGTACGAGCCCTACCTGATCCAGTCCGGTTACCTGGAGCGAACGGCCCGAGGCCGGCAAGCCACCCGGCTGGCATTTTCCCACTTTGGCAAGCAGAAAGACTTGCTGTCTTAATCTGTGCCTCCGACAACATCCGTTATCCACAACCAAATCGCATGAAAAGTTTTGCCGACAATCATTTTGATTCTGAAATAGCCGAGAGAGTTCCATCTCCTTGATATTACTTGCAAAGCTTGCCAATCTTCTTGTATGATTTCGAGTCGGTTGCATCCTATGAGAAAGGACAGGAGCTGGGTGAAGCAGCCAGCCCGACGTGGTCATGAAAGACCGGACAGGTCCCCCCAAGGAATTGCAGTCGTACCGGAAGGAAATCGACCGGATCGACGATGAGATCCTGCGCCTTCTGAACGAACGATCCAAGCACGTCATCGAGATTGGGAAAGCCAAGCGGCGGGCCGACGCCGAGGCCAATCTCCATACACCGGCGCGAGAAGCAGAAATCATCGAGCGGCTGACCGCGCACAACTCCGGTCCCTTCCCCAACGACGCGATCCGGTCCGTCTATCGCGAAATCATGTCGGCGTCACTGTCGCTCGAAGGTCCCCAGAAGGTTGCGTATCTGGGCCCGCCGGCGACGTTCACACACCTGGCGTGCATCCAGAAATTCGGCGCCTCCGCGGACTATCTTGCGGTCACCAGCATCAAGGATGTCTTCAACGAGGTGGAGCGTGGCAGGGCGAATTTCGGCGTCGTCCCGATCGAAAACTCCACGGAAGGCGTGGTGAACCATACGCTCGACATGTTCTTTGACTCGAATTTGATCATCTACGGCGAGGTGCTGCAGGAAGTGTCTCATTATCTGCTGTCCAAAACGGGCCGGCTGGAGGGAATTAAAAAAATCTACTCGCACCCCCATGCCATCGCGCAATGCCGGAACTGGCTGGAAACGAACCTGCCGAATGTGCCGGTGTCGGAAGTCCCGAGCACGGCGCGTGCGGCCGAGCTGTGCCGGAACACCGCTTCCGCAGCGGCCATTGCGTCGGAGCTGGCAGGGCAGTTGTACGGATTGAAGGTCGTCAAATCGCGGATTGAGGACAATATCAATAACTTCACCCGCTTTTTGATCCTGTCGAAGAAAGCGCCGGAACGGACGGGAAAAGACAAAACGTCGGTCATGCTGTCCGTCAAGGACAAGGTTGGCGCGCTTTACGACCTGCTGCGCCCCTTTGCGTCGCATGGCCTCAATATGACGAAGATCGAATCCCGGCCGTCCCGGCGGAAGGCCTGGGAGTACATCTTTTTCGTCGATATCGAGGGGCACGCCGAGGAAGACCGGGTCAAGAAGGCGCTGGAAGAAATCAAAGGGCGCTGCCTGTTCATGAAAGTGCTCGGATCATACCCGGCGCACAGCTAAGCTATGCCGTTAAAAGTTCACAAAGATATCGAACTGCTGTCGCCCTACGTGCCGGGCAAGCCGATCGAAGAGCTCCAGCGCGAGCTTGGGCTTGCGCGCATCGTCAAGCTGGCTTCCAACGAGAACCCGCTCGGCCCGTCTCCGAAGGCCCTTGCGGTGCTGGCTGATGCGGCGAAAACCCTGCACCGCTACCCCGATGGAGGTGCGTTCCAATTGCGGACCGCATTGGCCGATCGTTGGAAGGTCTCGCTTGATCAGGTGATCCTGGGCAACGGCTCCGATGAGATTATCAGCATGCTGGCGCGCGCCTTCCTGTCGCCTGGCGACGAGGCGGTCATGGCCGACAACACTTTTGTGATTTACCGGATGGAAGTGACGGCCGCACACGGCGTGCCGGTCATCATACCGCTTAAGAACGGCCGGCACGACCTGGCCGCCATGATCAACGCGATCACGCCGCGAACAAAATTACTGTTCGTCTGCAATCCCAACAACCCGACGGGCACGATGGTGAACGCCGCGGAGATCGATGCGCTGATGGCCGAGGTGCCGGCGCAAGCAATCGTTGTCTTTGACGAAGCCTATTGCGAGTACGCCCGCGATCCACACTTTCCGGACAGTTTGGGATATGTCCGACGGGAGCGCAACGCGATCGTGCTGAGGACCTTTTCAAAAATCTACGGCCTAGCCGGTCTGCGGATCGGCTATGGCGTGACGACCGCGGAAATCGCCGGCTATCTCAACCGTGTGCGGCCGCCGTTCAACGCCAACAGCCTGGCCCAACGCGCCGCCCTGGCAGCGCTCGGTGACGAAGAACATGTGGCGAAGAGCCGCGCGATGAACCAGGCGGAAATGGCCGGCGTCCGGTCCGGGCTCGCGGCATTCGGACTCCAGCCGCTGCCCAGCGAAGCCAACTTTTTGTATTTCGACGCCGGACGCGACGGGCGCGCCCTGTTCGAGGCCCTGCTGCGTGAAGGCGTGATCGTGCGCCACATTGAAGGCAATAATTTACGAGTCACCATCGGCCTGCCGGAAGAGAACCGACAGTTCCTGCAGGCGCTGAAACAAGTCCTTGGTCGGTAGCTGAAGGGAAGAAGGGATTATGATTATCGTGCTGAGGCCAGAAGCCACGGAACCTGAAATCGAACATATCATGGACCGGCTGCAGGAATTGGGCTTGAAATCCCACGTCTCGCACGGGCAGGAACGCACCATCATCGGCGTGATCGGCGACGACCGCATTCTCCAGAACCAGCCGCTGACCGCCCTGCCAGGCGTGGAAAGCGTCCTGCCGATCCTTGCGCCCTGGAAACTGGTGAGCCGGGAATTCCGGAAGGAGAAGACGGTCATCGACGTCGGCGGCGTGAAAATCGGCGGGAAAAAACTCGCGATGATGGCGGGCCCCTGCGCGGTGGAACGGCTTGAGCTGACGGTCGGCATCGCTCAGGAAGTGAAAGCCGCGGGTGCGAGCATTCTGCGTGGCGGCGCCTACAAGCCGCGATCGTCACCTTACTCCTTCCAGGGGCTGGGACGTGAAGGACTCGATTACCTGCTAGAGGCCAAGAAGAAAACAGGCCTGCCGGTGGTCAGCGAAATCCTGGACACGCGCGATATCGAGCTGTTCCTGGAAAAAGCCGACATCATCCAGATCGGCGCCCGCAACATGCAGAACTTCGAGCTGCTGAAGGAAGTCGGCGCCTACGACAAGCCAGTGCTGCTGAAGCGCGGCCTGTCGGCCACCATCAAGGAATTTCTCCTGTCCGCGGAGTACATCATGTCCCGCGGCAACCGCAACGTCATGCTCTGCGAGCGCGGCATCCGCACGTTCGAAACGCAATACCGCAACACGCTCGATCTAGCAGCAATTCCGACGTTGAAAGAGCTCTCCCACCTGCCGGTCATCGTGGATCCAAGCCATGCCACCGGCAAATGGAATCTTGTCGCGCCCATGTCCAAGGCCGCCGTCGCCGCAGGTGCGGACGGCCTCCTGATCGAGGTGCATTCGAACCCGGAATGCGCCCTGTGCGACGGCGAGGAATCCATCAAGCCCAGCAAGTTCAAGGATCTGATGCAGGACCTCAAAAAAATCGCCGAGGCGGTCGGGCGGGAAGTCTGATCCTCATGATCCCTCCGCCGCTCGGCAGATCCTCCTCCATGGTGTCCGACCAACCGAACGCATTCGTGCATTTCAAGCAGGTGACGATCGTCGGCGTCGGCCTCATCGGCGGCTCGCTGGGAATGTTCCTCAAGCAGAATGCCATGGCCGACTCCGTCGTTGGCGTCGGGCGGCGCATCGAGAATTTGAAGACGGCGGTCGAGCTCGGCGCGATCGATCGTTATGTCTCGGATGCCAAGGACGGCGTGCGCGAGGCTGATCTGGTGATTCTGGCCACTCCGGTTGATACCTACGAACGGCACGTGAAGGAATGGGGTTCCTGCCTCAAATCCGGTGCGATCGTCAGCGACGTCGGCAGCGTCAAAGGCGCGCTCGTGGAACAGGTTGAACGGCTCCTGCCGAACAATGTGCGGTTCGTCGGCGCACATCCGATCGCGGGCAAGGAGAAAACCGGCGTGGCGGCCGGCTCCGTCACGCTCTTCAAAGGCGCGCGTTGCATCCTGACGCCGACGAAGCGGACCGATCCGCAGGCGTTGCGGACGATTCGCGCCCTGTGGGAAGCCGCGGGATCTGTCGTTCTGACCATGGATCCGGTGCTGCATGACAAGGTGCTGGGAGCGGTCAGCCATCTGCCGCACATCGCCGCCTTCGCGCTGATCAATGCCTTGACTGAGGTGCAACAGACCACGCCGGAATTGGACCTGCTCGCCTACTCGGGCGGCGGCTTGCGGGATACCACACGTATCGCGGCCAGCTCTCCCGAAATGTGGCGCGATATTTTTCTCTGGAACCGTGACAACCTGGTCCGGCAGATCGAAACCTACGAACGCTATCTCCGGCAACTGAAGCACCTGATTCAGTCCGGCGACGGCCCGGCCATCGAGCAGGAACTCGAGCGGGCCAAGCGCGTACGCGAACAGCTGAATCGGTAATCCCTCACTGTTGTCTTTATGGCTTCACTGACGATCAAACCAGCCGGCCCTCTGAAGGGCGTCATTGCCGTCCCCGGCGATAAATCCATTACGCACCGCGCCATCATCCTGAGCGCGCTGGCGGAGGGAGACAGCACGATCTCCGCCTATTGCCGAGGGGAAGACTGCCTGAACACGATGCGGGCGTTCCAGGCGATGGGCATTCATATTGAAGAACGGCCGGAACAGCTCCGCGTGCGAGGCAAGGGATGCTGGGGGCTGACGGAACCGGCGCAGCCGCTGGACTGCGGCAATTCAGGCACCGGCATCCGCCTGCTGGCGGGTCTGCTGGCGGGCCAGGATTTTTTCACCATCCTGACAGGCGACGAGTCTGTCAGGCGGAGACCGATGGGGCGGGTCGTGAAACCGTTGCGCGAAATGGGCGCGACGATTGCGGGACGCAAGGGAGGGGAACTGGCCCCTCTGGCCATCACCGGCAGCCGCCTGCGCGGACTGACCTATGCGTCACCTGTTGCCAGCGCGCAGATCAAATCCTCCCTGCTGCTGGCCGGCCTCTATGCCAAGGGGACGACGCGCGTGAGCGAGCCGCGCAAATCACGCGACCATACGGAACGGCTGTTCCGGTACTTCGGCATCCCGGTCGAGGAGGACGGCTCTTCCGTCACCATTCAAGGGCGTCCCTCCGTCGGATGGGCGGGCAAGCTGGTCACTGTTCCCGGCGATCTGTCCGCCGCCGCGTTTTTCATTGTCGGCGCCACGCTGGTGCCTAGATCGGATGTGACGATCACCTCCGTCGGGATCAACCCGACCAGGACCGGCATCCTGGAAATATTGACCGAGATGGGGGCGAACATCCAGATCCTTAATCGCCGCGACGAGGCCGGTGAACCGGTTGCCGATCTTCGTGTCCGCGCTGCATCGCTGCATGGCGTCCGGATCGGCGCCGAGCGCATTCCCCAAACCATTGATGAATTCCCGATCCTCTGTGTGGCTGCCGCACTTGCCGAAGGGGACACCACGATCACTGGCGCCAGTGAATTGCGGGTGAAGGAAAGCGACCGGATCGCCACGATGGCGACGGAGCTGAGAAAGATGGGGGCCTCGGCCGAAGAAACAAACGATGGCATGATCATTCGTGGGCTTGGGAACACTAGGATGAAGCGGCTGCATGGAGCAGCCTGCACCAGTTATGGCGATCACCGCGTCGCTATGTCCATAGCCATTGCTGGACTGGCTGCAGAAGGCGAGACTAAAATTCAGGACACCGATTGCATTGAGACTTCATTCCCGGGATTTGAATCGAAGCTCTTGGAATTATTGACAAAAAATAGTTGAGGTCTATACAATACGCACCCCGCAGATGAATAAGACTCTGCCGCGCCCATCGGCTCGGCGACTAATTGTGACGATCGACGGTCCTGCCGGGGCCGGAAAGAGCACGGTAGCGAGACAGTTGGCTGCACGCCTTGGGTATTTGTATCTCGATACCGGCGCCTTATACCGGGCGGTTGCCTGGAAAGTCCGGTCGGCAGCCGTGAACCCGGAGGATGGGAAAGCCGTCGCGGCGCTGCTCCCCGCCATGCAGGTCAGCATGGACCAGCGAAGTGACGGGTTGCATGTGGCCGTGGATGGCCGGGATGTGACGGACGATCTCCGGACCCCGGAGATCAGCGCCCTGGCCTCTCAAGTGTCGGCCATTCCGGCCGTGCGGGACTGGCTGCTCCCAGTCCAGCGGCGCGTGGGCGAAGCCGGCGGGGTGGTGGCGGAAGGGCGGGATCTCGGCACGCGGGTGTTTCCTGCAGCCGAGGCAAAGTTTTTTCTGGATGCCGACGTGACCACGCGTGCCGGGCGTCGGCAGCAGGATCTGACCGGCGCGGGGCGGCCGGCGCCGCTGGAACGGACGAAGCAGGATATTGAAATGCGCGATCAGCGGGATCGGTCGCGTGCGATCGCGCCGCTGGTCCCGGCGGAGGACGCGGAGGTCATTGACTCCTCGTCGCTCACGGTTGAGCAGGTCATCAACCGCATGATGGGGAAGATTGCAGCGAAACTGTGAGCATCGTGAGCGATGAAATCCCGTGCTGTTGGTCAATGTCTGGGGCTGGTGTCGATCGATGCGAGTCCTGTTCCGCAGTCAGCGCGAAACTCGCGACGATCGATATGGCCTATTGATCGCATGCCCGTGAAACGTTTATTGAAACTGTGAGCAATGTGGCGTATGGCATCCTGTGGCTGTTGGTCAATGCGGTGGGGAAACTCCTCTTCCGCTATCGGGTGGTGGGACGCGAATATATCCCGGCGCAGGGCGGCGTGCTCATCGCGGCGAACCATGCCAGCTATATCGATATCCCCTTCGTGGGAGCCAGCATCCGGCGGCGCATGTGGTATTTGGGACGGCAGGACCTGTTCCTTCCCGTCCTTCGACCGATCCTGCAGTGGCTCGGATGGATTCCGATCCGGCAGGACCGGCTGGACCGCGATGGATTCGGCAAGGCGATCCGCCTTATCCAGGAGGGAAAGATCGTGGTTATTTATCCGGAGGGTACCCGGACTCCGGACGGCGCGCTGAGGCGGGGCAAGCCGGGTATGGGTGTCATTGTGGCGGAAACCGGCTGTGCCGTGATCCCCGCCTATCTTGCCGGTACGCGGGAGGCGCTTCCGGCTGGCGCACGATGGATCTCGCTGCATCCGATCCGCGTGACGTTCGGAGCGCCGATTGATTTCACGGATGCCGCGCAGCACAGTTCCGGAAAGGAGTTCTATCAGCACGTGAGCCGGACCGTCATGGGCAGGATCGCCGACCTCGGGCAGGTGGCCCATCCGGCGGATCCGGGCGAACGACGGACGGCGGCCCTGTCTCGCAAGGCTGAGTGAGACCGGGCATTTTCAACCATCAGCACCCGACGAGAGTCGGAGACGTCAGGAAGGATTGGTATCGCACGCATGAGCACCGCATCAAAGCAGGCAGGAGAACAGATGGATCGGGGCGCGCTCGCCGCGCTGTATGAGGAAACGTTCCGGAACTTCGAAGAAGGCACCATCATCGAAGGCCGGATCGTCGCCGTCGGCAAGGGCAAGGTCGTCGTCGACATCGGCTACAAATCCGAGGGAATCATCCCGGCCGAGCAGTTCAACAGCGAGGAACTGCAGGGGCTGAAGGTCAACGACCGGCTCGCGGTTTATATCGAGGAACGGGAGGACGCGGACGGCAATCTGATCCTGTCCAAAGAAAAAGCCGATAAAATGAAGGTCTGGGAAGACCTCGAGAAGGCGTACAACGAAGAACGTATCGTGGACGGCAAGATTCTCTCCCGCATCAAGGGCGGGATGATGGTGGACA
Source organism: Nitrospiraceae bacterium (assembly GCA_035632555.1). Taxonomy (GTDB): domain Bacteria; phylum Nitrospirota; class Nitrospiria; order Nitrospirales; family Nitrospiraceae; genus 2-02-FULL-62-14. The sequence goes on along the minus strand of DASQGO010000144.1, from coordinate 2,276 downwards.
TCGGCGTCAAGGCATTCCTTCCCGGCTCGCAGATCGATCTGCACCCGATTCGCGACTTGGACGGGCTGGTCGGCAAGACCTTCCCGCTGAAGATCATCAAGATCAACCACCGGCGCGGCAACGTCGTCGTCTCGCGCCGTGTGCTGCTCGAAGAGTCGCGGGACAAGAAGCGGCAAACGACGCTGGCTAACCTCAAGGAAGGGCAGCTGGTCCCGGGCATCGTGAAAAACATCACCGAATACGGCGCGTTCATCGATCTCGGCGGCATTGACGGCTTGCTGCATATCACCGACATGTCGTGGGGCCGCGTCGGCCATCCGTCGGAAATGTTCGTCGTGGGCGACCGGGTCGAGGTCATGGTTCTGAAATACGACCGCGAGACCGGCCGCATTTCCCTAGGCCTCAAGCAAAAAGGATCGGATCCCTGGACGAGCGTGGCCGCCAAGTATCCGATCGGCACACGGGTGAAGGGAAAAGTCGTCAGCCTGACCGATTACGGGGCCTTCATCGAGCTCGAACCGGGCGTCGAGGGCTTGGTGCACGTTTCGGAAATGTCGTGGTCGCATGAAGTCCGGCATCCGTCTCGTCTGGTGTCCGTTGGCGACCAGGTTGAAGCCGCCGTGCTGAACATCGAGCCCGGCAACCGCAAAATTTCGCTGGGCATGAAGCAGACTGCGCCGAACCCCTGGGACATGGTCGAGGCCAAATATCCGGCCGGCACCCGCATCCAGGGCAAGGTCAAGAGCCTGACCGACTTCGGCGCGTTCATCGGTCTGGACGAGGGCATCGACGGGCTGATTCACATCTCCGACATGTCCTGGACCAAGCACATCAAGCATCCCTCGGAGCTGTTCAAGAAAGCGCAGGCGGTCGAAGCGGTCGTGCTGCGCATCGACAAGGAAAAGGAACGCCTCTCCCTCGGCTACAAGCAGCTCTCGCGCGATCCCTGGGAAGTGGACATCCCGGACCGCTACCGTGTGGGGGCCAGCGTCACCGGCAAGGTGTCCAAGCTCACCGACTTCGGCGTCTTTGTCGAGCTGGAGAGCGGCGTGGAAGGACTGATCCATATCAGTGAAGCGGGGCTGCAGCCTCCGGCGCGGCTGGAGGAGAAGTTCAAGCCCCAGGACGACATCACGGCCAAGATCATCAAGGTGGATCGCGAGGAACGGAAAATCGCCCTCAGCCTGCGCGAACACCAGATGGATGCGGATCGTAAGCACGTGGACGAGTATCATGCTTCGCAGGGGGCTGTGGATCAAAGCCTCGGCCGCGCGGTGAAAAAATCGAAAAAGCGGACTGACCACGAAGGAGACGAAGGCTGACTGTCATCGGCTGGCCTCGTGACCCATGACTGACGACTCCACCACGGCGCCTCCGCGCGAGAAGAAACGCTGGCGGCGCTTCATCTGGCTGGCACTGGCCGGTCTGGCGGTGCTGATGGTAGCGAACGCCTGGCTGTCCGATATGGATGTGCCCGGCGAGGACCGCATCGGGCTCATCCGTGTCGAAGGCGTCATCGTGGATGCGAAAGACACAGTGGCGGACCTTAAGCGGTTCGGAGACAGCTCGTCCGTCAAGGCCATCGTGCTGCGTATCGACAGCCCCGGCGGCGGCGTGGTCCCGTCGCAGGAAATCCACGATGCCGTCCAGCGCGTGCGCACCAAGCACAACAAGACCGTCGTCGCCTCCATGGGCACCGTAGCCGCATCGGGCGGCTATTACATTGCCGCCGCCGCCGACCGGATCATCGCGAACCCCGGCACGCTGACCGGCAGCATCGGGGTCATCATGGAATTGGTGAACCTGGAAGGCCTGCTCAAGAAAGTCGGCGTGGAGGGCGTCGTGGTCAAGAGCGGGCACTACAAGGATATTGGCTCGCCGTTTCGAAAAATGGGCCCCGACGACCGCCGGATTTTGCAATCCGTGATGGACGACGTCCACAGCCAGTTCATCGAGGCCGTGGCGGAGGGCCGCTCGCTCGACGTTTCTGCCGTGCGGACGTTGGCGGACGGACGCATCTTTACCGGCCGGCAGGCCCTGGACGCCAAACTCGTGGACGAACTGGGCGATCTGGATGACGCCGTGCGCATCGCCGCGGATATGGTCGGCATCGAGGGAGAGCCCACGCTGGTCGAGCCGAAGAAACGATTTTCCATCAGGGAAATCATCGAGAGCCGTGTGCAGGACCTGTTGCCCACTTTTGATTTTCAAACGGGGATCCAACTCAAATATCTGATGGCATTCTGAGGGGTCGTTTGTCGGAAAGCGTGACGCGC
>DASQGO010000143.1:0-13316 GCA_035632555.1 Nitrospiraceae bacterium | reverse complement strand
AGATGGGGGAATATTTGACCAAGGTGCTTGGTTATCCCGAAGAGAACGTCATCGTCCGAATCAATGACAAGGCCGCTCGGACGGACATGGAAAAATATTTCGAGAACTGGCTTCCGAACAACGTCGAGAAGGACAGTTCTGTCTTCATCTATTACTCAGGCCACGGAGCGCCCAATACAAAGACGGGGGATGCGTACCTGGTGCCGTACGACGGCGATCCGGCCTTTGTCGATGCCACAAGCTATCCCGTAAAGCGCCTCTACGCGGCGTTGGACAGGCTCCAGGTGAAGGACATTACCGTGGTGTTGGATTCCTGTTTTTCCGGTGCCGGCGGCCGCTCGGTCATTGCCAAGGGGATGCGTCCGATGGGGTTGTCCATGGAGCACGCGATTGCGTCAACCGGGAAAACCGTGATTCTTGCAGCCAGCACGGGCGATCAGGTGTCGAGTACGTTCGAGGAGAAGGGGCACGGGTTGCTGACGTACTTTTTCCTGAAAGGCTTGCAGGGAGAGGCGGATGCGAACAGGGACGGCTCCATCGACATGGCCGAGCTGTACGACTATGTCAAACCGAACGTCTCAAAGATTGCCCGCAAGCAGTACAACAACGAGCAGACGCCGCAGCTACTGGCCAGCCCGGATGTGCTGAAGAAGGGTGGTGGGCGATTGGTCGAGCGGGCCAACTAGCCTTACGGAAGATTAATAAGCCGTCTAGAGCAGTTCTTTTTTGATCTGCACGTTGACCTTCACTCTCATCGCTTCCCGAAACGCCATGACCGCGCGCTGCTGCTTTTGAAACAGCATGTCCTGCAGGATACGGTCCCTGGCCGATAGACCGGCGGGAGAGTCAGGCGACGACGGACGTGCCATCAGGGTCTTGGCTTCCTCGATCTCAGCCGGGGTCAGGGCCACGGAGTCGAACACGACCGACATGGCCTTGTCGCCCAGCAGGCGCGCGCCATATTCAGCTTCGAATTGCGGCGGCGTGAGGTGGTTGAAGGCCAGGAGGCGCTTGTAGAGTTCCGGATCGAACTTTCCGTTTTGCTGGAAGTCCGCGATCCGCGTAATGGCCGCATGCAGTTCCTCGGGCGAGAGGGTCAGCCCCATCTCGTCTGCAGCCAGGCGCCAGAGTTTTTCCTCCGCCATCTGCTCGACGGCCATCTCCTTGAGCACCTCATCCTTGACCGCATCCGGCATCTTTTGCTTTTTGGCGTACTCGTAGAGGTTTTTGTAGCGGCGCATGTATTCGTCCCGCGTGATTTTGAGCGGGCCGATCGTAGCGATGGTGTCAGTTTGTGATTCGCCGTAGCCCCACCAGCCCATGCCGACGATGAACGTCAGGGCGATGGCGATCATGACGGCCTTGAGGGCCCAGGGGAACTTTTGATTGCCTTCCCGCAGCAGTTTGATCATGCGTGCTCTCCCGTGCGCGGCAGATTCTACTGACCGTCCGTCAGAAAGGCAAGTCAGACGTTCGGAAAGCGATGTTTGTGATACGGAGCGGAGTTTGCTATACTTTGCCGTCAGTTGTGAGGAGGTCGCTTGGCGGAGGATGCGTGGGGGTCAAGCCCGTTGCAAAGCGGGGTCTATCCCAAAGCGCATGTCCTGAACCGGTTCATCGCCAAGGCGATCGACGGCATGCTGGTCGCAGCCGCGAGTCAGGTGATTGCGCCGGTGGGGTGGATCTCGGGATTGGCGTATGCGCTGATTGCCGACGGATTTCCCGGCGGGCAGAGCGTGGGAAAGCGGCTGATCGGATTGCAGACCGTGGTCCCGCGCACGAAGGAATTCCCGGGGTTCCGGGAATCCATCGTCCGCAATCTCCCGCTGGCCTTTGCGTACCTGCTGTTTCCGGTGCCGTATATCGGCTGGCTGCTGGCAGGGGCGGTCGTGGCATTTGAAGCGCTGCTGCTGATCGGGAATGAACAGGGCGTCCGGCTGGGTGACGAAATCGCCGGCACGCAGGTTTTAGATAGCGGACAGCTGGATTTTCCTGACTGAGCGAGAGAGACGGAGTCATCGTGGGATTTGTTTCGGAAGTCTTAGGCTGGTTTTCAAACGACATTGCCATTGACCTGGGCACGGCGACGACGCTGGTCTACGTCCGTGGGAAGGGCATCGTGCTGAACGAGCCGTCCGTCGTAGCCGTGGAGAAGAAAACAGAGAAAGCGCTGGCGTTCGGCGCGGAAGCCAAGAAAATGCTGGGCCGCACGCCAGGGAACATCACGGCGATCCGTCCCATGAAGGAAGGCGTGATCGCGGACTTCGAGATGGCCGAGCGCATGCTGCGCTATTTCATCAACAAAGCGCTCAACCGCAGCATGTTTGTCCGTCCCCGCATCATTATCGGCGTGCCGTCGCGCATCACGCAGGTCGAGCAGCGGGCCGTGCGGGATTCCGCCGAGCTGGCCGGCGCGCATGAAGTCTATCTGATTGAAGAGCCGGTCGCAGCTGCGATCGGGGCGGGGCTGCCGATCACCGAGCCGTCCGGCAACATGGTGGTGGACATCGGCGGCGGGACGACGGACATCGCGGTCATCTCGCTGGGCGGAATCGTCTACAGCGAATCCGTGAAGGTGGCCGGCGACCGCATGGACGATGCCATTTCAAACTACATCAAAAAGAAATACAACCTCCTCATCGGGGAGCACATGGCCGAGCACATCAAGCTGGACATCGGCTCGGCCTATCCGTTCGAGGAGAAGAAGACGATGATGATTAAAGGGCGGGATTTGATTTCGGGCATCCCCAGGACGCTGGTCGTGGATGACGCCGAAATCCGGGAAGCGCTTCAGGAACCCATCGGGACGATCGTGAATGCGATCAAGGTGGCCCTGGAGAACACCCCCCCAGAGCTTGCTGGCGATATTATTGATCGAGGGATTGTCCTGACCGGGGGAGGATCCATGCTGAAAGGCCTGGATACTAGACTCCGCGAAGAAACGAATCTGCCGATCATCACCGTGGATGATCCATTGACCTCCGTCGTGTTGGGGGTCGGGAAAATCCTGGACGAGTTGGACCTGCTTCGCAAGGTCACGGTGATGTCCCAATACAGCAGCAATCGGTAAGGGGGCCCATCCCGCCCGGGATGGCCAATGTTTCGCTCGACATCCGCAACGAGGCGAGTGCTGCTTGCGTTCTGCGCGCTGGTGCTCTCGCTCGTCTTCGTTCTCCCCAAACAAAGCCGGACGCTCTTCCATGCCATCGGCAAACCGCTGGCCGATGTCGTCGCTCTCCCGCTTGAACTCCTGTCTTCCGGGGATCGCCGTGTCGGGGCGGTCTGGGATCGCTACCTGGCGCTGCAGAAGGTGCACGAAGAAAATCTGCAATTGCGACGCGAAATCGAATTTCTGCGAGGCCAGGCCGCCGATTTGCGCGAGATGGCGGCGGCCAACCAGCGATTGGGGGAATTGCTTCGCTTCCAGGCGAGCGCGCCGGCTCAGACGGTGGCGGCGCGGGTCATCGGCCGTGATGCGAGCAATTGGTATCATGGTGTGGTGCTGGACAAGGGCGAACGGGACGGGATTCAGGTCGAGATGGGCGTCGTGACGCTGACGGGCGCGGTGGGGCGCGTGGTCAAGACCAGCGCGTCGTCCTCCGTCGTCCTGTTGATCACCGATCCGAACAATGCCGTCACGGGCATGATCCAGCGGACCAGGGACGAAGGCATCATCGAAGGCACGTTCACGGGCACGGTGCGCATGAAATATATCCCGCTGCTCTCGACGGTGCGGGTCGGCGATCCGGTGGTCACCTCGGGCCTCACCGGCCGGTTTCCCAAGGGCGTCCCCGTCGGCACGATCACGAACATACAAAAAGACGAAGGCGAACTCTTTCAGACGGCCGATGTGCAGCCGGACGTGGATTTCACGAAGCTGGAAGAAGTGCTGGTGGTTACCGTGCCCCGGCATGTTGATGAGCCCGTCGCAACGCTTCCGGCGGAGAAGAAAAAGCCATGAAGACGGTGCTCTATGTCGGACTGATGGTGGGGCTGGTGCCGGTTCAAACGACGGTGCTTGAGCACCTGAGCGTGGCCGGGGTCCGTCCCGATTTGTGTTTGATTGCCGTCAGCCTGATCGGGCTGTTTGGCGGGCTGGCGGACGGCATGATGATGGGGATGCTGCTCGGTTTTGAGCAGGATCTCTTCTCGGCCGGGGATGCGTGGGTGAATGCGGTCACCAAAGCGGTCATCGGGCTGTCGGCCGGTCTGGTGGGGCGCTATGTGGCCCGCACGACTCCGGCGACGGTGCTGCCCATGATGCTGGGCCTGTCCGTGTGTTCGGGGATCGCGTTCCTGTTTGCGGGCGCCGGCGGGCAGGACGCGCTGGCTGCGGTCCGATCGGTGCTGTTGCCGCAGGCGGTGTTCGACAGCATGGTCGCCATGGGATTGTATTGGGTGTTGGCGGAACGGTTCCGAAAAGATGATGCGCTGGTCTGACAGGCTGCCGAGGGCAGCGAGGCGGGGGGCATGAGCGCGCGGGGCGGCACGCAGCACGACGAATTGCGGGAGCTTCAGCAGCGGCTGATCCTGTTCAAGGTCAGCCTGTTGCTCGTGGTGGGGCTGCTCACGCTGCGGCTCTGGTATCTCCAGATCAGCGAAGGGGGCTACTACCAGGATTTGTCGGAGAACAACCGCACACGGGCCGTGGTGCTGGAGCCGGTTCGAGGGCTGATTTACGATCGGAACGGCGTGCTGCTGGCCAACAACGTGCCCAGCTTCGGCCTCTATGTGACGCTGGAGGATGTGAAGGACCGCAAGGCATTGCTCGAATCGCTCGTGACGCTGGTCGGGCTCGACGAGGCGACGGTGCGGAAAAAACTGTCGGAACGCGGCAGCAAGCTGCTGCCGCGCAAGGTGAAGGACGGGCTGACGCTGCGCGAGGCGGCGCTGATTGAATCGCACCGGCTGGATCTTCCCGGCGTCACCGTTCTGGCGGAATCCCAGCGCAATTACCCGGGCGGCCTGACGGCAGCGCATCTGCTCGGCTACGTCGGCGAAGTGTCGTCGGATCAGCTGGAACGGTCCGAATACGCGGAACTCCATCTGGGCAGCATCATCGGACAGTATGGGGTGGAGAAAACCTACGACCGCTTCCTTCGCGGGCGTGCCGGGCAGAAGACCGTGGAAGTGGACGCCATGGGGCACGAAAAGCGGACGGTCGAAGTCGGCAAGCCGTCGGCTGGGGACGATTTGTATCTGACGATCGATGCCCGCTTGCAGACGCTGGCCGAGCAGCTGCTCGGCGACGAGTTCGGTGCCATCATTGCCATCGAAACGGCGACGGGCGATGTGCTGGCCATGGCGAGCCGGCCGGTCTTCGATCCGAACATGCTCTCGCGCGAACTGACTCCGAAACAATGGGACAAGATCGTCCAGGACGAAGGGCATCCACTGACGAATCGCGCGACGCAGGGGCAGTACCCGCCTGGCTCGACGTTTAAAATCGTGGTCGCGGCCGCGGGGCTTGAAACGGGCGTCGTCAGCACGACGACCAGGGTCCGCTGCACGGGCGGCTATCCGTTCGGCGGCCGCGTGTATCGGGACTGGAAGGCGCAAGGGCACGGTGTCATGGACGTGGTGGATGCCATCGTGGATTCCTGCGACGTGTTTTTTTACACGATCGGCCAGAGGCTGGGCATCGACACGATGGCGGAGTTTGCCGACCGGTTCGGGCTCGGGCACGAAACCGGCGTCGAATTGCCGTCGGAACGCACGGGGATCGTCCCATCCACGGCCTGGAAGACCAAAGCGCGCAACGAGATCTGGATGCCGGGCGAGACTATTTCGGCCGCCATCGGACAAGGGTACACGACGGTCACGCCGATGCAGATGACGATGGTCATGGCGACCGTCGCCGGCAGCGGCGAATCGTTCCGCCCCCGCATCGTGCGGGCGATCAAAGAGCGGGCGACCGGCCAGGTGCTGGATCTTCCGTCGGTGCCGCGTCCCAAGCTGGCGCTGAAACCGGAAACCTACGAGCTGCTCCATGAGTCCCTGGCCGGCGTCGTCAGCAGGGGGACGGCCGGCCGGGCCCGCTCGACGCTCGTGCAGATTGCCGGCAAGACCGGCACGGCGCAGACGGCCGCGCTGAAGGACGATCGGAAAAAGGACAAGGACATCCCCAAGAAATTGCGTGACCATGCCTGGTTTGTCTCCTATGCGCCGGCCGATGAGCCGAAGATCGCCGTGGTGGTGCTGGTCGAGAACATGGGACATGGTGGATCGTGGGCGGCCCCGCTGGCCAAGCAGGTGATTGAAGCCTACATTAAATTGAAACCGGCCGAGCCGGTGACGGCCGACGCGGCGGTCGAACGGGAATCGCCGCCGATGGCCGTCGCAATGCGGGACGCCCATGATTGACCGTGTCTTGGACAGCCGTTCGTTGACGCTGGACCACTTCGATTGGCGGTTTCTCGGCCTGATCGCGGCGATTCTGTCGCTGGGGGTGCTGTCGATCTACAGTGTCACGTCGACGCTGCCGGGTGGCGGCACGCCCGTATACATGAAGCAGCTGGCCTGGATTGCGATCGGCTGCGCAGCCTTTGTGGCCATGCTCGCCGTGGATTACCACAAGATTTCACGGCTGGCGTACATCCTCTATGCCCTGCTGCTTGTGCTGCTGGTCGTCGTGCTGGTGGCCGGCAAAACCAGCCGCGGCGCGCAGCGATGGATTCCCATCGGTCCGTTCGTGTTCCAGCCGTCCGAATTCGCCAAGCTGGTGCTGGTCCTGACGCTGGCGACCTATTACACCAAGAGCCCGCGCCAGGGGTGGATGCAGCGGGTGGTCTTGCCGGGGCTGATCATGCTGCCGGGCCTGCTCCTGATCCTCAAGCAGCCGGACTTGGGAAGCGGGCTCAGCTACCTCTCCATCTATGTCTCGATGCTGCTGGTCGTGGGCATGCGGTCCAAAGCCATGGGCACTTTGATGCTGTTTGCCGTCATGCTGTTCCCGTTTGCGTGGGAAATCGTCTGGGGGTCGCTGCACGACTACCAGCGCGAGCGGATCATGACCTTCGTGGACCCCGCCTACGACACGGGCGGCAAGGGCTACCACGGGCTGCAATCGCGTATTGCGATCGGGTCCGGCGAACTGCTGGGCAAGGGGTTGTACGGAGGGACGCAGAGCCAGCTGAAATTTCTTCCGGAAAGCCACACCGACTTCGTCTTCGCGGTGTTCGCCGAGGAATGGGGATTTCTCGGCGTGCTGGTGCTGCTGGGTCTGTTTGCGGGGTTGATCTGGCTGTCGCTGGAAATCGCGCTGAAAGCGAAGGATATGCTGGGTGCGTTGCTGGCGGCCGGGCTGATCGCCATGCTGGCCTTTTGCCTGGTGATCAACGTCGGCATGACGGCGGGATTGTTCCCCATCGTGGGAATCCCGCTTCCCTTGATGAGTTATGGAGGCAGTTCCACCGTCGCCACGATGGCGGCGCTGGGGTTGTTGTTGAACATTAAACGGCGGCGGTTGACGCTGTTTTATTAGACATTAACAGCTGACAGCACAGCGCTCTCAGCTAGCAGGAGGATGAATGGGACAGGAAATTGCAATCAGTGTCACGCGGGAAGAAACCCGCGTGGCGGTGCTGGATGGCGGCGTGATGACGGATTTGTACGTGGATCGCGCCAAACAAAAGGACTTCGTCGGTAATATTTATATCGGTCGAGTCGTCAAAGTATTGCCGGGCATGCAGGCGGCGTTCATCGATATCGGGATGGATAAGGCGGCGTTCATACACGTGTCTGACCTCTCGCTCGAGACGGAGGCCGGCGACACGCTGATGGACAGCGAGGACGACGACAAGGGCGGCGAAATGCCGAAGCCGCGCCGCCAGTCGGCGAAGCCCATCGAAGCCCTGCTGAGAGAAGGACAGGAACTCATGGTGCAGATTTCCAAGGGACCGATCGGGACCAAAGGGCCCCGCGTGACGACCTATGTGTCGCTGCCCGGACGGTCCCTGGTGTTCATGCCAGGCGTCGAGCACGTGGGCGTCTCCCGGAGGATTCCCAGGGACGAGGAGCGGGCCCGCTTGAAGGAAATCGTCAAGCGGCTCCGCCGGCCCGGGCACGGCTACATCGTGCGGACGGTGAGCGAAGGGGTCAAGGAGGAGGATCTGCGCGCCGATGTCGAGTTTCTGGAGGCCCTGTGGGAAGACGTGTTGAAGAAACGGGAGCACGGGACATCTCCGAATCTGCTGCATGCCGACTTGTCCCTGACATTCCGGGTCGTCCGGGATCTGTTCTCGAAGAAAGTCGACCGGCTGCTGATTGACACAAAGGAAGAATACGAGGCGGTGCGGGACTTCGTGCGGCGGTTTCTTCCCGACCAGGTTTCCCGGGTCCATTATTATAATCGGGAGGAAAGCCTCTTCGACCATCTGGGCATCGAAATGGAGATTGCCCGCGCGCTCAGCCGCAAAGTGTGGCTGAAGTCCGGAGGCTACATCGTCGTGGATCATACCGAGGCGATGACGGTGATCGATGTGAACACCGGCCGTTTCGTCGGCAAGCGAGATCAGGAGGAAACGATCCTCAAGAACAATCTCGAAGCGGTCAAGGAAGTGGCCTATCAGATCAAGCTGCGCGGGATCGGCGGGATCATCATCATCGATTTCATCGACATGGAGCGGGAAAAGAACCGGGACCGTGTTTATCAGGCGCTGGTGGATGCCATGGCCGGCGACAAGGCGCGCACGAGGATCTCCCGCATCTCCGACCTGGGGCTGATCGAAATTTCGCGCGAACGCGTGCGGGAGGATCTGCTGCGCACCATGTCCCAGCCCTGCCATTATTGCGAAGGGCGCGGGTACACGAAATCGCCGACCACCGTGGCCTATGAGATTTTCCGCGAACTCAGACGGTTGGGCGACATGGGGGACGAGCAGACGATCATCGTCGGCGTGCACCCGAGCGTCGCCGAGCTGCTGAATGGCGAGGAATACGGCGGGGTCGAGATGCTGCAGCGCGAACGCCAGGCCAAGCTCGTCGTGAAGGCGGATCCCATGCTGCACCTTGAGCAATATGATATCGTTACGCTCTAGTGAAAAGACGGCCAGGACGGTGGAATCGTTCAGGCCGTGGTTTGTGCTGCGCGCGGTGCCTGGCATCGGGGATGCGCTGGTGTGCCGGCTCGTGCAGTGCTTTGGTTCGCCGGATGCCGTTCTGCGCACCCCACACGATGCATTGACGCGGGTCGACGGAGTCAGTCTCTCGTTGGCGAAGGCAATCCGGCAGGGGCCAGGCGCCGAAGACTTGCTGGCGATCGACCGTGAACTCAAGAGTCTCGAGCGGCTGCCGGTTCGGATCGTGACGATTGTTGATCCGGATTATCCGGTCCGCTTGAAGGCGATTCACGATCCGCCGCCGGTGCTCTCCATGAGCGGAGCGCTGAGCGAAGCGGATCATCATGCCGTGGCTGTTGTCGGTACGCGCCATGCGACGCCGTCAGGCCGCCTGGTCGCCGAACAACTGAGCGGGGACTTGCATCGGCGGGGCTGACGGTCGTCAGCGGCCTTGCGCGAGGTGTCGACGGGGTGGCGCATCGGAGTGCGCTGGAGGCGGGCGGGCGGACGATCGCCGTGCTCGGATGCGGCATCGATCGCACCTACCCGCCGGAGCACCAGGCCTTGCGAAAAAGCATCGAGGAGCGGGGCGCCGTGCTGTCCGAGTTGCCGCTCGGCGCGTACCCGCATGCGTATCATTTTCCGAAGCGCAATCGGATCATCAGCGGACTCTCGCTCGGCGTGGTCGTGGTGGAGGCCGCTCCGAAGAGCGGATCGCTGATCACGGCGCGTCTGGCGGCCGAGCAGGGCCGCGAGGTCTTTGCGGTTCCCGGCTCCGTTCAATCGGAGCAGAGCCGAGGAACGAACGGTTTGATCAAGCAGGGGGCGAAGCTAGTGGAGCAGGCGGGTGATATTATCGAGGAATTGCTCACGCAGATGGAGCCGGCGTTTCGGGCGCAGCTGGAGGAGAGCCGGACGGCCTTGACACGTCGGGTACAATCCTCGGTACCGGTCCTGGAAGATGACGAGGCCGCACTCTATAGCGCGTTGTCGCCGGAGCCGATGCATATCGACGAACTGATCGTGAAAACCGGCCTGCCGGCTGCGCGCGTGACGAGCCTGCTGCTTGCGCTGGAGTTGCGAGGCGCGGTCCGACAGCTCCCGGGCCGCTCATGCATCAAAGTGTAAAATGTGCAGAAGCTTGAAAATATGCCGATTGCAGTATATATGTCAGCCCGTGTCGGTTATTGTGAAGTAACGAACCATCCGCCCACAAATCGCAATGATTAAATCACTGATCATCGTCGAGTCGCCGGCCAAGGCCAAGACCATCACGAAGTATCTGGGGCGGGGCTATACCGTGATGGCATCGGTTGGCCACGTGAAAGATCTGCCGACCAGCAAGCTCGGCGTGGATCTCGACAACGACTTCAAGCCGCACTATGTGACGATCAAGGGCAAGTCGAAAGTCCTCGCCGACATCAAAAAGAAAGCCGGAGAGGTCGACAAGGTTTTTCTCGCACCCGACCCGGATCGGGAGGGGGAGGCGATTGCCTGGCACATTGCGGAGGAATTGGACGACAAGCCGAAGGGCAAATCCAAGGGGAAGGGCAAGGCTCACGAACAGAAGGTCTTCCGCGTGCTGTTCAACGAGATCACCGAGTCCGCCATCAAGCGGGCGCTGCAGTCCCCGGGCCAGATCGACATGAAGCTGGTGCAGGCTCAGCAGGCGCGGCGCATCCTGGACCGCATCGTCGGCTACCAGGGGAGCCAGCTGCTGTGGAAAAAGGTCCGCCGCGGGTTGAGCATGGGCCGTGTGCAGTCTGTTGCGGTCAAGCTGATCTGCGATCGTGAGAAGGAGCGGGAGGCGTTTCGGGCGGAGGAGTACTGGTCCATCACGGCCACGCTGGCCGGAAAAAATCCTCCTGCCTTCGAGGCCAAGCTGCAGAGCGTCAATGGCAAGGAAGCGGTGATCCCCTCGCAGCAGGTGGCGGCGGGCATCGTCGCCGATGTCCGCGGCAAGCATTTTATAGTCCAGGCCGTCGAGCGGAAGGAAAAGCGCCGCAATCCGGTTGCGCCGTTCATCACCAGCCGCCTGCAGCAGGACGCCTCGCGGAAGCTGCGGTTCTCGGCCAAGAAAACCATGACGTTGGCACAGCAGCTCTATGAAGGCCTGGAAATCGGTAAGGAAGGCGCGACCGGGCTCATCACCTACATGAGAACGGACTCCACCCGTATTTCGACCGAGGCGGCGGAGGAGGCGCGCCAGTTGATTCGCGACCGGTTCGGCGCGGAGTATCTGCCGGCGACTCCGAACGTCTATAAGACCCAGAAGGCAGCGCAGGAAGCGCACGAGGCGATCCGGCCCACATCCGTCGACCGCGATCCGGAATCCGTGAAGCAGTATATGGAGCGGGACCACTACCAGCTCTATAAATTGATTTGGAACCGGTTTGTCGCCTCGCAGATGGCTCCGGCCGTGCTGGAAGTGACCCGCGTGGATTCCGCGCCGCAGGGCACCCGCGGAGCCTATGTCTTCCGTGCCAACGGCACCGTCGTGAAATTCCCCGGACATCTGGCAGTCTATATGGAGGGGAAGGACACCGAGAGCGAGGAGCCGGCCCGCAAAGCTGATCAGGAGGCGGACGACGAATCCTCGCGCCAGCTGCCGGTGCTGGAAGAGGGCGAGTCGTTGCGGCTGGTGGGTCAGGAGGGCCAGGTCGAAGCGGGTCTTTCGCCGAAGCAACACTTTACGCAGCCGCCTCCGAGGTATAACGAAGCTTTGCTGATCAAAGAGCTGGAGGAAAAGGGCATCGGGCGCCCGTCCACCTACGCGGCGATCATTTCGACGATCCAGGATCGCAAATATGCCGAGAAGACGGAGGGCCGCTTTATTCCGACGGAAACCGGACGGACTGTGAACGATTTTCTGGTCAAGGGGTTTCCGGACATTCTGAATACGGACTTCACGTCATTGATGGAGAAGGAACTGGATGAGGTGGAGGAAGGCGGCAAGGCCTGGGTGACGGCGGTGCGGGATTTCTACGATCCGTTCATCAAGGACATGGAAAAGGCGAAGGATATCGCGGGGCCGAAGGATATCGTCGAGCCCCCGACGAACATTCCCTGCGAGAAGTGCGGACGGATGCTCGAGATCAAATGGGGGCGGAACGGAAAATTCCTGGCCTGCCCCGGCTACAAGGAGGATCCGCCCTGCAAGAACACGCAGAATTTTGAGCGGCTGCCGGACGGGACAATCAAGATCGTGGCCAAGCAGGACATGACGACTGACGAGAAATGCGAGAAGTGCGGCTCGCCAATGGTTGTGAAAATCGGACGGTTCGGAAAATTCATCGCCTGTTCAGCCTATCCGGAGTGCAAGACGACCAAGGCAATTCCGCTTGGCGTCAAATGCCCGCAGGACGGCGGCAACCTGGTCCAGAAGCGGAGCCGCAAGGGCCGAACCTTTTACGCCTGCGCCAATTACCCGAAGTGCGAGTTCGCGCTCTGGGACCGTCCGATCAACAAGACCTGCCCCAACTGCCATGCGCCGTTTCTGATCGAGAAGATCAGCAAGCAGGCCGGCAACAGCGTCCAATGCCGCAACCAGGATTGCGGATATAAGGAAGCCAGCTAGGTTTCTCTCTCCCGTTCGTTGATTTTTTGATCCACACGGCCGGTGCAGGTCAGGACTCTTCGTGGTTTCGTCCCATCAAGGGGCGTTTAAGCACCCACATCTCATAGAGGGGGATCGCCCACATCACCAGAAAACTGACGGTCATCAAAAGATCGCCGGCCAGCATTGTTAGCGCGAAGATCGGCGAGACGTAGCTGATCAGCCAGGGAGACGCCAGATCCAGTCCTACGCCGCCAAATGCCGCGTAGGTGGTCAACATCTTGACGAGATCGCTGGCTGTCGTCAGGTAGAGCACATGGACCAGAATCATGAACACCACGGGCATCGTGAACAGGTGGAAGTGTGTGATCTCGGCCAGTTCGCGGAACGACATGGGCTCGCCGAATGTGGTGTCGGATCCTCGGTAGTGCGCGGCGATGTTATCCGGAGCCAGGCTGGTCATACTGTGGGCCCAGAAAAACGAAAAAAGGAACGCGGCCAGCATCAGCAGCAAGAACAGCGTATAGACGAGCCGGATATGCCGGTCGCTGTCGCGCAAGCGGAACTTGGCGTTAAAGTTTCGCATCGGCGTGCGGGTCACTTAATCACGAAGCAATGAGTTCCAAAATCCATTGGATTCCTTCGTGGCCTGCATTGTATCACTCCCGCGTCCGGCCGGTTTCAAATATAACTCGTCGACC
>DASQGO010000142.1:0-6715 GCA_035632555.1 Nitrospiraceae bacterium | reverse complement strand
GTCATGGTTGCGTCACGCTTGACCAGGATCCGGTCCGGCCACCAGAGCTGGTAATAAAAAGCCAGGATCATCAGGCCCAGGAGCGCAAGACACAGGCCGGGAACAAACCGATGGACATCGGGAGGAGGTCCGCCGCCGGATTGAGCCGATGAACCCGACGGACCAAACGAAGCGGTCACAGGGGACTCCTTGTGGAGCATGAATTCGCGTCGGTGATCGCAGTCAACGGATGTGCCGTACGGTATCTGCAGGGGACAGCACTGTCAACAGCGATGATGACGCGGCGGGTCGGTGGCCGTGGGCAACCTTCAACCAGGGCGGGCTATCTCCTCTTCAGCCGCGGGGCGGCGATCGCTATTCCCACGGAGAGTAGAAGGCCGGCGAGGGTGGCGATGGCGCCGGCCTTCAGGAGTGGAGTGCGGTATGAAAATGTGATCAGATGGTCCCCGGCTGGAATGGCAACAGCCCGTACCAGCACATTTGCACGCATGATCGGGAGGGCTTCTCCGGTTTCCAGCCGCGCCGTCCATCCCTGGTCGTAGGCATCGAGCAGGATCAGGACGGCTTCGTGCGGCGCGTCCACACGGACCTGCACTTCTTCCGGATGATACCGTTCGATCGTGGCCGTGCCGTGTTGCGCCGGCCTCGGCCTGGGCGTTCCTTCGGCAGCCTCGATCACATCGACCTCGCCGTGCAAGAAATCGTGGCGGGAGAACAAGGTTCCCCGGGAGTCTTTCTCGGTTATCCACTCTGGGCTGCGTGAAAGATACACGCGCGGCTTTGCGGGAACCGGATTGTGGAGCAGCACCACGTCGAAGTCAGGCAACGCATAGACGAGGCCGTCTTGCAGACGTTGATCGTCGACGCGGCTGCCGAGGTCGATGAAATACGAGACGTTCAGGCGCGCATAGAGTTCGTTTTTCGATGCGCTGGTTTTGATGGCGTCGAACGCGGGATGATAGGCGGGAAGCGTGGGGCGAAATCCCTCGATCCCGAATTCTGCGTTCATTCCCCCATTCAGCGCGTGCCGGTAGTGGGCGGCCGCGGCTCCATAGTATCCCAGAAGCTTTTCCATCCGCCTGGACCATCTGATCTGGTGGCCGAAATGCAACGTGGCGACCCGAAAGCGCCCGAGCTGCGGCGGACCCTCCAGGTCCCTGAGCGCGCGTACCATTCCCGGTGTGAACGTTGTGATCGAGGTGGGTCCTGTGATGTATGCCCGCATGTTGGCGCACGCCAAATCAACGGCAATGACGGCGAGGATGCCGGCCGTCAGAGCCGTGTCTCGGATCCATCCTTTTAGGGCCAGCATCGTCATCGCTCCGACTCCACATGCCGCTGCCCCGCTGACGAACAACGCGCGGGCGCTGGTCTCCGAGACATCCCGCAAGAGTTCTGCAGGAGCCTGCCAAATGGCAGCGGCCACAGCCTGCCCTGCCTCGGTGTTCAGGAGGCCTCCGATGGAGAAACAGATAAGCGCCGAAACAAACCAGGGTGCCGGATGTTTGGGGTTTGCTCGAAAGGCATCGAATCCAGCCCCTGCCAGTATGGCCAGGGACAAGGAGACGAACCCCATGAATTTTTCCGGATAGCGGAAGGCCGACCAGAAAGGCACCGCATGGGCCATCGCGCCGTAAAGCCCGCCATATCGTCCGAGCGCAAGCAGCGTCGCCAGCAAACCAAGCACGGTCAGAATACGGAGGTCGCGGCGCCGACAGGCTCCCATGACGGCCAGCCATGCGACGGGGATTCCCACGTACAAACTCTCTGCCCACGGCACGCGTGCCGTGCCGCCGAAGAAGACGCGCCCCACCTCCGCCGGGTCCGATTGTTCGGAATTGGGCCACGCGACCATGGTCAGCAGGCGGAGCGGATGGGTCGACCATGTCAGGATGTTTTCCTGGAAGAGGGAATCGACAGACCGGTTGCTCTCCCGGAACACCGCCCACGACGGCCCCAATTGCACGCCGGCGATCAGAACCGCCATGCCGGTCACGACCATCAACTTGAGAAGGATGTGATGTTGCCAGGGGGAGGCGCGCATGGCTGTCCAGAACAGGGCCAGAAACCCGAAGTAGTAGCCGGTCTGGACGTCTCCGTTGAGAAAGACCGTGGCCCAAACGACGGCAGCGCAGACCATCCAGCCGGGGGAGCCAGCCAGGATTTTTTCAAGAGAAAGGAGAAACAGCGGCAACACGCCGAGCGGGTACAAATATTGGATGTTCTCGGTCATGGAGGCGACATAGCCGGAACAAGCAAAAGTCAGTCCGGCCAGGAAGGCGGCGCTGCGCGAAAACTGGAGCGTCCGACTCAAGGCAAATGTGCCGCATGCGGCCAGCAGGCACGAGATGAGAATAGATGCGCGGTAGGCATCGTGAGCGGGCAGGAAAAAATACAACGTGGTAAAGGGATGGAATACGCCCGTGACGGTCACTCCGATAAAGGGACGTCCGAGCGCATCGTATGGAAACCACTGCGGCAGTTCGCCGGCCGCCAGCCGCTCAATCATGTACTGTTTGATGGGGAGGAAGGTCATGGTGGCGTCGCGTTTGATCAGGAGCAAGCCCGGCCACCACAGTTTGCAATAGAAGGCCAGCACGGACAGGACAAGAAGCCCGACGACTACGGCGGTGGATTTCCACTGGCAGGCGGGCGCCTGGCAGGAAAGCGGAGCGCCAGGCTCGCGGTCAACAGTATTAGAAGGCGGAAGCATCACCGGGGTAGGAGGTTCAGGCCGTGCATCAGGGACAGGTGGGACGTACGGTATACCGAACCCTTGAGCCTGTCAACGCGGCAGAGCGCTCGACTGGCGGGCTGGAAGAAGGCGGACGCAATTGACAAGAAACGCCAAAGCCGAGTATAAGCGCGGCGGTTTTATGCGCACGATACAGGCGCGCTCTGATATGATCGGACGTAGGGAAACGGGTTGCCATGGCATATCGCATTCGACATGAGACAAAATCCATGCACGCAGACGAAGCCCACCTGCTGAGCGGGATGGAGCGGCTGCTGGTGTCGCTGGAACAGAACCGCCGGAGCGTGCTCATCGGCGCGCTGGTGGCCGCGATTGCGGTCGCGGCGGCCGGGGGCGCGCTCTGGTACGATGCGCGGCAGGATGAGGCTGCAGCAGGCCTGCATCGACAGGCCACGCAACTGTTTTTCGATCGCCCCGCGGACAATTCCGCCAAAGCCGAGGAGAACCTCAAGCAGGCGATCGTGCTCTATCGCCGCGTTGTCGAGGAGCACCCGCGTAGCCGCAGCGCGCAACTCGCCCTGTTTCAACTCGGCAATGCGCTGGTGCAGATCAACGACGTGAAGGGCGGCGTCGAGGCCTACAGCAAATACGTGGCGACCTATGGCACGAACAAGATGATGCTCGGGCTGGTCTATCAGCGGCTGGCTTATGCGCACCTCCTCGCTGGGGACCGGGAAGCGGCCGTCAGGGCGTTCTTGGACGTGGTGGGACTGCCGGGGACGCTGAACAAGGACCACGTGCTGTTTGAACTCGGCAAGCTGGAAGAGTCCCTCTCCCGTCCGGAAGGCGCCTTGGCGCACTATCAAAATCTGGTCAAGGTCTTTCCAAATTCCCCGTTTGCCGGTGAAGCCGCGGTTCGCATGAAAGCGCTGGAGGCCAAACAGACTCCCGCCAGCGGCGCGCCCGCATCCCCGTCTGTCAACGTGCCCGCCGCACGCTGATTCTATCTGGTGTGATTATCGCCCGACGACGAGCACGTCGCCGACTTTGATCGAGCGGCCGGACAGTTTGTTGCGGGCCTTCAGTTCTTCGACCGTGAGGCGGAACCGCTTGGCGATCTTGCCGAGATTGTCTCCCATCTGTACGCGGTACTGGCCGGGATGCCGGTCCGAGTCCCTCTTGAACCGGGCGGTGACAACGGGCGGTGTCCACGGCTTGATGGCAGCCAATGCCTGTTCGACCGTCTCGCGGCTGCCCACCGGCACCTTGAGATGGTAGGCCGGATCGTCCGGCGGGGTGACATCCCGGCGAAGCTCCGGATTCAGCCGATGCAGTTCCGCGTAGGGGATCGCGGTGGCAGCGGCAATAGCACGCAGGGCGAGGGGTCTCGAGACGATGATCTCTTCGAACTGATGAATGTCTGCGGGGGTTGATTCAAAACCGTACTGATCGGGATTCTTGGCGATGATGGCTGCGGCCATGAAGCGGGGCACATATTCCCTGGTTTCCCGCCGGATGAATTTGGTCTGCGCAATCTCCCAGAACGTTTCCGCATTGGCTTTCCGGAGCGCCCGCTGAATTTTCCGTTCTCCCGCATTGTAGGCCGCCATCGCCAGCGGCCACGTGCCGAAGAGATCATAGAGATCCCGCAGGTAGCGCGCGGCGGCGACGGTGGATTTGATCGGATCCCGGCGTTCGTCCACGTATTCATCCACCCGCAGTCCGTAGATTTTTCCGGTCGCCTTCATGAACTGCCAGGGACCCGCGGCACGCGCCCGGGAATAGGCTTTCGGATTGAAACCGCTTTCCACGAGCGAGAGAAACACCAAATCGCTCGGCAGTTGGAATTGCGCAAATATTTTTTCGACCAGCGGCTTGTAATGGCCCAAACGGGTGAGCCACTGGTCGAAATGATCGCGCTTGGATGTCTGAAAATAGTGAATGTGGCGTTCGACCCGGGCGGTCCGGATCAGCGGGATGTGCGACAGGTGTTCTTCGAGCTCTTCAATCCTGTCCGGGGCACCGTCGGCATCGTCCTTACGGACAAACAGGGTTTTAAACCGCCAGAGGAGCTGCGGGGATTTCGGCTCCGGCAACTCGCCGAATGCTGTCTCCGGGTCCGGTGTATCCACATCCGCGTCTGCAACCAGATCCGCTTCCTGCGTGTTCGCAGCGTCCGCCGGCTCGCTGTCCGGAAGGTCTGCATCCGATACGATCTCCGTCCCGTCGGCCACGTCGCCATCCGTTGCATCCACCGTATCCGGCCCTTCAGAGGCCGTGCCCGCGCCGTCCGGTCCATCCTGATTCGCCTTGTTGCCGGCGGGTGCCGGTTGATCAGTCGTGCGTGGACCGGCGGGAGGCTCGATCACCGTGTCGTCGAAGGCCGCTTCATGGAATGGCTGCAGGCCGAGGTCGAGCCGCTCCGCCAAAACCGGCGATTCGCCGATCGCGATGAACAAACTGCAGGCCAGCGCACCCAGCGTGATGGCCTGCTGGCGGTCGTTTTTTCTCCGGTGTGCGGTCTGCAAGACATCTTTCTGCATGGAAAGTCAGCGTAATGGCGGTCCCGAAGCTTGTCAAGAGAATCTCTGCAATGCGATCGCGCGACACGCGAACAGGACATCGCGCGCATTCCATGCAGACGCGTTTGTGAGGCACCCGGTCGCCTTGACAGGGCCCGCAGGCAGGTGATAGCGTAACGCCCTTCCTGCCGTCTGAACACGATCTGGAACGTACTGAGGGGACCATCCATGCTGAAACGGTATTTGCTCGCTCCTGGACCGACGCCGGTGCCGCCGGAAGTGCTGCTGGCCATGGCACGGCCCATCATCCATCATCGCGCACCGGAGTTCGATCCGATCTTTGCCGAGGTGCGGGAGGGGTTGAAGTGGCTGTTCCAGACCCGGGGCGATGTCTTGATGCTGGCGTCGTCCGGAACCGGCGGAATGGAAGGGTCCGTATCCAATTTTTTGTCGCCCGGCGACAAGGCCCTGTTCGTGAACGGCGGCAAATTCGGCGAGCGGTGGGGCAAACTGTGCAAGACCTTCGGCGTCCAGGCGATGGAGATCAAGGTGGAATGGGGCCACGCGGTGAATCCGCAGGCCGTCGCGGACGCGCTGAAAAAAGATCCGTCCATCAAAGCCGTCTACGTGCAGGCGAGCGAAACATCCACGGGCGTCTCCCACGACGTGAAGACGCTGGGCGAAATCGTCAAGAGGCACGACGATACGATCCTCGTGGTGGATGCCATCACGGCGCTCGGCGTGTTCGACATCAAGACCGACGCGTGGGGGCTGGATGTGGTCATCACCGGCTCGCAGAAGGCGCTCATGCTGCCTCCGGGCATGGCGTTCGTGAGCGTGAGCGAAAAGGCCTGGCGGCTGGCCGAGAAGGCGAAGAATGCCGCGTTCTATTTTAATTTCAAGAAGGAACGCGAGAATCAGACCAAGAACCAGACGGCATTTACGCCGACCGTGTCTCTGATCATCGGATTGCAGGAAGTGTTCAAGATCATGAAGGCGGAAGGATTGGACAAGATGTTCGCGCGGCAGGGCAGGCTGGCGCTGGCAATGCGGGAGGGCGTCAAAGCGGCGGGCCTCACGCTGTTTCCCAAGGAATCGCCGAGCGATGCGCTTACGGCGGTCTGCGCGCCCGAGGGAATCGATGGCCAGGCGGTGTATAAGAACCTCCGCGTGCAATACGGCATGACGGCGGCCGGCGGACAGGACCATCTGAAGGGGAAGATTTTCCGCCTCTCCCACATGGGGTACGCGGACACCTTCGACGTGATCGCGGCGCTGGCGGCGACCGAAATGGTGCTCAAAGGGCTGGGCCATCCGGTCAAGCTCGGCAGTGGTGTCGGCAAGGCGCAAGAAATTCTGATGGCTAAGTAGCGGAGAGGATGATGAGCGGCACCAACGCCATGAAAATTCTGGTCAGCGACAGTCTTTCGAAGCAGGGCATCGCGATCCTGGAGAAAGCCGGTTTCACGGTGGACGTGAAGACCAAGCTGCCGAAGGA
>DASQGO010000141.1:0-15573 GCA_035632555.1 Nitrospiraceae bacterium | reverse complement strand
CCGGTGCTGGAGACGATGGTGTCCAGCTCCTCGGGCCTGACGTTTTCCCGGAGCACCCGTTCGATCTCGGCGACCTGCAGCTCAGTTTTTTCCACCCGCTGGCCCACCGGTGCGCGGACGACGATGCGGAACTGGCTTTCGTCGTTCACCGGGATGAATTCCTGGCCGATGAACGGGATTAAGGCCAGGGAACTGACGAAGACCAGCACGATCACGGTGACGAGCGTTCTTTTGTGCGAGAGCGTCCAGGTGAGCGCCTGCTGGTAGCGGTCGTCGATCGCGCCGTACATGATCCGGGTCTGCTCCATGAAGCGCACCCACCACCCCGGCATCCCGCGATGGGCTTCCTGCTCTGGCTTGAGATATTTGAAGCAGAGCGCCGGCGTGACCGTGCGCGAGATGAAAAAGGACGTGAACAGGGAAATGGCGATCGTGAACGTCAGCGGAATCAGCAGCAGCCGGGCGATGCCCACGACGAAAAAAATCGGCAGGAACACGATGACGGTGGTGACGGTGGAGGCGAAGATGGGCATGGCCACCTCGCGCGCGGCCTCCACGATGGCGTCCCACCGTTTCTGGCCCGTATTCAGGTGCCGCTGGATGTTCTCCAATTCGACGATCGAATCATCCACGAGCCGGCCGATGCCGAGGGCCAGGCCGCCGAGCGTGAAGACGTTCAAGGTCATGCCGGTGAAGTAGAGGACGATGAAGGTGACAAGAATCGACAACGGGATGGCGACGGAGATGATCAGCGTGCTGGTCAGGTTGCGCAGGAATACCAGGATGACGGCGGCGGCCAGCACCGAACCGTGCAGCGCCTGCTCGGTCAGGTTCTTGATCGCCATCCGGATGTACAGGGACTGGTCGAACGAGATGCCGAGTTGGACGCCGGGCGGGATGCCGATCATTTTCGGCATCGCCGCGTGCAGCGCGTCCACCACTTGGACCGTGTTTGCGGCCGGCTGCTTGTTGACGCGCAGGTAGACCGACCGCTTGCCGTCGGTCCTGACGATGTTGGTCTGAATGTCGGAGGAGTCGGTGACCGTGCCGAGGTCGCGCACGCGGACTGGATTGCCCAGCGCGTTGACCTTGACGACCACGTCGTTGATCGGCTCGACGGATTTGAACTGGTTGTTCGTGAAGACGTTGTAATCGAGGTTGCCGGCCTTGATGTCGCCCGACGGCAGAATCAGGTTGGCCGCTTTCACGGATTTCACAACGTCCAGGATGGACAGGCCGCGCGCCTGCAGCAGCGCGGGATCGAGATTGATGTTGATCTGGCGGACCTTGCCGCCCTCGACCGTTGCTGCCGCCACGTTGTAGATCTGCTCGATCTGCGGGGCGATCGTGTTGTAGGCCAGGTCGTACAGCGCACGCTCGTCCAGGTTGTCGCTGGACACGGTCACGAAGGCGACCGGGATGTTGGACACGTCGAACTTGACGACGAAGGGCTGCAGCACGCCCGGCGGCAGATTGTTCAGAATCTGCGTGATGCGCTGCATCACTTCCATCTGGCCGACGTTGATGTCGGCGCCCCAGTTGAACCAGACCTGCACCGCGCCGATGCCGTGCTTGGCGAACGATTCCACGTGTTCCACGTTCGAGGCGGAGCTGACGGCTTTCTCGATGGGGTAGACGACGCTCTTTTCGATGTCAACCGGCGGGGCGCCTTTGTAGATGACGCCGACGAAGACGACGGGCACGGAGATGTTGGGGAACAGGTCGACCGGCAATCGGTCGAGCGATGTCGCGCCCAGCACGACCATCGCAAGGGAGAGCATCAGGATGCCGATGCGATTACGGAGTGCGAGGAGCGTCAGCCACATACGAAGGCGTTATTCGTCACTCGTCATTCGCGAATCGTGAACGGCCGGGCATGAGGCGTCACGATTCATGTTTCAGGGGTTCCATCGGATGGGCTTCGACGGCGGTGCCGTCGCTAACCAAGTCCTTGCCGGAGACGATGACCGGCTCGGTTCCGGTCAGTCCCCTGGTGATTTCAATCCGGTTGTCGGCGCGCCCGCCCAGCTCCACCGGCACCTGGCGGGCCCTGCCGTCCCGCACGACGTACACATACTGGTTTTCTTCCAGCCGCGTCACGGCATCGATCGGAATCTGGATCGCTTTCGGATGGATGCCGATCATGATGGCCACGCGGGCGAACATGCCGCCTTTCAATACCTGGTCCTTGTTCGTGAGATCCACTTCCACGGTCATCGCGCGCGTATTCTTGTTCAAGGCCTGCACGGTCCGCGTGACCTGGCCGGTGAAGACACGGCCCGGGTAGGCCTCCGCGTGCACTTCCGCTTGCTGGCCGATCTTCACCAGCGGGATGTCTTTCTCGACCACTTCCACCAGGATCCGCACCGTTTCAATGTCGTGCAGGCTCAGGATGCCGCGCGACATGGTGGATGTGCTGGCGGTGGAGCCGGTGACATAGGCACCGGGATCGAGATTGCGCTCGGCGACGTAGCCGGCGAACGGCGCGCGGATGTACGAGTAGGTCAGGTTGGTTTCGGCCTGTTGCAGGGCCACCTCCATCTGCTGCACCTGCGCGCGGTATGTTTCGATCTGCGCGGATGCCACGTCGTAATTGACCTGCGCCGTGTCCAAATCCTGCTGCGAGACGAATTGATCCTTGATGAGGGCTTTCATACGGTCCAGCGTCAGCCTGGCGTTCCGGATGTTGGCGTCCTGGCGGAACACCTCGGCTTTCGCAGCCGCGAGATTGGCTTTCGCGCGGTTGACCGCGTGGACATAATCGGTGTGGTCGATTTCCACGAGCAACTGGCCGGCTTTGACGCGGTCGCCCTTGTCCACGTGCATTCTGGCGATATAGCCGTCCACCCGCGAGAACAGGTTCACCGTCTGGTTCGGAGAAATGTCGGCGGTATATTCGAGCCGGACGTCCAGATCCTGCCGGACCGGCACGACGGTGCCCACCGTGATCACGCGGCCTTTGCGCTGGTCGCTCTTGGCTCCGCTGCTCGTCAGCTTGAAGGTGACGAGCCCCGCGAGCATGAGCAGGAGGAGGGCGATGACCGTGGCAACGGGATGCAGCCGCAACTGGTTCACGGTCGGGCGTGCCTTTCCTGAGCCGTTCCGGTTTGGACGCCGCTCAAAAAAAGCGTCACGTAGTTTGCGACGCTGTCCTCCGGCGTGCGATGTGCCGGCACGCGGAAGATCTCGTGCAGGAGGCGGTGGTGCGCGATCATGCCCATGAAGGAACGCGCGGCGAGCAGGGGGTCCACCCGGCGAAACGCGCCCTCCTGGATCCGCTGCCCGATATAGCCGGCAAGGTAGTCATAGAAAACCCGATGTTGGTTTTTGAAAAACATTTTCGACAGCTCGTGCCCCTCCAGCGCGCTGAAGAGCAGCAGGCGCAGCAGTGTCGGATCCGCACCGCGCCGGATGCGATACCCGGCGATCAGGGTGAAAACGCGCGCGTCATCCCGTTTCTTGGCCGCCTCGTCCACGGCGGCCAGCAATTCGGAAAAGGGGGCCTTCTCGGCCAGGATCGCGGCGTAGAGGGCGCGCTTGGTCGGGAAGTGCTTGAAGACCAGGGCCTCGCTGCAGCCGGCGGCCTTCGCGATTTCCCTGGTCGTCGTGCCCGTGAATCCGCGGGCGGCGAACAACGATGCGGAGGCGGCGATGATGCCGGCCTGGCGCTCCCGTCCCGATGCCTTCCTGCGATGTGTCGGCCGCGTTGTCGCCATGATCGTATAGTAAGTGAGTGGTTACTCACCTAAACGTAGCATGCCGGTCATGAGAGTGACAAGCGTGTGTTGATTTTCGGAATGGCGCCGATTGGTCGGCAGGAGCGATTACTGACGGAGCTTAGCCCAGGCCTGCTGGTATTCCTCGAACGAATCCACTTCCATCCAGCCTTTATAGATGGACACGCAGGAGACTTCCTGCCCCTGGTCGATCAATTCCTGGATCAGGTCTGTGAAGGAGGCTTTCTTGAACGAGCCGGCTTCGTGGAAGCCTTTGGAGGCGTATTTCCTGCCGGCCTCGTGGTAGGCGCGCTTGAGGGCATCCGTGCCTTTTTCCGACAACATGGCGAGGCCGATGAATTCGCCGTGCGCCTTGTCCTCCGCCACATGCTGGCCGATCTTGACGACGTGATGATGTTCGTCCGGAGTGATGTAGCGGCCGGCGGAGTTCGTGGCCGGCCGGTTCTTGAGGCTCACGAGATCGGGCTTCAGGTGGGAATGCGCTCCGCCGCGCTTCTGTTCATCGTGCCAGGCAAGGTCCACCACCAGCGTGATGTCCGCCGGGCTCTTGAGCAGTTTTTCAAGAATCGCCGTCTCGAACACGATGTCGCCATAGAGGAAGAGCGTCCGGCCCTTCATTTCATTCTCGGCGCAGAAGAACGAGAAGAGGTCACCGGTCTCCTCGTAGCGGTCGTTGTCGTAGTACTTGATGTTGGGAAGATTGATCGCTTCCTTTTTATAGCCGCGTACGAGGGCGATGTCCTTGACGTTGCAATCGTTGATGGCCGCCACCTGGCGCTCCAGGATGGTTTTGCCCTTGATGTCCAGCAGGCACTTCGGCTTGTCCTCGATCAAGGGGAGGAGCTGCTTTTCAAAGCCCGCCGCAGTGATGATCGCCGTGATCTTCTCGCCGCCGACCAGCAGGAACTGTTTTTCATCCTGCTCCATCTGCGGCACGCCGACCAGGTCGTAGACTTCCGGAAGCGTGACGATGCGGTCGTTCGCGGCGCCGGGGCGCGTGTCCTTCCTGATGATGTCCAGCGCTTCGCGCATGCTTCTGATCGCCGCCCGCACCGGCTGATTGGCGTAGATGATCATCTTGACGCCGGCCTCTTCCATTTCCTTCGCCGTGGTCTGGTCGAAAATCGTGGGGACCACGACCAGCGGCACGCGTCCCGAAAACGCCTTGCACACCGATTTCAGTTCGTCGAAGGTTTTCGATTTGGAGTGGATCAGCACCGCATCGGCGCCGGCTGCCGCATAGGCTTCGGCGCGCTTGAGGGCTTCTTCCTTGCCCCAGCCGGCGATCAACGCTTCGGTCCTGGCGATGATTATGAAGTCCGGCACGGTCTGCGCGGCCTTGGCGGCCTTGATCTTGCCGCAATGCTCGTCGATCGGAATCAATTCACGCTTCACACCGGCGTAGAAGCTGCAGCGCTTGGGATAGACGTTGTCTTCGATGCAGATGGCGGCCACGCCGGCCCGCTCCCGGTCGTTGACCGTGCGCATGACGTTGAGGGCGTTGCCATAACCGGTATCGCAATCGGCGACGATGGGAATGTCGATGGCTTCGGCCATCCGGCGTTCCACGGCCAACTGCTCGCTGGAATCGATAAAACTCGCATCGGGAATGCACTTCAGCGAGGCGGAGATGGCGAAGCCGCTGGCCCACACGCCGTCGAACCCGGCGCGCTCGATCAGCTTGGCGCTGAGCGCGTCATGAGCGCCGACGATTTTTACCGCGCCGGGGCGCTTGAACAGGGCTCTGAGTTTGGTGGCCTGATGCATCGAGCGCATGATGCGAGAGAGCACGCCGGGTTGTCAACGAAAAGGTGGAAACTCAGGCGCAGCGGCGGGCAAGAGCTTAATACGTCGCGCCGGCCAGATCGGAATCGGGGGCCATGCCTTCGTCGAGCTTCTGAACGAGCGTGCGGTTTTCAATGAAGATGAATCCGCGGTCCCGGTGAACGTCGTAGGTCAGGTTGATGTCGGACTCGGGGCCGGACCAGGTGAACTGCTGGAGGACCCCGCGCGCGATCTGTCCGGGAGTCAGATCGAGCGGCCCGAACTGCGATTGCAGGTATTTCAGAATCGACTGGTGCGTGGCCATGCCCTGATAACGGACGACGACACGGGCAAACTTGGCGTCGATCGAAACGAGCCGCAACGATTCGACGGTGATGTCTCCCAATCGGGGCGGGCTCTGTTTCAAGTCGAACTGCTTGATGCGGGCAGCGGATTCGACCATGGTGACATTCGGCAAGTTGGCAAGGGCTGTTCCCCACGGAATGCCCTGAAAGCCCTTCGGATCGTTTACCATGTTGACGGCTGAGGCAGGCGGGGCAATCAGGAGTTCGGCGCAGCACAGCAGTATCAGGACGGCTGTACCGGCCATGGCGGTGCCGGGGGCGGTTGCGGGACGTGGTTTTAGGCGGATCATCATGGTCGGATCACTGGATTCTTGGTCTCATCCCTGTAGCCATATCATCTCCAGTCTCAGGAACCACTTGCGGAGAACGGCGGGGGTCAGTACCCGTGTTCGGCAAGCAGATCGCTGAAACGCGGTGCGAGCACGGCACTTTCGATGAACAGGAAACCGCGCTCGCCCTGGCCTTCGTAGGTCATGTTGACTTCCGTGTCCGTCCCGCGCCAGTTGTACTGCTGGTTGAAGCCTCGCATCGCCTGGCCGGGCGTGCGATCAAGCGACCCGTATTGCGCCTGCAGATAGGCCAGCACCTGGGCGTGCACGTTCTTGCCGCGGTAGCGGATGGTGACACGGGCGAACTTCCCGTCGAACGTCGAGAGCCGCATCATGTCGACAATGGCCTCGCCCAGTTGGAGCGGACCGTTTTTGAGATCGTATTCCTTGATGTGCGGGGCGGAATTGGCCAGCGTGAGTTCCGGCCGGCCGTCCAGCGCCGTTCCCCAGGGAATGTTGTTGAACCCCTTGGGATCGTCGGTCATGCCCACGGCATGTGCGGAAGGCGGCGCAGGAGTGATGGAGCAGACCAGACCGGCGGTCAGTGTGATGGCGGCAAGTGGTGCGAGGAGACGACAGTCTGGCACGGGACCTCCTCCTGAAACGCGTGCACAGTAGCATGATCGCCGGGCCCAGGCAACCTTGTGAATCCACCATCGCTTGGCTATAATGCGAACCGTTTCATCGGCCGGCGCGCGATGGCCGGCCGTTGTTGTTTTCGGAGCCGTATTCCATGATCGACAGTGATGTGTTTGTCCAGGCGCTGCAGGATGTCGGGTTCGATTTCTTTACCGGAGTTCCCGATTCTATTCTGGGCGGGATCATCGAGACCCTCATGGAGCGGCGGCTCTACACCCCCGCCGTGCGTGAGGATGAAGCGGTGGCGATGGCGGCCGGGGCCTATATGGCGGGCAAGGTGCCGGCGGTCTTGATGCAGAATTCGGGGGTGGGCACCTCGCTCAACGCGATCATTTCACTCAACGTCATCTACAGGCAGCCGTGCCTGCTGCTGATTTCGTGGCGCGGGTTCCAGGGGAAGGACGCACCGGAGCATCTGGTGATGGGCGAAAACATGACGCAGGTGCTCGATTCGGTCCATATTCCCCATCGCACGCTTTCGGAGCAGACCCTGGTCGATGACCTTCGGTGGACGGCGCAGACCTTTATGAAGGAACGCGTGCCGGTCGCGCTGCTGCTGAAGAAGGGCATCGTGAAGAGTTTGCATCCATGAGACCCGAAGAAGGCACGATGCAGAGCCGCGCGCGCGTGATTGCCGCGTTGCTCGAACTGCTCACCGACCAGCCGGTGATCATCTGCAACGGCTTTCCGTCCCGCGAGGCCCATAAAATCGCGGATCGGGCCACGCATTTTTACATGATCGGGTCCATGGGTGTGGCGGCAGCGATCGGGCTGGGCGTGGCGCTGAACAAACCACGCAAGAAAGTCGTCGTGCTCGATGGCGACGGCAATGTGCTGATGGGCATGGGGACGCTGGCGACGGTCGCCGCGCTCAAGCCGAAAAACTTCCTGCACGTGGTGCTGGACAATGAAGTCTACGGCACGACGGGCAACCAGCCGACCATCTCGAACGTCGTGCGGCTGGAGCAGGTGGCGAAAGCCGCTGGGTACGCGCACGTCGAGCGCGCGATCGAACGCGAAGACATCGTCTATGAATTCAAGGACATGCTGAAGAAGGACGGTCCGAGCATGTTGCTGGTCAAGGTCACTGAACAGGCGGAAGACGCCGGCCGCGTGATGATCGAGCCGTCCGACATGACGCAGCGGTTCAAGAAAGCGATTGAATAGACCATGATTCTCCTCAATCCAGGACCCGTCAACGTGTCCGAGCGCGTGCGCAAGGCATTGAACCGGCCCGATCTCTGCCATCGCGAGTCCGAATGCGCGGAACTTCTGCAGGGGATCCGGAAGAAACTGCTCATGGCATTCGTGCCCGGTTCGGAATCGGAATACACGGCGGTGCTGTTGACCGGTTCGGGGACGGCGGCCGTCGAAGCCGCCGTGCTCTCGTCCATCCCAAACGGCAAGCGGATGCTGGTGCTCAACAATGGCGTCTATGGCGAGCGGATTTCCTCCATGGTCGGGGTCCACCGGCTGGCGGTGCCCGAATTGAAGATGGATTGGACGAAGCGCCCCGACCCCGAGCAGTTGCGGCTGGCGCTGCGGCAGCGTCCTGAAGTGCACGTGGTTGCGATGGTGCATCACGAGACGACCACCGGCTTGATCAATCCGGTGAAGGAGATCGCCGAGGTGGTGGACAGCCAGAACCGCGTGTTCCTTGTGGATTCGGTGAGCGGGCTGGCCGGAGAGCCGCTGGATATCGCCGGCCCGCACCTCTATATGGTGGCGGGAACGGCCGGCAAGTGCATCCAGGGATTTCCCGGGATGTCCTTCGTGCTCGTCCGCAAGGGGTTCATGGAACGGATGAAGAACTACCCCAAGCGCTCCTGGTATCTCCACCTGCCTCATTATTACGAGAACGACCAGGTCGCGAGCATGCCGTTCACGCCTGCGGTGCAGATCGCCTACGCCTTCAACGAGGCGCTCGACGAGTTGCTGGAAGAAGGCGTGGCGAATCGCATTCAACGGTACAAGAAGGCGGCGGCCCGGATCCGCCAGCGCATGAAGGAACTGGGCGTGAAGCCGTTCCTTCCGGCGGACCATCAATCCAACACGATCACCTGCTTCCATCTGCCCAACGGCGTGGCCTACCAGACGCTGCACGACCGCCTGAAAGAACAGGGCTACGTCATCTACGCGGGGCAGGGCCAGCTGGAGAGCAAGGTGTTCCGCATCGCCAACATGGGCGCGCTGTCCATGCAGGACATCGAAGGATTTCTCGCCGCGTTCCAAAAAGTCTTGGAAGCGGCGGCCGTTCGCGCATGAGAGCCATCATCCTGGCGGCCGGGGTCGGCAAGCGGCTGTGGCCGGTGACCCAGCATCATCCCAAATGTCTGATTCAAATCGGCGGGCGCACGCTGCTGGCCCGGTATCTGGATGCGCTGGCCGGCGTCGGCATCAAGCAGGCCGTCATCGTCGTCGGGTACAAACACGAGATGATCCGGGCGGCCGCCGGCTCCGGACTGAGCGGCGTGGCGGTGCGGTATCTGGAAAGCGATCAATACCAGCGTGGCAGCATCACGTCCCTGTGGCGGGCGCGGGAGGAATTGAACGGAGATGCCCTTATAATGGATGCGGACGTGCTGTTCCATCGCACGATTCTCGCGCGCCTGGTGAACTCGGCCCATCCGACCGCGCTGCTGATGGATGAGTCGGTGAAGCAGACCGGCGAAGAGTGCATGGTTGTGGCGCAGGGTGGGCGGGTCATCGCGCTGACCAAGAAGATGCCCGCCCGGTATGATCTGGCCGGCGAGGGTGTAGGCTTTCTCAAGGTCCGTGGGGCGGACACCGGATCGCTTATCCGCTCCGTGCAGACCCACATGGAACGTGGGCAATTGGACATGGAGTACGAAGACGCGCTGCTGGAGTTTTTCGGCGATGTCAGGGTCGGCTACGAACGGATCGGCGGATTGCCGTGGACCGAAATTGATTTCGAGGAGGACGTGGTCAAGGCCGAGCGGGAGATTCTTCCGAAACTCGGTTGATGGACAAGTGGTCGGGGCGGCGATGGCTGAAACACTGTCAAAAGAGAACAGGACGCAATCGGCCGGCCTCCGGACCGCGATCGTGGTGGCTGTCGGGGGCGTGTTCGGCAAGCAGGCGGAGAACGCCGGCCAAGCCGGCCCGTCGACGGTCGTAGGGGGGCTTTCGCTGTTCGTGCGGACCGTGCTCACGCTGCAGCGGGCCGGCTTGCAGGAGATCGTGGTGCTGGCGGGCGCGGAGGAACCGGAACTCAAGCGGCTGCTGCGAGACAATCCGCGGGTGACGGCCGCCGTGCGGTGGCGTCCGGTTCGGGAATTTCCTCCTGACGATCATCACACGTGGGACGCGCTGGCGCACGAGCTGAACGGCGCCTGTCTGATTGTCGGCGCGCAGATGGTGCTCTCCCTGAAGCTGATCGAGGTCTTGGGGCGTCAGACGGAAACCGAACGAGGTGCGTTGACCGTGGTCTGCGACGGCCATGCCACGGAAATCGCCGTGCTGCCGCCCAACCTCATGAGCGTGTCGTCAGCGATCAGAGGGGAAGGACCACCGGTCCGTGCGCTGCTGGGCCGCGCCCAAGCCCGGGGCCTCGTGACGGCCGTGGAAACATCCTCGCAGTCATCCTACTGGTGCCTGCACGTGCACGATGCCGCCACGGCGAAAACCGCCGAACGGATGCTCTTTCAATCCTTGCGCGGACAGCACGAAGGTTTCGTGGACACCTACTTCAACCGCGCCGTCTCCGCGCTGCTGAGCCGGATGTTCCTGGCGCTGCGCCTCTCGCCCAACGCGGTCACGATGATTGCAACGGCCATTGGCCTGCTCGCCGCCGCGGCCTTCGCGCGGGGGAGTCACGCGGCCGGTATTGTGGGCGCACTCCTGTTTCAATTGGCGGCCGTCGTGGACTGCTGCGACGGCGAGGTGGCGCGGCTGACCTTCACGGAATCGCCGTTCGGCGAGCAATTGGACATCATGACGGACAACGTCGTGCACATGGCGATCTTTGCCGGCATCGGCTGGAGTTTGTTCGTTGCACAGGGAGGGTGGGCGGTTTCGCCGGCGCCGTGGCTGCCGCTGGCACTGGGCGGAGCTGCGGTCTTTGCCAACATCATGTCCCTGTGGCTGGTGACGAGGGCCAAGGCGATCGGGAAGCGGCAGGGGTGGAGTCATCCGGGACAGGCTGCCCGAGTCGAGTTCATTCTTGCGAACATGGCCAGCCGTGATTTTTCGGTGATCCTGCTGTTCTTCGCGGCGATCGGCAAGCTGAGCTGGTTCCTCTGGTTGACGGCGATCGGCGCGAATATCTTTTGGATCATGTTGGCGTGGACGACGCGCCCATCCGTCGTTGCTCGTGCTTAGACCCATCCTCCTTCTCGTCGGCCTCCTCACATTCGCTGGATTGATCTGGCATATCGGGCCCGGCCATATCCTGTCGGCCATCGCGGGAATCGGCCCGCTCGCATTCCTGATCATTCTGCTCCCCTCGCTGCTGATGTATCTCCTGGAGGCCTACGGCTGGCGGCTGACGCTGCGAACCCATGCGGCTGCCGTGCCGTTCGGCCAGCTGCTGGCGATCCGCACTGCGGGCGAAGTGGTGAACATGACGACGCCGACCGCTTACGTCGGCGGGGAGCCGCTGAAAGCGGTCTTGCTGAAACCGCACGGCGTGCCGATGGTCGAGGCGCTGGCCTCCGTCATCACGGCCAAAACCACGATGACCATTGCGCAAGTACTGTTCATCCTGCTCGGGATCGGCCTCGCCTTCGGGCTCGTCGGGGCCTCGACCTCTGGCGACTCGAACGCTCCGCTGCTGGCGGCGCTGGTCGGAGTCGGGCTGTTGTTGTTCGGCATCGCGCTTTTTGTGATGGTGCAGCGGATCGGCCTGTTCCTGGGGCTCTTGAACGTGCTGCGCTGGTGCCGCATCCGCATTCCCTACCTGGAGGTGCGCGAAGGGAAACTGCGCGAACTGGACCGCACGATCCTGGATTTCTACACGCATGACCGCCACGCGTTTTTGTCGTCGATCGGATTGTTCTTCCTTGGTTGGATGGCGGAAGCCCTGGAAGTCTATGCAATCCTCTATTTCATCAGCGGGCCGTCCGTAAGCCCCCTTGCGGCGATTGCGATCGGCGCGTTGTCCGTGTTCATCAAGGGCGGGACATTTTTCATCCCCGGCAGTCTCGGCGCGCAGGAGGGCGGGAATCTGCTGGTGTTGATAGCGTTCGGCTACACGGAGCTGACCGGCATCACCTTCGCGCTTCTGCGGAGGGTTCGCGAGCTGGTCTGGATCGCCATCGGATTGGGCTGCCTGGCTGGGCTGGGCGGGCGGAAGGCCGTGTTGGCGGAAGAGATCCCGAAGAAGCTGTAGGCGAGATGTTCATGCGGTTTATCAACTCGACATCCAGGGTGATTGGCGCCGCGCTCGTGCTTGCGCTCCTGTCTGCCTGCTCTCCGCTCCATGATCCCATGTACCGTCGGATTACGCCGGACGCGGCTAATCCGATCAAGACCGTGGCGGTCCTGCCGCTCATCAATAACACCAACGATGTCGAGGCGCCGGGCCATGTGCGCGAGGAACTGATTCTGCGCATGCAAGCGATGCAGTACGCGGTCAAGCCGGCGCTGCAAACCGACCAGGTCCTGCGCGATCAGCTCGGCATCACACTCGGACGTCAATTGGACATGGCCACCGTTCAGCAGCTCGGCGAAGCGCTCGGCGTGGACGGCCTCATGTTCGGTGTGCTGGACGATTTTTCAACCAAGGTCGCCGCCGTGCTGACCGAGAAGCGCGTACGTGTCCGGTTTTCTCTTGTCAGGACATCGGATGGGTCGCAGTTCTGGGCCAACGGCGTCGGCGTGATCGGCCGGACCAGAGTGAAAGGGGGCGTCTCCGGCCAGGTCGCGACCGGACTGGAAGCCGCGTCCCGCGTCGAGGCGGCGAAAGAGTCGGCTGAGCAGGCCAGAAGGGCGACGGGTGCGGAGCCTGCCGCCAGGCTTCCCGGAGGACTTGATCACGTGCCGACGCCATGGGTGACGATTCCCACCGTGGAAATCGGTGGCGACAGGGAGAAGCACAAGGGCAAGGAAGGCGAGAATGTGGCGGCCGGGTTGATGCTGGGATTGGGCGAGGAACTCGTCGAGAAGGCCGTCGGCAAACCGCTCTATCAAGAAGTACGGCTCATGATGAATCTCGTCGTGCGGCCGGATGCGGTCGCGGCACTCGAGGCTGCCGCGCTGCAACGATTGGAACGCCGCGTCGTCGGTGGAACGACCACGAAAGAACAACTCGCGATGGAAATCGCCACGAAAGCCGCGGAGGTGAATACGATCCGCCTGCTGCGCCCCCTTCCAGTCGGGCCCGGATCGTTGCCGTTCGCTGTGCCGGCGGTACAGGAACCGACGAAACCCTAAAAGCGGACCCCGAAGGTGAGCCCAGGCATGATGTGAGCGTCCGTCCCGCGGCCCGTATGGACATCGGTGAAATTGAGCAGGAAGGTGGACGTCACACTCAGCTTCTCGTTCAAGACATAATCAAGCCCAACTCCGATCGGAATCAACCAGGAGTCGTCCGATTCAAACAGATCGGAGTGAAGAAAACCGATCCCGCCTTGCAGATTCAATCTTAATCGCTTGTCAAAGTCGGGCAGGTCGAACCAGAGCTTGGCCTGACCGGAGAAACCGAACTGGAAAAGATCTCCCGTCGCGGCGATTTGAGCAAGGGGTCCCAGGGAGAGTTGGGGCGTTACAAAATAGTCGGCGTTGAGGTTGGTGGCAAACGCAGTTCCGTCCGGCGTGTTTCCCAGGAATCCGATGGCGCCTCCGCCGGACCATGCGCCGGTTTTTGGCTCGGCGGCCTGCAGGGGAGCGCCCTCGAGACAGGCCATGGCCCCCAGGAGACATCCCACGAAGAGCAGTATCATTCTGCGATTTCGTTGCATCGACACCCTCCTTGTGAACGTCATCGTGTCAGCAAAGGTTCGTCACGCTCCACCCGGCCATGCTTGAGGAGGTTGTCGCAGAGCGTTTTCTGGCATTCCGGGCAGAGGCTGTGGGAGCAGTGCGCATCCAGGCGGTTTTCGAGATAGGTCTCGATGTACGTCCACGAGCCGTCGTCATCCCGTATGTTTTTGCAGGATGCGCAGACAGGGAGCAGGCCGCGCACGACTTTAAAGCCGGTCATGGCATCCGCGGTCTGACGGGAGCGTACGGTCCTTTCTTCTTCGACCAACCGTCTATAGAAGAGCGCCAGACAGGCCACCACGGTGATGGCAATCAGTGTCAGCGCACGATTGGTCACAACCACCCACGAGGATGCCCCGTCGAAAGGCAGAAACAGGAAGCCCAGCGTCGTGAGCGACAGACTGGCGATGGTTGTCGCAAGCGGAAGCCACGGCTCTGCCGACAACAAAGAGATCAGGATGGGGATGACGTAGAATGCAACGATCGATGCTCCGGGGGGAAGCGTCAGATCGAGCGCGCAAATGCCGATGACTGACACGATGGTCAGCGCCACCAGAAACCGTTGATGGATGCGTTCGGTCGGCGTCATATAGGCCTCCATCGCTATCTTTCTGAAAAGACACCGATTTGATTCGTCGCTCGGTCGTTCTCGCCTGTATATGCACGCGGGTGTCCTGCCCCACTGGTCAGCCGGCAGCGAGGATGAGAGGGTGCGTAACTGTTTGGAGACGGTTCAACTCTTGGGTTCGGGCGAGTGCTTCTGGTCTGTGGCTGTCTTGACGATCTTTATGACCGTGCCTTTGTCATCCAATTCGACACTCACACGATCGCCCTTGGCGAATCCTTTCACCGCGTCGGCGCTCGTGACCGGCAACATCTCCGATTTCCCCTGGTCGGTCTGAACGATGATGTTCAAGCCGGCCGGGTCAATCGCCTGAATCGTTCCGGCGACGAACTTCGGCGCGACGTCGAGCATGATGCCGGGATCGGCTTGACCGACCGACGGTCCTGTCCCGACAAGGACCAATACACTCACGATCATCGTTGTTATGAGCAATTTCATTGTCTGCCTCCTTTTTCTTTCTCCCTCTCTCCTTGGTCGCTGCCAGCTGACCAGTGCGGCGGGAGACCAAGCATATAACTTGCACTACTTACTCACAGGGTTAGGGAGCATCAGGAGTGCCAGAGATCGTCCAGCCGATCTATCTTTCTGAAAAAATAAAGTTTTTCCCGTGAAGCGATGGATGAAACCCAACAATGGAAGGTGTAGGGGTATGCCTTCATCTGAATTCCTAAAGTACGGATCAATTCTCTGATTTTCCTGGGAGTTTTTCGTGTGTATGGATGTGACCGGATTGTGCATGCGAACGGGGTCGAAAAAGATGCGGAGTTGGGTTACTCGCGAACGTTGATTCTCGCGCCGGCATGGGCGTCGCCGAGCGCACGTTGTCAGTTTCTTCTTGCGGTCGTTCCCGCTAGTTTGGTCTGACTTCCATTCGCTGCGCCCGTTTACAGCGCCCCAGTGCTTGTATAGTATAGGCCGCATGCAGCTTGCCGTGATGTTCGCATGGGCGCTGGTGGCGGTGCTCTGCGCTGTGGCGTTCGGGTTCGTCACCGGCCTGTTCAGTCCCAACGAAAAGGTCAACGGTCTCTGGCTGGTCGTGGCGGCCTCCTGCTTCTACGTTCTCGCACTGCGGTTCTATGGCAGGTTTCTGGCGCGCAGGGTCCTTGAGCTGAACGATCAGCATGTGACGCCGGCCTGCCGCCTGAATGACGGCACCAATTTTTATCCCACTA
>DASQGO010000140.1:0-2845 GCA_035632555.1 Nitrospiraceae bacterium | reverse complement strand
AAAGCCTCGCCGCAGAAGACATTACAAGGGGAACAGGCATTCAAGCTCTACGACACCTACGGATTTCCAATGGATTTGATTGCGGAAGCATGCCGCGAGCAGGGGATTGCCGTTGACGAGACAGGTTTTCAGCGCGCGCTCGAAGAACAGCGGGAACGTGCCCGCAAGTCGGCGGCCTTTGAAGTTGCCGCGGCGAAGCCGGGCGTAACGGAGCTGGCAAAAACCATGCGCGCGCCAAAGTTTGTTGGCTACGATCAGTTGGATGCCGAGGCCGTGGTGCAAGCCATGCTCAAGGGCGATCGGGTGGTTCGTGAGGCGGCGGAAGGCGATGAGATCGAACTCGTTCTGGACGTGACACCGTTCTATGCGGAAGGCGGCGGGCAGGCCGGCGATCAAGGGATATTGAACGGTCCGGAGGGCCGGGTGGAAATCAGGGAAACCACGCGTCCGGCTCCGTCCGTCGTGGTGCACAAGGGCCGGGTCGCCGCCGGCCGGATTTGCACAGGAGAAACGGTGCGGGCGTCGGTCAATCCCGTCACACGGCACGATGCCGCGCGAAACCATACGGCCACGCACTTGGTGCATGCCGCCCTGCGCGAACTGCTGGGGCCGCACGTCAAGCAATACGGTTCGTTGGTGGCGCCGAACCGCCTGCGGTTCGACTTCGCGCATTTCCGTCCGCTCGCGTCAAGGGATGTGGACGACATCGAATCCATGGTCAATGAACAGATCCGGAAAAATCAGGCGGTCAAGACCGATGTCATGGGGGTCCAGGAGGCGGTTGCTGCCGGGGCACTGGCCTTTTTTGGAGATAAATACGGCGACCAGGTGCGCGTAGTCAGCGTAGACACGTTTAGCAAGGAACTGTGCGGAGGGACTCACTGCAAGCAAACCGGCGAGATCGGTGTCTTCCGGTTGGTTTCGGAGACAGGCGTGGCGGCCGGCGTGCGGCGAATCGAGTGCATAACAGGCAGTGGAGCATTCATGCAAATCAAGCAACTCGAGCATGAAGTTAAAGAACTATCTGAACTTCTCAAGGCAGCTCCATCCGAGCTGGTGGTCAAGACCAAGCGCTTGCTGGCCCAGTTGAAGGACAAGGAGCGTGAGCTTGAGCAGGTGAAGCTGAAGCTGGCAAGCGGTGCGAAGGATGAGGCCACCGTGCGGGCGGTAAAAGGCATCCAGGTCCATGCCCAACGGGTGGACGGCATGGAAGGGGGCGAATTGCGAACGTTGGCCGACCAGATCCGCGATAAACTGAACAGCGGCGTGATTGCGCTTGGCGGCGTCAAGGACGACAAGGTATCGTTGCTGGTGGTCGTGACCAAGGATTTGACCGGAAAGCTCAAGGCGGGTGAACTGATCAAGGAGATGGCGGCGGCCGTCGGAGGCACCGGCGGCGGACGGCCTGAAATGGCACAGGCCGGCGGCAAAAATCCGGAAGGCCTAGGGGCGGCGTTGGAAAAAATTTTCGAATTGGTTGCAAAGGAAAGGTGAGCCAATGGACTTGCGAAAGTTTCGTCGGGCGAACGTCGAGTATCCGGTGTCGTTCTCTGGCGATGGACTCAGCGGAAAGGGCATGACGTGCAATCTCACGACGCAGGGATGCGGGATTCGGAGCGATACGCCCGTTACGCAGGGAGCGTATCTGACGCTCCATATTCATCTTCCCGAAAGTCCGACGCCGTTGTTGATCGAAATGGCGGCTGTGCGGTGGGCGCGGACGACTGAGTTTGGAGCGAATTTTGTCTCGATGCCGGAGGCGGAGCGGGAGCGGTTGCGCCGCACACTCGGCGCGCTTGAGAGGACCGCTGCGGGGCTGCCGCCAGACCGTCCCGCATGAGCACGACAGGCAGGAGAATTTTAGCCCTCGACCCAGGCACCAAGCGCATCGGCGTCGCGTTAAGCGACGAGCTGGGTTGGACGGCGCAGCCGCTGGAAACCTTTGAGCGGAAGTCACTGCACGTCGATGTTGCACACATCAACGAATTGGTCCGCCGACATGAGGTCCGCGAAATCGTCATCGGCATGCCCATTCAATTGGACGGACGCGCGGGGCTGGCTGCGCAGAGCGTGCAGCAGTTCTTGGAGGCGCTGCAAGCCGCCGTCGACGTCCCCGTGGTTCCCTGGGACGAACGGCTGACGACAAAGGCGGCCGAGCAGATGCTGATCGAAGCCGACGTGAGCCGAAAGAAGCGCAAGGGCGCGGTGGATCGCGTGGCAGCGGCGTTGCTGCTGAAAAGTTATCTGGAACATCTGTCCTCGCTTCAGCCTGCTGCCGACAGCCCGACATCAGACGAAGTATGACGCGAGGACGCGCACTCGGACTGCTGATTGGAACTGCGGCGGCCGGCGTGCTTGCCGCGTATCTGAGCTTTCAGTGGCTGCTTGGACCCATGGCGCCGGCCACTGACTTTTCCCGCCCTTCCCAACCGACGATAATCGATGTGCCTGAGGGCATGACGCTCCGCCAATTGGCAGCCAGGCTTGAACGCGAGCAGTTGATTCGAAGCCAGCTGGCTTTTGTGCTGCTAGGCAAGCTTATGGCGGCCGACCGCCACATCAAAACGGGAGAGTATGCCGTGCACGCCGGGATGCGGCCGAGCGAGATGCTGGCCGAGTTCCTGAACGGACGCGTTGTGCTCTATCAGGTGACGATTCCGGAAGGTTACACCATCGTCGAGTTGGCGCAGGTGTTTGCGCAGCAGGGAGTCGTCGATCCGGAAGCGCTGATCGGTCTGGCGCACGACCGGGATTTCATCCGGTCCCTCTCCATCGAAGCACCCAGTCTCGAAGGGTATCTGTTCCCCAACACCTACAAGTTTGCGCGGCGGACGAAGCCGAAGGA
>DASQGO010000139.1:0-4257 GCA_035632555.1 Nitrospiraceae bacterium | reverse complement strand
CATGTGTCGGCTCCTTGACGAAATAGACGTCGTGGATGTCCCGCGCCGGATGGAATTGCGGCATGTAGAGCGCATCCATGTTCCAAAACTCGGTTTCGATCAGCGATCCACGCATTTCCACGAATCCCATGCTCACCAGCTTGGTTTTGACGCGGTCGAGGAATTCGCGGTAGGGATGGCGTTTGCCGGATGCGATGCGGGGCGCCCGCAGGCTGATGGTATATTTTCGGAACCGCTTCGTCCGCCAGCTGCCGTCTTTCAGCAACTCCGGGGACAGCTGCGAGACCTCGTCGGCAACGCCCTGCTGGACGAGCGCATCCGCGGCGTTGCGGCCGTCCGGTGTCAGGGCATAGGCCCGTTCGACGTGATCATCAACGCGGAATGGCTCGTTGGCATTCCCCCGCTTGACCGCATGTTGCTCGATGACGCGGCGCATCGGTTCCGGGAACGCCTGCAGGTCCCTCGGTGTGCCATGGAGTTGCTTCAACAGCTCGCGGAGCGCTTCCGTCGTTGGGCTCGGCCCCCCGGTGGATTCGACGTGCCCGCCGGACACGATCCGGATCGCGCCTTCTTTTTTCAGGCACCCGACAGCCCCGCTGACCTCGGTCGGTTCGAGCCCTTCCTGGGATTGAATGTCCTGAATCGTGAGACGCTTGCCGGTCTGGCTGGCCTTGCGGACCGTCGAAAGAATGCGCTCGATCGGCGCATATTTTTCAAAATACTGGGCGCCGATTTTGGTCAGGGAGACGATGGGAGTCGTTTTTTCAGATGCGACGCTCAGGAGCGATTTGGCCAGCAGCCATTCGACCGCCATGCTGAGCTGGGAGGATTCGAGCGCGGCGGATTGCTCAAGCTGCTGTTCCTTCAGCGGTCCACGGCTCTGCGCTTCGCGGAGCGCGAGGAGAACTTTGATCTCGAGCGGATGCAGGC
Source organism: Nitrospiraceae bacterium (assembly GCA_035632555.1). GTDB lineage: Bacteria > Nitrospirota > Nitrospiria > Nitrospirales > Nitrospiraceae > 2-02-FULL-62-14. The sequence goes on along the minus strand of DASQGO010000139.1, from coordinate 3,327 downwards.
TGCTGATGAGGGAGGACGTGTCCACCGTCACCGTCTAGCAGCAGTCCGGCTGGTCTTCGGGAGCAATTGTCCCGCGTGCCGCATGGCTTTGATCGTCGCGCCATAATCCCGGCTGGAGAAGATTGCCGAACCGGACACCAGAATGTCCGCGCCGGCTCCCACGATCTGGGCGGCGTTCTCGACCTTGACGCCGCCGTCCACTTCCAGCAGCGCACGGCTTCCGACGCGCTCGATCATCGCCCGCGCCTGCGAGATTTTTTGCAGCGACGAGGGAATGAAGGATTGGCCGCCGAATCCCGGATTGACGGACATGATCAACAACAGATCGGCATCGGGCAGGATCGCTTCCACGGAACCGATCGGCGTCGCCGGATTCAAGGTCACGCCGGCCTTCACCCCGCGCTCCTTGATGGCCTGGACCGTGCGGTGCAGGTGCGGGCAGGCTTCGACGTGCACTGTCAAATAATCAGCGCCCGCGTCTGCGAATTCCCCGATATAGGCATCGGCGTTCGTGATCATCAGATGGACGTCCAGCGGAAGCTTCGTCACTTTGCGGAGCGCCTCGACAATCGGCGGACCGACTGTCAGGTTGGGAACGAAATGGCCGTCCATCACGTCCACGTGCAGCCAGTCCGCGCCGCCAGCTTCCACACGCGAGACTTCGTCGGCCAATCGGGCGAAGTCCGCCGAAAGAATGGACGGTGCGATGCGGACGGTGGATTTGGTCGTCACGAGACCTTTCGAAGCCGGGCGGCAAAGAACATATCCATGGAGTCGTCGTTTCTCGCAGTGGATAAATCGCCCCGGCCTGTCACGAGTGAAGAGCCCTGGCGGGGCAGCCAGGGCTCGACGGATTCCCGGCGAAACTCCTTGTGCGCGCTGCAGAATTGGTTGATCACCTGTTCATTTTCTTCCGGTTCGCTCGAGCAGGTACTATAGACGAGGACCCCGCCGGGCCGCAAGCGATTGGCCGACTGCTCCAGCAGCCGGTGCTGGAGAATCTGGTACTGTTTCAACGTTTCCGCTTCCTTCCTCCATTTGCCTTCCGGGTGCCGACGGAGGACGCCAAGTCCGCTGCAGGGCGCATCCACCAGGATGCGATCAAAGAGGCGGTCGCGTAGATTGTGCGGAAGCAATGTCGTCGCATCGGCTCGGGTCGTCCGAACGATGCCGATGCCCAGCCGCCGGCAATTATCTTCGAGCAGGCGAAGGCGTGCGGCACTTTTGTCAACGGCGATAATTTCACCACGGTTCTGCATCAGCGCGGCCAAATGCGTTGTTTTTCCGCCTGGCGCCGCGCAGGTATCCAGTATCAATGCGCCCGGCTGCGGGTCCAGAATGAGCGCCACGAGTTGGGCCGCTTCGTCCTCGACGTAAAAAGCTCCGTCACGAAATAATGGCAGCTCTGGAACGGACCCGAGTTTTTCCAAGACCAACCCGACGGCACTGATTCTGGTCGGTTTGACCACGCAGCCCAATTCTGTGAGTTGGGAGGCCAGTGCATCTCGAGAGGTCCGCAGCGTATTCGCACGAATCGTCAGGGGAGGAGTGATTGTCGTGGCCCGGCAGAGGGTTTCCGCATCCCGGACGCCGAACCGCGCGATCCATCGTTCGGTCAGCCATGCGGGGCAGGCGTATTGGACCGACAGGGCTTGAATGGGATTTGCAGCGCGATCGGGCCATGGCGGAGCTGGCGTGCGGATCAGCGCCCGCAGGACGGCGTTCACGAATCCCGGCCAATGCCCCGGGTTGCCGGCTTTGATCAACGCCACGGATTCATTGACGGCTGCGGAGGGAGGAATCCTGTCCAGATGGAGCAATTGATAGGCGCCGAGGCGCAGCGCTATGCGGACGCGTGCCGGCAGTTTGGCCATGGATTTCGTTGCGACATGGTCCAGCCGCCAATCGAGCCAGCTTTGGTGGCGGAGCACGCCGTAGACCAATTCGAGCGCCAGGGCACGGTCGCGGCTGTCGAGCGCGTTTCGGCTTAGAAAATGGTCCAAGGCGTCGTCGGCGAATGTCTGAGCCCGTTCGACAGACAAGAGGACGTCCTGCGCGACGGCTCTCGCCCCAGGCAATGGTTTCATGCGGCAGCAGTTGGCGGGGGAGGGCCAAGCCGGAGGCCTGGCGGAAGCGCGTGTCCGGACAAGTACTGAGCCACTGACATTCGGCGGCTGTTGGCCGGCTGAAATTCCATGATACGGAGCAAGCCGGTTCCGGTCGAGACGAGCAAGCCCTCTTTGGTGGCCTCCATGATCGTTCCGGCGGATGCGGCGGTTGCCGATTGATCCTGCACCGCAGCCTTCCAAATCACCCAGCGGTCTTCTCCAAGATAGGTATGGGCGCCTGGCCAGGGGGACAATCCGCGCACACGGTTGGCCAGGTCGAGAGAAGGCATGGTCCAGTCGAGCAAGCCGTCTTCCTTCTTGAGCAGCGGCGCCATGGTCGCCTGGCTGTGGTCCTGCGGCCGGGGCACGACGATGCCACTCTGCAGCCGTGAGAGTGTTTCCATGAGAAGCCGCCCTCCGATGGTTGCCAGCTTTGACGACAGAGTTCCGGCCGTGTCATCGGGTGCGATCGAGACTTTTTCTTGAAGCAGGATTGCGCCGGTGTCCATGCCTTCGTCCATGAGCATGGTTGTGATGCCGGTCTCGTACTCGCCCCTGATGATGGCCCATTGGATCGGCCCTGCGCCTCGGTATTTGGGCAGGAGCGAGGCATGCACATTAATGCATCCATGCGGCGGGAGATCCAGAACGACCTTAGGAAGAATGCGCCCAAACGCCGTCACGGCGATCAGGTCCGGTTTCCACGCCGACAAGGTATTCAGAAAGGCCGGGTCTTTCATCTTGGCGGGTTGGAGGATTGGAATCGTGTGTTGAAGCGCGAGCTGCTTGACCGGCGAGGCCGCCAGTTCCTGCCCGCGTCCCTTTGGCCGATCCGGTTGCGTGACGACGCCGGCCACGCTGTGTTCCGAGGTCAACAGGGCCGCGAGTGACGGGACGGAGAATTCCGGCGTGCCCATGAATACGATCCGCATGGGGTTGTGTTAGCACGAGGTCGGAGGGAAATCAACGCTGCTTGGCACGCGTACGTACCTTGACTCGCCGGACAGCCGGTATGCTAGTATCTGCCTGCGGGGTGGAGCAGTCTGGTAGCTCGTTGGGCTCATAACCCAAAGGTCGAAGGTTCAAATCCTTCCCCCGCAACCAAATTGTTTTAGCTTTAATTCCGACCCGTTAGCTGCCAGCTTCAGCAAGCCTGTGTAGTTCCCTTGAAGCTCCGCCATGAGATAGCCTTCGTCGGTCGGCGACAGCATGATGTGGT
>DASQGO010000138.1:0-10761 GCA_035632555.1 Nitrospiraceae bacterium | reverse complement strand
AGGGCCTTCCGAAGCGCGCGTTGCGCTAGCAAGGGGGAAGACCAACCCGCCAGCTCATTTCCTTCCGCCCACTCTTGACTCTCCTCCGCGGTCAGCCTAGCCTTTGCGTCAAATCAGATTCTCGCATGCGACAAGGTAGTCCCGTCCACATTTGACCAGGAGGGCATCATGCCGGACAGCGTCTATAAAATTATCGAGCTGGTGGGCACGAGCACGAAGTCGTGGGAGCATGCAGCGGCGACAGCCATCGAGCGCGCAGCCCAGCACCTGCGCGATCTCCGGGTCGCCGAGGTCGTGCAGCAGGACATGCACCTGAAGGACGGCAAGGTGGAGGCCTATCGGGTCAAACTGAAAGTCTCCTTCAAGTATCACGGCTGACCGGCGGCGACATGATTATTACCGACACCGAATCGGTCGATCTCAAGACTCCGACGGGGCCCATGCGCACGTACCTCTTCCGCCCGGTGGCCGAGGGGCGCTATCCGGGCCTGGTCCTCTACTCGGAGATCTTCCAGGTCACGGGCCCCATCCGGCGCACGGCGGCGATGCTGGCGAGCCATGGTTTTGTGGTGGCGGTCCCGGAGATTTACCACGAGCTGGAGCCGGCCGGCACCGTGCTGGCCTACGACGAGGCCGGCGCGGCGCGCGGCAACCGGCACAAGATCACCAAGGAGCTGTCGGGCTACGACGGCGACGCGCGCGCGGCGCTGGACTATCTCAAATCTTCACCGCACTGCACGGGCAGGCTGGGCGCGGTGGGGATCTGCGTCGGGGGGCACCTGGCGTTTCGCGCCGCGATGCAGCCCGACGTGCTGGCGGCCACCTGCTTCTACTCGACGGACATCCACAAGCGCGGCCTGGGCAAGGGCACGCACGACAACAGCCTGGACCGGATCGGCGAGATCACGGGCGAACTGCTGATGATCTGGGGCCGGCAGGACCCGCACATTCCCCGCGAGGGGCGGGCGCTCATCCACAACACCCTGAGCGATGCCGGCGTGCACTTCCAGTGGCATGAGTTCAACGCCGCGCACGCTTTTCTCCGCGACGAAGGCCCGCGCTATGATCCCGCCGCGGCCCGGATCTGCTACGACATGGCGCTGGAACTGTTCAAGCGCAAGTTGGGAGAAGGCGATCGGCGCGCAGCGGCGCCTGCTTCCACTGAGACCAAGCATTAATGGAGGAAACGGGGAAAATCTGTTCTGCCCACGCGCGTTGCGTGGGCACGAAGATCAACGGTCCGCCGTCCCCCTTCCAACCTGCCTGTATCATTGAACTATCCAGCCCCTCATTTATATAGCTTGACTCCCGTGCCCATTGCGCCCAGTGTGGGGCTGTTGGGTGTGAAGCTCCGCTGACTGTCCTATCCTCGCGCTTCCCGATTTTTCCCAGCGTGACCGATTCCCCAGTCTCCGCCGCTTGTGCGCCAGGTTTCTCTGACTCGTGCCTGTCTGGTGTCATGGTCTGCTTGAATGGAAGCGGCCTGGACATCAGCCCTGCTCCAGGGGACTGTTCGATTCATTCCGCATTCCATAAGAGAGGAGTGGCTCATGTTCTATTACGCACTGGCGTTTCTGGGGGTCGGCTTGATTGCCGGCGCCCTGAATCTCGCCGGGGTATCCGCAGTCGAGGTCCAGATTTCCTGGACCCTGCTGCTGATCGGGGTGGTCCTGGTTGCGATCCACCTGGTCACGGGGCGCGCCGTTCGGGTTCCGAGCGTGCGGCCCTGACGCCGACGCACCGCCAACATGTCGAGACGGTACACTTTATAAGGAGAATCCGATGAATGCTGAACAACTCACGGGGCAATGGGCGCAGTTCAAGGGCGAACTGAAGCAGCAGTGGGGCAAGTTTACCGATCAGGACTTGCAGCAGATCGAAGGGAATTACGAGAAGTTTATCGGCAAGGTTCAGGAGCTGTATGGCGAGAAGAAGGACGAGCTCATGAAGTGGGCGGACCAGTGGCATTCGAAGCCGGCGCCGGCCGCGGCGGCGGTGGAAAAGACTCCGTAAGGCGGCGATCCGCGAACCACGGTTGACGACGCAGTTTCACAGTTCGGTTCACTCGGTTAATGAAGGAGAAGACAACATGACGACACGCACGATACTGACAGTCTGCACGACGCTGGTGGTCGGTGGGGTTCTGATCGCCGGCGCGATGAACGCGATGGGCAAGGCCGACGAGAAGACGCCGCTCAATGATGCCTATCTCACGGCGAAGGCCAAGATTGCGCTGTTTGCCGATGCCCGGATCAAGGGCAGCGAGATCAACGTCGAGACCGCGCAGGGTGCGATGATGATCCGCGGCAAGGTGGATTCCAGCGACGCGAAGCTGGCGGCGGACGGGATTACCAAGGGGATCGACGGGGTCAAGAGCGTGAAGAACGAATTGCAGGTGGTGCCCCCGGCCAAGCGCGAGGCGACCGATGACAAGGATGCGGCGATCACGACGCGGGTCACTGCGCAGATCGAGAAACATGCCGATCTGAAGAAAGCCGGGATTCGCGCGCAAACGAATGCGGGCGTGGTCTCGCTGAGCGGCGAAGTGCAGGATCTGATGGCCAGCGCCGAGGCGTCCTGGATTGCCTGGCAGGTCCACGGTGTGAAGTCTGTGAAGAACGATCTCACGGTGAAAGAGAAGGCCTAAGGCCTGACTCGCACAGCACAAGAGCTCTGCGCCCGTCGATATCCACTCTACGTGGTGTCGGCGGACGCCAGAGACTCTGCTGAGTCCACCACGCCGGTCAGATCTCTCCACGCGAGCGCCCGTGCCGACCTCCCGCACACTCGTCTTCAATAAACCCTACGGGGTGCTGCCCTGCTTTACCGATCCGGCGGGACGGCCGACGCTGGCCGATTTCGTGGCGGTACCGGGAGTCTACGCCGCCGGACGACTGGATCGGGATAGCGAGGGGCTCATGGTGCTGACGTCGGATGGCGCCCTGGCGCATTACCTGACGGACCCGCGGCACCATCTTCCCAAGGTGTATCTGGCTCAGGTGGAACGCCTGCCGGACGACGCGGCGGTGGGGCGGCTGGCACAGGGCATCCTGCTCAAGGGCTCCGGCACGAGGCCGGCGGACGTGCAGGTGCTGTCGTCTGCGCCGGCGCTGCCCGATCGTCCCGTGCCGATCCGGTTCCGCAAGTCCGTGCCGACCGCTTGGGTGCGGATCACGCTGCGCGAGGGGATGAACCGGCAGGTGCGGCGGATGACGGCCGCGGTGGGGCATCCGACGGTCCGGCTCGTCCGGATTGCAATGGGGCCGGTGACGTTGGGAGACCTCCAGCCCGGCTGCTGGCGGGAATTAACGGGCAGCGAGGTGGCGCGAATCTATGCGGCGCAGTCGAACTGAAGAAGGCTCAGTCGCTTGTTTTGTCTCTGCCGCCGACTGGACTTTGCCTGCCTCCCGCCTATATGGTTTGGTATGACAATGTGGCGCGCGAGATCATCGTGAAGGAGATACGGAGATGAATGAAACCAACGCAGCACAATTGGAAACCCTGATGCAGAATTTTGAGCAAAAGCTGGCGAAATTCAAGGACGCCAAGGACCGGCTGCAATCCGAAGAAGATGCCTTCTACCTGGAGTTCAAGCGCATCCGGACGGAGATCATCCGTCCGGCGATGGACGATATCGGCATCCAGCTCAAGGCCAAGGGCCACACGGTCGAAATCGCGGAAGTCGGCGACGAGCGCAGCAAGCGGGATGCAAAGATCACCTTGCGCGTTGCGATCGGCGGCGTGCCCAGTTCCGCCTATATCCCGGAAAACACGGCGTTGGTGTCCTTCTGTCATACGGGGCACACGACCGTCTCGATCCAGGCGAGCACGCCAGCTCAGCACCGGAGCAAGTTCGAGGGATCGCGGGGAAATTTTGCGCTCGCTGAAATTACGACCGATCTGGTTGAGAAAAAAATTCTCGAAGTGCTCGAAGAGGTGTTTAGCCAGGGATCGAAGCGCGGCTGACCGGCCATCGGCAGAAGAAACTGGATCCTTTTTATTTTCCCCCGCTGACACTGGTTAATCTCCACAGTCCTGTCCGCTTTTTCCTGCGCGCCTTGTGCGGAATCGCTCGATTTTCCCGCACCGTGTTTGTACGCAACTAAAAATCCCTCATAATTTCGCTGTCCTAGTAATCAGCCGCACCGTGTAACTTCGGCATCGTGGTTGCTACTAGTAGATTACGAGAGACGACAGGCAGGCAAACCGGAAAATGGTTTCTGCCTGTGAGCCAGGCGGATCGATCAGGAGGGACGCGCATGGCATGCATACGGTGTGGAGGATTGCAGGTGGTGGACGATTTCGCCGACTTGTGGGCGGTGACCGGCCCGATGGAATTCCGGGGAGCGCGGTGCCTGAACTGCGGCTTCATCGAAGACCCCGTGATCCGCGCCAACCGGCTTCAACCCCCGCTGACTCATCGCCCACAGCCCTCCGGCATGGCCGGCCAGGGACAGGCTCTCGGACTTAAATCGGGACAAGCCGGATGAAGGCCGGCGCCGGTCGCTGAGCACGGCTTGCCGGCGTGAACCCATGCTCTTGGCGCAACAGCGGAAGGAAGCGCGGCGGTTTGTGCCCCGTTGCGTGGGTGCCCTCTTCTCCTCCTGTGAGGGGGCATCTCCTTCCGTCTGTGCCGGGCGCGCTCCCCGCGAACTCCTCTCTTGACGGCCATCCGCTACGGGCATAGGCTTACGGGCATTCTCGTGCAGCCCAGTGTTTCGTGTCTGACAGCCGGCTGGACGGCAACGGCCGGGAGGTGGGGGCTCACATGAAAAAACCTCGAGCGCCGCGGGTCGTGGTCAAGGCTCCAGTCTCCTTCGAAGGAAGGACGGGCGTCGGACGGGGGACCACTTTCAACCTGTCCATCGGCGGCTGCGGCTTCGAAAGCCGCACCGAACTCAACATGGATTCCACGCTGAAAATGATTCTGCACATCCCGACCGACACGAAGCCAGTGAAGGTGGACCGGGCCAAGGTGGTCTGGGCGGCGGGCAGCGACGTCGGCGTCGAATTTCTGCTGATGGAATCGACGGGCCGGATACGCCTGCAGCACTATCTTGAAGCCTGCGAGCAAAAGACTCCCAAGGCCGACCTGGTCTGATTGCGCGATCGCGGGTTCTTCTTACGCCCACCGCTTCCTTGACTCCTCCATCCAATCGGCCTAGCCTTTCTCCTGGCGGTCGTGGATCGCTGAACATCGGCCGCAAACAAGGGGGCTCACCATGACCAACTCAATACGACGGATTCACGATGGGATTGTCGGAGCAGTGGTCGCGGGCGGGACGGCGCTCGGCTTCTACGTTGATCCAATGTGGCTGCTCGTGCCGGGCGTGCTTGGCGTTGTCCTGATCCAGAGCGGCCTGACAGGCTTCTGCCCTCTGTACTTCGTGCTGAACCGGACGTGCGGGGACGGCTCTGCCTGCAGCCACGCGGCCCCGCCGGCCAGGTAGCTGCCCGCAGTTCGGAGAGACGTCAGTTCTCGATCTTTCCACCGGTTTCCATTGCCATACTGTTTTCTCCACACGGAGAGTATGTGCATGTGCACTTGGCCATGCGTGTCAAAACGCGGCAAGAATGGTGTCAATGAATCGGAGAACGGAGGCCGGATTCCCGATTCCACAGAGGAAGAAAGACGCCGGGAGCCGGTCGAGAGGGTGCGGATCGCCGGTTTTCCCTCTGTGGATAGCCTCAGAGGGAAAAATATCGGTTTCTACCGAGAGGGGATTGACTTTTCCCTCTGGTTGCCTCATTCTCGCAGCAACCGCGCGGGATGCGCGGTGCGATTGACCTCCCACAATAACTTGAAAGGAGACCCCCACAATGGCCAAGTCGAAGAGAAAGCCCAGCGCCGCATTCATGAAACCGATGCACCCCAGCGCCGCGCTCGGCGAGGTGATCGGCGACAAAGCGATGCCGCGCACCGAAGTGACGAAGAAGATCTGGCAGTACATCAAGCGCCACAAGCTGCAGGACAAGAAGAACCGGCGCATGATCAACGCCGATGACAAGCTCAAGACGGTGTTCGGCGGCAAGAAGCAGGTGTCGATGTTCGAGATGACGAAGCTCGTCAGCAGGCACCTGAAGTAGACCGCACGTCGATCGAAAATCCCGCAACGCTCTACCGCGCACCGGGGAACCATGCGAAACGGTGTCGGGTCCCACACGATGTGGTGCCCGGCACCGTTTTCGTTTCCGGGGTCCGGCGCCGCCGGAAAAATGTCGGCCTGCTCCGGCCCGTTTTATGGTACATAGTGGGCCGGTCATCCCTGTACCCGCAGAGTGAGAGATTGCGCCATGGCGACAGACAAGCCGGAACTTCTGCAAGCCTTCTTCAGCAAGGGTGTCTTTCGCGGCACCTGCCCGGCGTGCCTGGCATCGCATAATTTTGCGCCTGCGGAATTTACGGGCAAGACGATCGCCTACACGTGCCCGTGCGGCCGCCTCTATACCGTTCTGCCGTTGGGACTCCGCGGCGGCCAGCGCAAGGCGGTCAATTTATCCGGTATTCTTTCCGGCAAGCCGGGCAAGAGCCTTTTGAAAATCCCGTGCCTGGTCCGGGACCTGTCCACCAAGGGGATCGGCATCACGCTCGATGTGACCAGCGCCGAGATGGCCGAAACCATGCAGCTCCGGGTCAAGCTGGACGACCTCAGGAAGACAGCGTTGCTGCTGCCCTGCAAAGTGCGCCGGAAGCAGAAAGCGGGCGGCCAGCTCCTGCTCGGGTTGGAGTTCAAACCGCTGGATCTCGATTCCCAGTCTGCGCTCGCGCGCTATCTCGCACAGTAAGCATCGTCGGCAGGGGCCTGCCGCCGTGCCGCGCCGGTGTTCGCCTACGTGGTCTGTTCCGCGAGGCGCAGGGTGTAGAGATAGCGGTAAAGCCCGTCGCGCGCCATGAGCTGTTCATGGGTGCCGTCCTCGACGAGCTTGCCTTTCTGTAAAACGAGAATCCGGTTCGCGCCCTGGATCGTCGTGAGCCGGTGGGCGATGACGAAGCTCGTCCGGCCCGCCATGAGCCTCTCCAGGGCTTCCTGCACCAGCCGCTCCGACTCGGCGTCCAGGGCCGAGGTGGCTTCGTCCAGAATCAGGATGCGCGGGTTCTTGAGCACGGCCCGCGCGATAGCCAGCCGCTGCCGCTGGCCGCCGGAGAGATTCACGCCCTTTTCGCCCACCACCGTCTGGTAGCCGTCCGGCATGGCGCTGATGAAGTCGTGCGCGTTGGCGTCCTTACTGGCGGCGATGACGTCCTGCTCAGAGGCGCCGTCGCGTCCGTAGCGGATGTTGTCCATGATCGTGCCGCCGAACAGGATGGTCTCCTGCGGCACGAGCGCGACCTGCCGGTAGAGGCTGTCGAGCCGGACGGAGCGCAGGTCGTGGCCGTCGATCGTAATCGAGCCCTCCAGCGGATCGTAGAACCGGTGGAGCAGGTTGATGAGCGTGGTTTTGCCGGAGCCGGTCGGGCCGACCAGCGCGACCATCTGGCCGGGGGATACGTCGAACGACAGGTCCGAGAGGACCGGCTGCCGCGGATCGTAGGCGAAGCTGACGTGCGAGACCTGCACCCGGCCTTTGATCGGCGGCATCTCGACGGCGTCCGGCCGGTCGCCGATGTCGGGCTGCGTGTCGAGCATCTCGAAGACGCGCTGCATGGCGCCCTGCGCTTCCTTGATCTGCGAGAAGACCCGGGCCGCCGATCCGAAGGGGCCGATCAGAATGCCGGCAAAGAGGACGAAGGCGAACAGGTCGCCGGGTGAAATGGCTCCTTCGATGACCTGGCGGCCGCCGTACCACAGGACAGCCGCGGCCGAGGCGAAGGTCAGCAGGGTGATGACCGGCACGAACACGGCCATGATCGCGGCGCGGCGCAGCGCGGTCTGCACGTTGGAATGGACCTGCGAGGCGAAGCGCCGCTCCTCCCGCCCGGTCTGCACGAAGGACTTCACGACCCGGATGCCGGAGATGACTTCCTCGGCGATGGTGGTGGTGCCCGCGGTCTTGTCCTGGATCGTCGTGGAGAGGGCGCGGAGTTTCCGCCCGAAGAACTTGGCGACGAGCACCAGGATCGGCAGCAGGATCAGAATCAGCAGGCACAGCTGCCAGTTCATCACCAGGAGAAAGCCGACGCCGCCGACGAAGGTCACGAGGTGCTTGGCAGAATCGATGGGCGTCTCCGTGACCGTGGTCTGGATGACGCCGACGTCGTTCATGAGGCGGGAGAGAATTTCCCCCGTGCGCCGTTTGGCGAAGAAGCTCAGCGAGAGCCGCTGGAGATGGCTGAACAGGTGCGTGCGGAAATCCGCCATGACCCGCTGGGAAACCCAGGCGACGAGATAGCTGTGGCCCATGGACAGCAGGCCCTGGGCCGTCATCAGCCCGAGGAAGATCCAGACGAGGGCGGTCATGCCGTCGACGTCGCGCTGAATGGTGATGACGTCCCACAGCCGGCCGGCCAGGCGCAGCAGGACGAGGTTCAGCCCTGCGGCGGTGGCGACCAGCAGGATGGCCGCCGCCATGCGCGGGAAATAGGGCCTCACAAATGGGAGAAAGCGGGAGTAGTAGGACATCGGTTAACGGCTGCTGAAAACGCTCTCCAGCTATGTTCTCGGCCGCCCGTCTCCTTGCACGTACCGAACGGCGTACGTCTCAGTTGCCGGGCTTCCTGCGGCCTTGCTGAAGGCCGTTTTGAGCAGCCTGGAGAAACGTATCTTCGGAAATGGGGCAGAAAAAACAAAACGGCGACGAGGCCGCTACATCTGCTGGATGGATTCGATCAGGTTCTTGTTCAGCGAGACGAACTCCGCCTGTGTTTTGTCGTTGATCACCACGTCGGTCAGGTTCACGAAGAGCCGCGATTCCTCGTTCAGCACGTCCGAGACGCGGTTTCGCATGGGCGGAATGACGAAGTCCCCGATGTAAGTGTGGTTCACGGTCGTGATCCGCACGCGCACTTTCTTCATCTCAGGCATGGACGCCTCCGGCTCCCCGCGGGATTATCCCTGGGTTCTGCGACGCAGGAATTTCTGTTTTCTGCGCAGCTTTCTGAACTTGTGCTTGCGCATTTTCTTCCGACGCTTTTTCAGCACGCTGGACATCGTGACTCCTCTGTTGGCGCGAGAGTGTAGTGGGTTTTGCGTGTAAATGCAAGCCGGGCGCGCGCAGGCCCGCGTCGGCACGGGCGCAAGGCGTGCGGACGGTCGCTTGACGCTTTGGGGCGCGGCTTCCTATACTGCGCCATGTTTCTCGCGATGCGTCTCCCCGTGCTGCTCCTCGCGGCCGGCCTGCTCTGGACGGCCGGTTTGACGACGGGCTGTTCCGCGAAAGAGATCCGGTACCCCGAAGACCATGCGCGCTATTTGCGGATCTACAAGACGGTGGAGGAGTTGCGCACTGCCTACGGCCGGCGCGACCTCTCGGATGTTCAGAGCCTCCTGCTGCCGCGCGAGGCGCTGGAGAAAATGGCGAGCGACATTCAGAAGGATTTTCAGACCTACCAGGAAATCGCACTGGACTGGACGATCGACCGGATCGTGGTCGACGGGGAGACGATCGAGGTGATCGTCAACTGGGCGGGCCAATGGAGAAAGTCGCCGGCGGATACGGGCCTCCGCGAGCGCGGCCAGGGAATCCTCCGGTTGACCGGCGAGAAAACCGTGCTCCTCAACGGCCTCGACGGCGACCTGCCTTTCGGCATGTCGTTGCGCCGCGTGGCGGAACCTCCGCCGCGACCGGGCCCCTCCCGCTGACGAAATTATCAGGCCCATGGCGGTTTCCAAGCGCGGCACCTCTTTTCTCCGTCCTCCCGATGCAGAGTTCCTGGTGATCGGCAGCGGCGTCGCGGGCCTCCGCGCGGCGATCGAACTGAGCCGGCATGGCCGCGTGCTGATGCTCACCAAGGGCAACCCGCTGGAAAGCAGCTCGATCTACGCGCAGGGCGGCGTGGCGGTCGCGCTCAGCGAAGAAGACGACGTCTCCATCCATCTGAACGACACCCTCAAGGCCGGCCACGGCCTCTGCCGGCGCGACGCGGTGCGTGTGCTGGTGGAAGAGGGGCCCGGCCGCATCCGCGAACTGATCGCCTGGGGTGCCCGCTTCGACAAGATCGGCAGCAAGTTCGCCTTCGCCCACGAAGCGGCGCACAGCCGCAGCCGCATCCTGCGCGCGCGCGGCGACGCCACCGGCAACGAAATGGTGCGGGCGCTGACGGCCCAGGCCCGCCGGCAGAAGCGCATCCAGCGGCTGGGCCATCATTTTACGGTGGATCTGGTGGTGGCCGACGGCCGGTGCCGCGGCGCGCTGGTGCTGGACGAGGCGACTGGCGACCGGTTTGTCATGCCTGCGCGCGCGGTGATTCTCTCAACCGGCGGCGCGGGGCAGGTCTACGCGCGCACGACCAATCCGCCCAACGCCACCGGCGACGGCATGGCCATGGCCTACCGGGCCGGCGCGGCGCTCGAAGACATGGAGTTCGTGCAGTTTCATCCGACGGCGCTCTACCTGCCCAACAGTCCGCCGTTTCTGCTGACCGAGGCGATCCGCGGCGAGGGCGGGCGGCTCCGGAACATCAAGGGCGAGCTGTTCATGTCCCGCTATCATCCGGACGCCGAGCTGGCGCCGCGGGATATTGTCGCGCGCGCGATCTGGTCGGAAATGGCGGCGACCCGTTCCCGTCACGTCTATCTGGACGCGACGCACCTCAGCGCCTCGTTCATCAAGCAGCGCTTCCCGACGATTTACTCGACGTGCCTCCGCTACGACATCGACATG
>DASQGO010000137.1:0-10131 GCA_035632555.1 Nitrospiraceae bacterium | reverse complement strand
TCTCGACCGCATCGGACAACCAGAGCGCCGTGACGATCCGGGTTTTCCAGGGCGAACGCGAGATGGCGAATGACAATAAGCTGCTCGGCCAGTTCGATTTGGTCGGCATTCCTCCGGCTCCGCGCGGCATGCCGCAGATCGAAGTTGCCTTCGACATCGATGCCAACGGCATCGTGCATGTCAATGCGAAGGACCTGGGCACCGGCAAGGAACAGTCCATCAAAATCACGGCCTCCAGCGGCCTGAGCAAGGACGAAATCGAAAAAATGGTGAAAGAGGCCCAGTCCCACACGGAAGACGACAAGAAGCGGAAGAAGCTGGCGGAGGCCCGCAACCAGGCCGACAGCCTCATCTATGGGACGGAAAAGAACTTGACCGAGCACGGCGACAAGATCAGCGAAGACGACAAGAGCAAAATCAAGGATGCGGTCGCCGCAGCGCGCAAGGCCATGGAAGGCGACAACCCGGACGCCATCGACGAGGCCGTCCGGACCTTGACGGCGGCATCGCACAAGCTGGCCGAGGAAATGTACAAGAAAACAGCGGGAAGTCCGGGAACGGGCGACGCCGGAACCGGGCCGAACGGCCAGGCCACAGGTGAATCGGCGAAAAGCGATGAAAAAGTCGTGGACGCCGAATTCGAAGAAGTGGACAAAGACAAGAAGTAACGTGAACGCAGAATTCTTGCACCGAAACGCCGGAGCCCAGACAACCGGTTCCGGCGTTTCGCTATGTCCAAGCCGGTGTAGCGCACGTGGCTAAACGCGATTATTACGAAACCCTCGGCGTCGAACGGAGCGCGTCGGACGACGAGCTGAAAAAAGCGTACCGCAAACTCGCCCGCCAGCACCATCCCGATCTCCAGACCGGCGACAATCAGAAAAAGGCCGCCGAAGAAAAATTCAAGGAAATCAACGAAGCCTATGAAGTCCTGAGCGACCAAGGCAAGCGCCAGCGCTACGACACGTTCGGCCATGCCGGAGGCCCCCAGGGCTTCGGCGGCGGCTTCGAAGGATTCGACTTTGGCCGAGGCGGCGGGGCCGCCGATATTTTCGGCGACATTTTTGAGGACTTTTTTGGCGGCGGACGGTCGCGCACGGAGCGCGGTTCCGACCTGCAATACAACCTCGAGCTCTCATTCGAAGAAGCGATCTACGGCAAGGACGTCAAACTCAAAATCCCCCGGTGGGAAAAATGCCAGGAGTGCAACGGTTCGGGCGCGAAGTCCAGCACGGGCATCAAGACCTGTTCCGGATGCAGGGGCACCGGCCAGTTGCGGTTTCAACAGGGATTTTTCAGCGTCAGCCGGCCGTGCAGCCAATGCGAAGGCAGCGGGCACATCATTACCGAACCCTGCACCGCCTGCCGGGGGAAAAAGCGCGTCCACCGCGAGCGGACCCTGTCAGTCACCATCCCGCCCGGCATCGAAACCGGCATGCGTCTGCGGTTGTCCCACGAAGGCGAAGACGGGAACAATGGCGGCCCGGCCGGCGATCTCTACGTGGCCGTGTCCGTCAAGCCGCATCCGATTTTTACCAGGCAGGACACTGACATTATCTGCGACGTGCCGGTCAGCTTCGTCACCGCGGCGCTCGGCGGCAAAGTAGCAGTGCCGACCCTGACCGGCGAGACGATCATCAAGGTTCCGCCTGGCACGCAGCACGACAAATTGCTGCGCCTGAAGGGCCTGGGGGTTCCGAGCCTCAGACATAACCGGCACGCGGGCGATCAAATCATCAGGGTCAAGGTCGAAATTCCCACCAAATTGACGGCCAAGCAAAAAGAGATACTGGCCGAATTCGCCAAGGCAAGCGGGATGACGCTGGATCAGGATGGCGACGGGTTCTTCGAAAAGATGAAAGGCTATTTCGAGTGAGTGACGCCCGGCTTATCGTCTGATCTACCCGCCATGCCCGTCTTCTTCATTACGGCCGACCAGATCCAAGAGAAAACCGTCACCATTACCGGCCCCCTGCTCGATCACCTTCGTGCCAGCCTGCGCGTTAGGATCGGTGAACGGATCTGGGTCGGCGATGACCGCCGGCGACGTTATCTCATCGAAACCACCCATGTGGACCGCCGGGCACTGCACGGGACTGTCATCGAACAACGCACCGGGCCGGCCTCGGCAAGGCCCCGCATTCTGATCGGACAGGCTGTCTTGAAAGGCGACCGCATGGATTGGGCCGTTCAGAAAGCCACGGAACTTGGTGCCGCCGCCATTGTCCCCTTGGTGTCCGAACAGACGGTTGTCAGGCCGAAGCACATGCGGGTCAATGCCCAGCAGAAACGCTGGCAACGCATTGCGGTCGAGGCAGCCCAGCAGTCCGAGCGGTGGGACATTCCAACAGTCAGCATCCCCATCTCTGCAATGGAATTCTTTGCCACCCCGGACATCGGTACGCTCAAACTGATCCTGAGCGAACGCGAAGCCGGCCAGAGCCTCGGGTTGGTCCCACTGCCTTCCTCAGCCACACACTCGGTTGCACTCGCCGTCGGCCCTGAAGGAGGGTGGCGGGATGAAGAATTGACCCGGGCCGACGTAAATGGTTTTCTTCCTGTCACACTGGGCGCAAGAATTCTGCGCGCGGAAACCGCCGCACTCGCTGCGATCAGCGTTGTGCAAAGCCGGTTGGGAGAATTGGGATAGAAAGGAAAAAACGTTACGGCTTGCCGGCCGTGATCTGCAGAATCGTTCCCTGCTCGCCGGCTGCCCACCCGCGGGATGCATCAAAGAAGGACAATCCGTAGAGCGTCGTCTTCGTGGTCTGGGTCGTCACTTCATTCCAGCTGAAGCCTGCATCCACCGTCCTGAAAATCGTGCCCCGTTCCCCGACGATCCAGCCCGATTGGGGAGTGGGAAACCGGACTCGCAGGAGGTCCGCCGGCCTCGTGCAGGTCTTGACGCACACCATCGCGCGATCCACCCACCGCTGTCCGCCGTCCGTCGTCTGGTAGAGCGCGCCCGCATTGCCAACCGCCCAGCCTGCATTGGCGTCGGTGAACACGACATCAAAAAATGTCGCGGCATTGTCGGTCTCGTGCGACTGCCAGGTCTTTCCGCCGTCCTCCGTCACGAGAATTGTGCCGAGGGCGCCGACGGCTCCGCCATGCAACGGGTCCACAAAATGGACGGCATAGAGGATGGCGTTGCTGCCGCTGACTTGATCGTCCCAATGCGTGCCTCCGTCGTTCGTGTGCAGGATCGTCCCGCTCGTGCCCACGGCCCAACCGACTGACGGCGTGAGGAAAAAGACACCGTACAGAGCCGATTGCGTGCCGCTTTGCTGAAGGCTCCATCTCTCCCCGCCATCGGATGAATGAAGAATCACCCCATTGGCTCCAACCACCCAGCCTTGCTGCCGATCGGCAAACGAAACGCCGGTGAGCAGCACGTTCGTTCCGCTCGGAACGGTCTTCCACCGTTTCCCCCCGTCACCGGTTTTGATAATGGTTCCGCCGGTCCCCACCGCCCAGCCGAATGCGGCATCCCGGACATGCACACCCATTAGATTGGCGGCCGTCCCGCTCTTTTGAACGGTCGTCGCCACGCGAAGCGTCGGCGCATCCGCCGCCTGGACAGCGCCGTCTGCCATCCGCAGGCAGCAGACCGCCACCATCGCCGCGTAATACAGGCTTGTGCGTGTGAAACTGGAAGAGACTGGTGGTATCACGGAACTGTGTTGGCTTCCGGCCTGGTGTCCGTAAACATGCTCTGGTTCGGCAGGCCGCGCGCCAGAATGGTGAACGTCCCCGCTTCGGCCGTTACCCACTGCTTGGTCGTGCAACAGGAGCCGTCGGGCTTTACATCCCATGACCCGCGCCGGACGATCAGCGGCCCCGTGGAGAGGTCCGTATTAAATTCGTTCTTTTTCCCGACGCCGAAGAGATGCCGTCGTGGCACCCGCACTTGGATTTCCGTATCCGACCACGCGACGATCACGCCGGCCATGTTGTTGAACAGCACCTCGGTACGGGCAACGTTCTCGCCGAACTCGTACGGCACGGAGTCATGTCCCGCCTCATTTAAGCCGGGCTGCGTCTGCTCCGCAGTTTTGAGGAAAGCGCCGAACCCCGATCCTTTGATCGTCACAATTTCGTCCAGGCCGGCGGAAGTCGGCGCATAGGACGCGACCGTGGGCGTGACCACTGAAAAGCGGCCGGCTTCCGTCGTGACCAATCCGTGTTCGGCACAGCAGGAGCCGTCGGCCTTGGGCTTGGTGCCGCCCCGCTTCACCACCACCGGCCCACTTTTGGCGCTGAACGGCACCCAGACGTCGATTTTGTCGTCATGCCAGCGATAGATTACCGCCGGCACTCCGCCGATCTCGACGGTGTTATCGCCTTTATTGAAGTCCACGAATGAAAACGGCGTGGCTCCGCTTTCAGAATAGAATCCGAAGTTCGCACCGGTGATCCGCAGCAGCGTTCCGATCGGTCCGCTTGACATTGACAAGCCGGTTGCCTTCGGTGTCGTCACGGAAAATACCGCCACCGTCCTCTGCGTCTCTCCTTTCTTGAGCACCAGCGGTCCGCTGGTCGCATCCAGGGGCACGTGGGCGACTACCAGAACGTCCGTCCACTGGGCGATGACGCCGGGATGGCCGTTGAACAGGAGTTCGTCGCCCGGAGCTTTTGTGCCGAATCCCTGGCCGAAGAGCACGACTTTCGTGCCGACCGGACCGCTGCCCGGATCGGCTCGGATCGCCGGAATGACCTTGAGCGGGGCCGGGTTGCTCAGACTGTACTCCACCTGCGCACAGCAGGACCCGTCGGGCAAGGGATCGGACGAGGCCAGCCGCACGATCACGCTGCCGGAGACGGCGGTACCGGGCACTTCCACTTCGATCTTATCGTCACGCCAGCGGCGGACTTTGGCCGTGGCGCCTCCGACAAGGACATCGTTGACGCCGAACATGGTATTGGGATCTCGCGAGCCCGCCGTGGTGCCGAAATGTTCTCCCGCGACCTGCAGCACGCCCCCGGGCTCGACCTCCGCCGGCGAGACCGAGCGGATGGTCGGCTGCTGCGCGGTAAACGAGCCGACGGTGATCGTCTTTTTCCCGATGGTGACGGCCACCGGCCCGCTGGTCGCACGCAACGGAACCTTGACGGCGATGAGTTCGGAGTCCCACTGCTGCACCAGCGCAGACAAGCCGTTGAACAGGACACGATTTTCCTGGGTGGACTTGAAGGAGCCGAACCCCTTCCCCGAGATGACGACCGTCGCGCCGGGCGGCGCTGCGTGGGGCGACAGTCCGTTTTCGGCCGGCGCAGGCGTCACCCATCCGACCAGCAGACAGGAGGTCATCCCTACGAATGCAGCCAGTACCTTGCGCATTGCTCCTCACCCATCTAGGTCACACATGCCCTGGGAAGCGGACCTTCGGCGCGACAGGAAGCTCAACGAAGTCATCGCAGGCGTGTCGCGAAGCAAAGAAATTCGTGACCGGACTATAACAAGCAGTTCTTTCCGCTGTCAATTTAGGGTTTGACGCGCACGATCAGTTCAATCTCAACCGGCGCATTGAGCGGCAGTTCCGCCGCTCCAAGCGCTACCCGTGCGTGCTGGCCCGTCTCGCCGAATATTTTCACCAGCAGATCGGATGCGCCGTTGATGACGGCCGGATGCTGAACAAAGCCTTCGGCGGACGCCACATGGCCGGTCATACGCACGATCTTTTTGACGCGATCGAGGGTGCCTAGCTCATGGCGCACGATCGCCAACGCATTGAGGAGCGCAATCCTGGCGGCTTCATACCCCTGCTCCACCGTCAAATCCCGGCCGAGCTTGCCCTCAAACACCAGCGTGCCCTCTCGGAACGGAATGACTCCGCTCAAAAACAGCAGCTCGCCGGCCAGCACCGCTGGAATATAGGTCGCCACCGGCTTGGGAGGGGGCGGCAGGACCAGACCCAGTTCGGCCAACGTGCGTTCAAACGACATCGGAGCTGTTTCCCTCAACTCTGCAACACGATATGCAGAAAACTCTCGCCCCACGCAAGGCGCTTGCTTCCCAAAGCTTCGGCAATCGTCTGGCCCAAGTCGGCAAAACTTCTTCGCACTCCGAGATTCACGCCTTTTGCCACACGAGCACCATAGACCAGCAGCGGCACATACTCGCGCGTATGATCGGTTCCCGGTCTGGTTGGATCATTGCCATGGTCGGCCGTGATGCACAGGAGATCGTCTGCCTGCATTCTGCCGAGAATGTCCGGAAGCCGCGCATCGAAGGCCTGCAGCGCCTGCGCAAATCCAGCCGCGTCATTCCGATGTCCATAGAGCATGTCGAATTCGTTCAGGTTCGAAACGATCAATCCGCGCGGAATGGAATGCAAGGCTCGCACAGTTTCTTCCAATGTCACCGTGTCGCTTGTGGTTGGCACGGCTCGCGTGATCCCACGCCCCTTGAACAGATCGCCGATCTTGCCGATCCCGATCACGGGATACCCGCCCGTTTTGAGCACATCAAGCAGCGTCTGCGCAGGCGGCTCGATCGAAAAGTCCCTCCGTCCGCTTGTGCGCGTGAATGCGCCAGGCTCGCCGGTAAACGGCCGGGCTATGACCCTTGCTACCTGATGCGGCGGAACCAGCAGCTTCCGTGCCGTGCGGCACATGCCATACAGTTCCTCAGCGGGGATCACCTGTTCATGCGCGGCAATCTGGAAGACGCTGTCTGCACTGGTATACACGATCGGTGAGCCGGTCTGGAGGTGCTGCACGCCCATTTCCTGGATAATGGCGGTTCCGGAGGCGGCGTAGTTCCCGAGAGTTTTCCGTCCAACGGCCTGCTGAAACGATTCGATGACCTCCCGAGGGAAACCCATGGGATAGGTCGGAAAGGGGGTTTCCAGCACCACACCCGTCATTTCCCAATGGCCCGTCGTCGAATCCTTCCCCTTGGACAACGCAGCCATCTTGCCGAAACAGCCGTCCGGCTGGGCTGTGCGGCTGACTCCGGCGAGCACACCCAGATGCCCAAGCCCCAAAGCTTCCAGATTCGGCACGCGAAGCCCACCGGCGGCTTCCGCCACATGCGCGAGCGTATGGGCCCCTCCATCGCCGTAGGCAGCCGCATCGGGCAACGCGCCGACTCCCACGCCATCCAACACAATAAGAATAACCCGGTTGGCCATACGCTGGCCTAGGAGCGCGGAGTTTGGGAAGGCTTGAGTCCGAAGGCGGGCATGTTCATCGCGGTGGCTTCCATCTTAAGGCGCTCGCTGGCGGCGGTGATCAACTGCTCGTTGGCAATGACTTCATAGAACACCTGGCCGTTCTCCGCCCCGCCGTTGTCGGACTGCCGGTTGAAAAATTTGATGTGCCCTTCGCGCACGACCAGCCGGTGCATCGTGCCCTTCGTATCGGGGAAGCGACCGGCATAAAAGGTAACGGGCTCCGGACTCCCGACTACCGGCATTTCAAAACTTTGCAGCGCGATCTCTTGTTTCAATTTTGAAAATCCGGCGGCATCGAGTTCGATTCCGTTGACGTTGTACCGCAGCTCAACCTCACCCTTCTCGCCGCGCAAGGGATCGCCCTCCGGAATTTCATAAACCTCGACGTTAAGCTGCATCGTCGCGCGCGCGCCCTGCTGGCTTCGCTGCTTGCGCAACATCCAGGAACAGGAGGAAGTCCGGTCGGCCTTGCCGATGGCGGACGAAATCATGATCGGCGTCTCGCCGTCGAATAGATAGGCGGGCGGCTCCGCGCTGTAGACCAGTCCGATCCCCAACTCCAATTCCGGCAGGCCGGCTTTCCGGCAGGCCACGTTCTGCAGTTGCACAACATCCAGCAGCCGTTTGGCCAAGCCGCAGGCGCGCGCGACGCTCATGTGCTGCTCCGACGCCTCCGCATATTCCATGATGGACAGGATGACCGCATCGCCCTCGATGAATACCTTGCCCGCCGCATAGGTCTCCAGCAGGGCGTTGATCGGCGTGAAAAAATTCAAGCTGAAATGCGATGCGGGGTTCAGTCCCTGCTTGCGCAGCGCCGATGTGATGGTGGTCGATCCCCGCACGTCGGCCTTCAGAATCGTATGCCCGACCAC
Organism: Nitrospiraceae bacterium; assembly: GCA_035632555.1. Classification (GTDB taxonomy): domain Bacteria; phylum Nitrospirota; class Nitrospiria; order Nitrospirales; family Nitrospiraceae; genus 2-02-FULL-62-14. Next base: position 2,078 of record DASQGO010000137.1, on the reverse strand, counting down.
GGTTCTGGAAGCCGCGCCTTCCTCCTTCGCCGCCAGAAATTCATTCAGGGTATTGTTGGCCTTCGACAGCTTGAGATGATTCGGGTCGTCCAACAGCTGAATCTGCGCCATGGCCTTCTGCGCAAGGTGGTAGCTGCGGAGGTCCCGGCGCAACACCAAAAAGTCCCGCAGGAACCGCACCAGGCAGGCGCGTTGCTCTTTGTGGCCTATGCGATCCACGCGTTTGGCGGCATCGTCCAACAGCTCGAAGGTGTCGGCGCAGTCGGCAGACGGGAATTTCTCCTTGATCTTCTGCTTGATCTCGTTCCGGCTGGCCGGCGTGGAGAGAAACTGGTGGAGCTGCTGGGCGGTCATGACACCGACCAGGTTCTTGAACGAGGCCGCCGCTTCGTAGGCCGCCGCAATCGAGGGCATCAAACCGCTGTCAATGACCTGCAGTTCGACGGCCCGCAACAGTCGGCCCTGGAACCCGTGCTGGCCTTTCCAGGCTGTCACGGCCTGCTGGTCATTGGCCTTCTGGGCGGCCGAGAGTTTCTGCTTCGACTGCCCCATATCGAACAGCACGTCCGCATTGACCGGCAAATCCGCCCATGCGTAGCTCTCCTGCGCATAGGCCATCTGCGCCTGCCCCAGCACCGCCGTGGCCTCCCTGATCTTCTCCTCCAGCGCCGCGACCTGGGAATCGAACTGCCCTGTTTTGGTCACGCTCTGCGCCCACCCGCGCTTCTTCTTGATCCGGTTTTGCTCGGCAATCAGCGCATCGCGATTCTGTGTCGCCTGGGCGAGAGATTGCTCCGCCGCCGTCACCGGCTTTCGCCGCCAGAACAAATACAGCAGGAACCGGTCCACCTGGGCGAACGAGTACAACTGGTCCGGTCCCTGTCCCAACAGCACGTAATGTTTCATGAGCAGGTCGTCGTCCATCGGACTCTCGCCGAACAACAGCGGGTTGATCAGCACATGCTCGGGCAGCGTCCAACGGTCGCCTTGCAGCGAATGGCGCAAATCGCCCAGCGGACCGGCCTCGGCCTTGCGAACCTGCTCCAGCACTTGGCTGCTTACCGTGTAGTGCAGCTTGGCCCGGTTCCGTGTAAACCAGACCGTTTGGTCGGCAACGGCCTGCCGGTCGGCATCCGACGCCGTGGCCGCCGCTTTGCGCAGCCGCTGTTTGGCCTGCTCCAATGCGACTTGCATATAATTGAGCACAAACTTCACCGCAGCGATCTGCGCCAGCTCGACCAGCGGCACTGTTCCCTGCTGCTTGGCACGATGGATCGCCGCCTGAATCATCTGGCTATAGGCGTTTTTAAACTCCTCCGCATCAGGGGACTTTGCACCGCCCTGCCCGCGCCAGAGTTGGTATTCCAGAAGACCGATGACAAGACGCGCCGCCGCATTCATGAACGTGGGGCTCAACCGCACGTCCACATGGACGTTATCGATACCGCGTGTGAATTTATCCAGATCGAGGTTGACGGAACTGGCCGCCTGGAGAGGAACCACCGTGTCGGCAGGCGAGATGCGCCCACGGAAGAGAACCAGAAGCCGCTGGAAGGTTGTCGCCGACAGTCTGATCATAATGATCGCCGTGCTGTCTTTGCCACCCGGTGCCGCTGGTATTTATCCACAGCTCGGTTGTGCTCTGCAAGCGTTGTTGAAAATTGATGCGTGCCGTCGTTTCGGGAGACAAAGTAGAGGTGTTTGGTGGGCGCGGGATACAGGGCGGCCATGATGGACCCCAGACCCGGGTTGGCAATCGGGCCTGGCGGCAGGCCACGGACACGATAGGTGTTGTAGGGACTCTTGGAGTCGAGGTCTTTCTTTCTGATATTTCCGTCGAAGTAGTCCAGCCCGTAAATGACCGTCGGATCACTTTGCAGCGGAATGCCGCGCCGAAGCCGGTTATGAAACACGGCTGAGATCAACTCCCGTTCCTGTGCCGAGCCGGTTTCCTTCTCGATGACAGAGGCCAGGGTCAGCACCTGATGCGGGGTCATGTGGATTTCCTGCGCCCGCTGGCGCAATTCCGGCGTAAAAACATTCCGGAGTCCCTCGACCATTTCTTTCAGAATCTCTTT
>DASQGO010000136.1:0-10988 GCA_035632555.1 Nitrospiraceae bacterium | reverse complement strand
TCGTCACAAAAGGTGCGGTCCTCATCAAAGGGCAGGAAACCAAGGCGCCTGCATGATCGTGGCGCCGTCTTCTGACGAGTCAGTCGGTTCTTACCTCGCATGATTCCACGGATTGTTGAGTTTGCACTCGAACAGCGGTTCTTCGTGTGTGTGCTGGGGCTGATGCTCCTGTTCGGCGGGCTATATGCCTTCCAAATTCTCGACGTCATCGCCTATCCCGATCCGTCCCCGCCGATGGTCGAGGTCATCACCCAATACCCCGGATGGTCTGCGGAAGAAATCGAGCGGCAAATTACAACGCCCATTGAGGTGATGCTCACCGGCATGCCGGGTCTTACGGATCTCCGTTCGCTCTCCATTTTCGGCCTCAGCGACATCAAGTTCTATTTCGATTTCGGCACGAAATACTTTTTTGACCGTCAGGAGGTGCTGAACAGGCTGGCCATGATCACGCTGCCCGGCAACGTTCAGCCGGCGCTCTCTCCCTGGTGGGCGATCGCGGAGATCTATCGCTATGAGCTGACGGGAGATACGGGTACGTCTCTCACCGACTTGAAAACGCTCCAGGACTGGAAACTGCAACGCGAGTTCAAGCGTGTGCCGGGTGTCGTCGACGTGACGGCATTCGGAGGCACCACGAAGGAATACCATGTGGAAGTCGACCCCGGCGCCTTGATCAGCTACGGCGTGTCGCTGCAGCAGGTCCAGGACGCGCTGACCAACAGTAATGCCAATGTCGGCGGCAACTATCTCACGATCGGGGCGCAGAGCCACAACATCCGCGGACTCGGACTGATCGAGAACCTGCGCGATATCGAAAATATCATGGTGGCCGAGAAGAACGGCACGCCGGTGTTTATCCGCAATCTTGGAAAAGTGTCCGTCGGCCACCGCATCCGGCTCGGCAAGGTCGGCATCGATGATCAGGACGATGTCGTCGAAGGCGTCGTGCTGCTCCAGCGAGGATACAAGGCGCTGCCAGTGCTGGATCGAGTGCGAAAGAAGATCGAGGAACTGAACGGCTGGAAGCTGCCGGAAGGCGTACACGTCAAAACCTTCTATGACCGGACGGTCCTCATCCACACCACCATCGAGACGGTGCTGGACATTCTGATCAGCGGCATCGTGCTGGTCTTTTTCATTCTGTACGTCTTTCTCGGCCATTTCCGTGCGGCCGTCATCGTCGCGCTGACAGTGCCGATGGCCTTGCTGTTTACCTTCAGCATGATGGTCCTGGTCGGCGAGTCCGCGAACCTGATTTCGCTCGGCGCGATCGATTTCGGCATCATCGTGGACTCCACGCTGATTATGGTGGAGAGCATTTTTTATCACCTGGCCAACCGGAAGGGGCCTGGGCTGACGGTGCCGATGCATATCATGCGGGCGGCGCGCGAAGTGGGGCGGCCGATCTTTTTTGCCACCACGATCATCGTCGTGGCGTTCATCCCGCTCTTTACGATGACCGGTGTGCCGGGGAAGATATTTGCCCCGATGTCGTTGACCTACGGCTTTGCGCTCACGGGGGCGTTGCTCATGGCGTTTACGCTTGCGCCGGCCCTGGCCTCCCTGTTGCTGACCGGCCATATTCAGGAGCAGGACACGCCGGTCGTGCGCGGTGTCCGGCGGATGTATCTGGCGTCGCTCACCTGGGCGCTGACACACGAAAAACTCGTGGTCGGTGTCGCGGCAGGAGTGTTCGTCTTGATGCTGGTGGTAATCCCATTTTTGGGCGGCGAGTTCATGCCGGCCCTGGAGGAAGGCAATCTGTGGGTCCGTGCCACGATGCCGGTGGACATTTCGTTCGAACAGGCGGATCGGATGGCGACGGAGATTCGAGGTATTTTCCGGCAATATCCGGAGGTGACGCACGTCGTATCCCAGCTCGGCCGTCCGGACGACGGCACCGATCCCACCAGCTTCTTCAATGCGGAATTTCTGGTGAATCTAAAAGCCAAGAAGGAATGGCGGCCGAACATCGAAACCAAAGACCAGCTCATCGGAGAAATTGAAGGGCGTTTGGCCACGATTCCAGGCGTGACGTTCAACTTCTCGCAGGTCATCCAGGACAACGTGCAGGAGGCGATGTCGGGCGTCAAAGGCGAGAACTCTATCAAACTTTTCGGGCCCGATCTGAAAGTATTGGAACAGAAAGCGGTCGAGATCGAAGCGGTGATGAAGCAGGTCCGCGGCGTGAAGGATCTGGGCGTGTTCCGTCTCATGGGCCAACCCAATCTGTTGATCCGGGTGGATCGCAACGAATGCGCGCGGTACGGCCTGCTGGTTGGAAACGTCAACGCGGTCGTCCAGGCGGCGATCGGGGGACAGGCGGTCACGCAGGTCTTCGAGGGGGAGCGGCGGTTTGATCTGGTCGTGCGATTTCTTCCGGAGTATCGGCATGATGAGGAAACGATCGGCAATATCCAGGTCAACACGCCGGACGGCGCCCGGATTCCGCTCAAGCAGCTGGCGAATATTTCGACGCAGACCGGCGCGTTCATTATCTACCGCGAAAATAACGAGCGGTATATTCCAATCAAATTCAGCGTGCGCGGACGGGACCTCGAGAGCACCGTTCTTGAGGCGCAGGCGCGTCTTGCGAAAAGCGTGCAATTGCCGGAGCGGTATCGCATGGAATGGCATGGGGAATTTGATCAATTGCAGGACGAGAAGGAGCGTCTGGCGCAGATCGTACCGCTCAGCCTGCTGATTGTGCTGTTCCTGGTCTATATCGCGGTGAAGTCGTTCCGCGATGCGGTGCTGGTATTGGCCGCTGTGCCCTTCGCGTTGATCGGCGGCGTGTTCTCTCTGCTGCTGACGCACACGGATTTCAGTATTTCGGCCGCGGTCGGCTTTATCTCGCTGTTCGGCGTGGCCATCCAGGGCGGGTTGATCCTGATCGTACGGATTCAAGATTCGGTCGAGGAGGGGCACGATCTGAAACAGGCGATTCTGGCGAGCGCCGAAGCGCGGATGCGTCCGGTCCTGATGACGACGCTGGCCGCCGCCATCGGATTGCTGCCTGCCGCGGTGGCGACGGGGATCGGCTCACAGTCCCAGCAGCCGTTGGCCCGTGTCGTCGTCGGTGGCATGCTCACATCCGCCGTGCTGATTCTGCTCGTGTTGCCGGTCCTCTATCAGCTTATCCATCGCGCCGATGCGCAGAAACGAATGCACCAGGAGACGTAGATGCGTACAAAGAGCCTGTCGCCTTTGATGGTCGTCGCCTGGTGTCTGGCGGGCGGTCTGTCTGCCAGCCTTGCCGCGCCGCCGGTTGACGCCCGTGATAGGGTCGCTGTCCTGCAGGTCCAAACTTCCGACGGCGGGCAGGTTCCCTATGGGTTCGAGATGCCGCCTCCCCGGCAGGAGGCACCGGATACCTCCATCCCGCCGTTGAACAAGCCGCTCGGGCCGGAGGAGCTCAAGCGGGCGGAGGCGCTGTTGCCGTTGCTGGAAGGCAAGCAGGAATTCTGGGCGATCGGAGAGTTCGTGCATTTGGGCCGGCCGGCAGTGCCGGTGGTGATCAAGGCATTGACGATGCCGGGCACGCGCATCCGCTACAATGCCATTGAGACGTTGTTGCTGATCAAGGATCCGAGCGCCGTGCCGGCGTTGATCCAGGTTGCGAAGGAACCGAAGGATATGCCACGCATCCGCGAACATGCCCTGCGGGTGGCCGTCCGGCTGGATTCGGCGCTGACACCGCCCGCCATCGAGGTCATGGCGAAGGACCAGGAGTCGGCGATCCGAAAAGTGGCGGCGTTCGAGGCGCGGTATGTGCGCCAGAAGGCCGTCGTGCCGGCGTTGATCGGTTTGATGGCGGACGAGGAGCGGTTTGTGGCAATCACGGCCATCCAATCCCTCTGGATCCTGACCCGCCACGAGAGCGAGATGCACGATTGGGATATCTCGACCAAGCAAGACCGGGAGGAGTGGGCCAAGGAGTGGATCGACTGGTGGGCGGCGAATCGGGAAACGTTTCAATTGCCAGAGCCGCGCCAACCAAGGAAGCCGCTTTCCAAGGACTAAGAAGGCGCCGGGTGTTGGGAGCCGGCACCTGCGCAGCGTTCAAAACTCCTGCTCGAGCCGACATTGCGAGCCCGGAGAGGGCTGTGTTATAAAACGACCATCATGACGCTTCTCCCCATCGCAAAGCTCGGCAATCCGATGCTGCGGCAGGTCGCGGCGCCGGTTGATCCGGACGACATCGCCACCCCGTCGTTCCAGCAGTTCATTGATGATATGTTTTACACGATGGTTGAAACCCACGGGATCGGGCTGGCCGCGCCGCAGGTGTCCCGGTCGCAACAGGTCATTGTCATGGAATGCCCGGGCGAGGGAGGGTTTCCGAAGACCGTCTTGGTCAATCCCGAGATCGTTTTCTACGGTCCGCATCAGGTGGACAACTGGGAAGGCTGTCTGAGCGTGGATGGGCTTCGAGGCAGGGTGACCCGGCCATCCATGGTGCGCGTGCGGGGCCTGGACCGCCATGGGAAGCCACTGGACGTCGAAGCCACCGGCCTCTACGCGGTCTGCATTCAGCATGAGATGGATCATCTGATCGGCAAGGTGTTTTTGGACCGCATGACCGATATGTCCACCTTGACGCAACTGGATGAGTTCGAGCGATTTTGGAAAGAAGAACATGCGGCGGTCATCTAGCCGGCCACATCGCACGCACTTGTGAAAGCTCTTCTCCGCGTCCTTCAATACCTCCGGCCCTACCGTCTGCTTGCCGGCGCAACGTTAGCAAGCGCCATTGCGGCGACGGCTCTGGATCTGGTGCCGCCATGGCTGATCAAGATCGTCATCGATGACGTCATCCAGGCCCACCGGCCCGAGTTGTTGGGGTGGGCCGTGGCCGGTTTGGTCGTCGCCTACGCGTTGAAAAACGGTTTCACGTCCCTGCGCATCCGTCTCAACAACACGCTCGAACAGCGCGTCGTGTGCGATCTCCGCAACCAAGTGTTTGCGGCCCTGCAGCGCCTGTCGATCAGTTATTTTGAAAACCGCTCCTCCGGTGAGATCATGTCGCGCGTCACGAACGACACCGAGCACATGGAACGCATCTTCGTGGATGGTTTGGAAGGCATGTTGACGGCCTCCCTGACGCTGGCCGGCATCACGGTCATGCTGTTTGTCCTGAACTGGAAGCTGGCGGTGCTGTCGCTGATTCCCATCCCGGTGCTGGTTCTGTCGGCGTCGGCGTTCACCAGGCGGGTGCACCGCTACTACCATGACATCCGGCGGCACGCAGCCGAACTCAACGCCTATTTGCACGACGCTCTCTCCGGGATCCGGGAAACGATGGGGTTCAACCGGCAGGCCTACGAACAGGCACGGTTCGATTCCAAAAGCCGTTGTTATAGCGACAGCAATCTCGACGCCATGCGTTTGTGGTCGCTCTACTCGCCCGGCATGATGCTCGTCGGCAGTATCGGGACGGTGTTGATTCTGTGGTATGGAGCCGGCGAAGTGGCACGAGGGGTGCTGACGATCGGCGAACTGGTGATGTTTCTCTCGTATCTGGCGCTGTTCTACGTCCCGGTGAATCAAATCCATTCGGTGAATCATATGCTGCAGCATGCGCTGGCCGGAAGCGAGCGGGTGTTTGAGATCCTCGATGCCCGCTCGGAGGTACAGGATCGGTTCGGTGCCGCTGCACCGGCCGGGCGGTTGGACGGCGCGGTACGGTTTGAGGAGGTCTCCTTCGCGTACAGACCCGACGTGCCGGTTCTGCAAGGCCTGACGCTGGAGGTGAATCCCGGCGAGCGCATCGCGCTGGTCGGTCCGAGCGGGGCCGGCAAGAGCACGTTGCTTAAGCTGCTGATGCGTTTGTATGACGTGCAGAGCGGGGCGATTGTTCTCGACCGGTGCGATCTTCGCGATCTGCCCCTGGCGTTTCTGCGCAGCCAGATCGGTTTCGTGCAGCAAGAGCCGTTCCTGTTCAACGGCACCGTCAAAGAGAACATCGCCTACGGCGATCTCGATGCCGATCATGCCAGGCTGGAGAGCGCGGCGCGCGCCGCACGAGCCCACGAGTTTATCAGCGAATTGCCGGACGGCTATGAGACCTGGATCGGCGAGCGGGGTGTGAAGCTTTCAGTCGGGCAGAAGCAGCGCGTGTCCATCGCGCGCGTGCTGCTGAAGAATCCTCCGATGGTCATTTTCGACGAAGCCACGTCGAACATCGATACCGAGACCGAGGTCAAGATCCGCGAGGCGCTCGACAATCTGACGCGTGGCCGCACCACCTTTATCATTGCGCATCGCCTATCCACGCTGCACAATGTGGACCGGATCGTCGTGATGGACCGCGGCCGGATCGTCGAGCAGGGCTCGCATCAGGAATTGCTGATCCGGGGCGGGCTCTACACCGGCCTTTACGAGGCTCAATTTCAAAGCTGAAAGATTGTCGGTGGGATGGAACACGGTTATACTGAAGCCATCGGCTGGAGCATGTAGGGATGGTTCTGGTCTTTCAAAGCGATCCGTTGGACACGGAAGATGCCCGTGGGCGTTTCTATCATGTCTGTCTGGGACGGATGCAGGAAGCGGAGATGCCGGTTCCGCCTCCGGATCAGCCGTACGAATGTCCGCGCTGCGGGGTCGAGCTGGAGACGGAAGATTTCTGGATCGCCCAAGTGAAGGGATCGGTCTAATCCGTGAGCACGACGCAGGGGAGTTCAGGACGGAAGATGGTGTCGGTGATGCGGGGCCTGATGATGCTCTGTAATTCCTGCCACGATCAGGTCATCCACGACAAGCTGGTGAACGAAAAGAACTATGTGGCCGACCACGAAGCGTTGTTCGATACGATCTGCCCGGGATGCACCGACATCAACCGCCCTCTCATCGACGACATGCTGGGCAGTTCGGAGTAACAGTCCGCCGTTTTCTTACTTGCAGGTTTTTCCGTCGAAGATCTTGCACGACGACTCGCCAGCCGCGATCTTCCACCGTTTCACGAGTGGCGCATTGTCCGGCCGTATCTCGACGACGATATCGATCAAACCCGATGGGGGCAGTTTGTCCAGATGCGGCTTGGCCTCCGGCGGCACCTCGACCCCGAACACGGCGCCGCTGTTTGAGATCACAATGAAGCCTTTTTCCTTGTCCACGAAGATGATCGGGCTGTAATAACTTTTTTCTTCGGCAAAAGCCGACCCGGTCCATCCCAGTCCGATCAATGCTGCCAGGACGATAAAAGAAGAAATGAGCGAGAGACGTCCGCGCATGGCCGAGGCCCTCCATAGAGAAAAATTGCGCCTATTATGGCATCGGGCACGGGTATGTGCCAGCACATTTTGACTGGGCGAGTTTATTCGATCTGGAATTCGGCCCGGGTGACCTGACGGCTCTTGATCCAGTATGCGCGAACGTCCGGCCTGGCTTTATCCTGAAGGGAAAGGATGAAGTAAGCAGGAACTGCAAGGTTGATTTTGTTCCAGATGTCCTCGTATTCATGGGCGATGGTGATGTCGGTCTCGGACGGCTCGGCAGGGCTGTGGGGGTGCGAGTGGTAGACAGCGTGCAGGTCCAGGTTGCGGATGCGCATGTCTTTTTTGGCGAGGGAAAAGTCCTGCGCATCCATCACAAACGCGATCTCGGCCCTTTTCTGAAGAGGAAGCTGCTGGAGGCGGGTGACGCGCGCGCCATCGAAGGACGGAAGCTTCTCGGAGCCCTCAAGGGACACGATGTTCTTGATGCGGTAATGGCGTGACGCCGTCCCGTTGGCGCCGGCCAGAAGCCCGCAGCATTCGTACGGATCCGATTCGCGCGCATGGGCGATCATCTCGTCCAGAATCTGCCGGGGAATCTTCAGGGCGGACACGTCAGTTAGATTGCGCAGGAAACGGCGTAGTCGCCGCTGAGATCGGTGATTGCCGGATGCGGGCCGCAGAGCCGGCATGCGGGATCTTTGGGCCGGGAAACCTTCCGGAACTTCATCTCCAGCGCGTCGTAGATCAGGAGCTTGTCCGCCAGCGTGTCGCCGACCCTAAGAATCTCCTTGATGGCCTCCGCTGCTTGCAGCACGCCGATGGTGCCGGCCAGCACGCCCAGCACGCCGGCTTCCTGGCAGTTGGGCACGAGCCCGGCCGGAGGCGGCTCGGGATAGAGGCACCGGTAGCAGGGGAATCCCTCATGCGGCTTGATGGTCGTCAGCTGGTCTTCAAACCTGAAGATGCTCCCTGAAATCAGCGTCTTTTTGGCGAAGAAACAGGCGTCGTTGATCATGAACCGTGTCGAGAAATTGTCCGATCCGTCCAGCACCATGTCATAATCCGCGATCAGGCCCATGATGTTGTCGGCGCTCACATGGTACTGATAGGTCTTGATTGTAATGTCCGGGTTCAACGCCGCGAGCGTTTGACGGCCCGATTCGACCTTGGGGACGCCCACGCGGGCTGTCGTGTGCAGAATCTGCCGCTGGAGATTGGAGAGGTCCACCACGTCGCCGTCAACCAGTCCGAGCGTGCCGATTCCCGCCGCGGCCAGATAGAGCGCGGCAGGCGATCCGAGCCCGCCGGCGCCGATAACCAGCACCTTGGCCTGGGACAGCTTCTTCTGCCCCTTGCCGCCGACGTCGTTCAGGATGATGTGGCGGCTGTACCGTTCCAGTTGGGCTTCGGTGAATTCCATCATTCCACCACGTTCAATTCAATGGGATCGACGGTGACCCCTTTCTTTTTCATGCCCTGGATGGCCCGCTCGATCTCGGCGGTTTCGCCGCTCAACTCCACGTCCATCCAGCCGGTGGTTTCGCGCACGTCGGCGCGCCGGATGTTGGTCACGACCTTATATTCATGGCCGATCTGGTAGATGATCGGCTCCTTGATCTTTTGCTCGGGGAATCGGATATGAAAGCGCATGTGTGCCATCAGTTGCCCCCCGCAATGGCCGGCACGATTGAAACTTCGTCACCATCCTTGAGCGACGTGTCCTTGCCTTTAAGAAACCGGATGTCTTCCTCGTTGACGTAGATATTCACGAAGCGGCGCAACTCGCCCTTGTCGTCACACAGCCGGTCTTTCAGCCCGGGATGGGAGGAGTTCAAATTCTCAATCATCTCGGAGATGCTCGCCGCCCTGGCTTCCACTTCCCCCTGGCCTTTGGTCAGGGGCCGCAGGGGAGTGGGGATTCGAACTTTAATCACGCGTCGCCTCCGCCGTTCTTGCCGATTTTGAAAGTCTTCTCGAAACTGACCAGGCTCGGTTGGATGCGGTACGGCCGGCCGACCGCGTCAATCACCGCCTCCTGCGTCTTGAGCCCGTTGCCGGTGATATAGGCCACCGTGACGTCGGTTTTCTTGATCACGCCCTGCTTGGCCAGCTTTTTCAGTACGCCGACGGTCACGCCGCCCGCAGTCTCGGCAAAAATGCCTTCGGTCTGCGCCAGCAACTTGATCCCATCCACCACTTCCTCGTCGGACACCATGTCCATCGCGCCCCTGCTTTCAGCGGTGGCCTTCAGCGCGTAGTAGCCGTCCGCAGGATTGCCGATCGCCAGCGACTTCGCGATGGTCTTGGGCTTGACCGGCTTGAAGAAGTCGCGGCCCTCTTTGAACGCAGTCGAGATCGGCGAGCAGCCTTCCGCCTGGGCGCCGTTCACCTTCGTCTGGACCTTGTCGATCAGGCCCAGCGCTTTCATTTCGTGGAGACCCTTCCATATCTTGGTCAGCAACGAGCCTGAGGCCATGGGAATCACCGCTTGGTCCGGCGCGCGCCAGCCGAGCTGCTCGACGGTTTCGAAGGCCAGGGTTTTGGAGCCTTCGGCATAGTAGGGCCGGATATTGATGTTCACGAATCCCCAGCCGTGCTCGCCGGCAATCTCGCTGCACAGGCGGTTGACGTCGTCATAATTGCCTTCCACCTCGACGACGTTCGGCTTGTAAATCAGATTACCCAGGACTTTCGCCGCCTCCAGGTCGGCCGGGATGAACACGTAGCATTTCATGCCGGACGCGGCGGCGTGGGCCGCCACGGAGTTGGCCAGGTTGCCGGTGGAGGCGCAGGCGACGGTTTCGAAACCCAGCTCGCGTGCGCGGGTCAGCGCCACCGAGACGACGCGATCCTTGAACGAGAGCGTCGGGTGATTGACCGTGTCGTTCTTGATGTACAGCTCGTCGAGACCCAGATAGGCGCCGAGATTCTTGGCGCGCACCATCGGCGTGAGGCCGGCATGCGGCCCGATCACGGAATTGATCGACGGGCTTTCGACGGGCAGCAGATCCATGTATCGCCACATGCTCCGCGGGCCGTCCTCGATTTTCTTGCGCGAGATGCCCTTCTTGATTTCGTCGTAGTTGTACTTGACCTCCAGCGGGCCGAAGCACAGCTCGCAGACGTGGATCGCCTTCGTCGGGTATTCCTTCCCGCACTCCCGGCAGACCAGCGATTTCATCTTGGCCATGGCAATACCTATAGCTGCTTAACGGACGGCTGCGGCTCCGGATGGACGGAGCTCGCAGGCTTCCTGCTCGTAATCGATCAGCTTCGTGATCGTCGGATGTGCGCCGCACACCGGGCAGTGCGGGTTGCGCTTCGTCTTGATTTCACGAAACGACGCTTTCTTGGCGTCATAATCCAGCAGCCGGTCGGTCAGCAGCCGGCCGATGCCGAGGACAATCTTCAGCGCTTCCGTAGCCTGCAACGTTCCGATGACGCCGGCCAGCGCGCCGATGACGCCGGCCTCCTGGCAGCTGGCAACCAATCCGGCCGGCGGCGGTTGCTTGAATACGCACCTGTAGCAGGCCGACTTTTTCGGAAGGATCGTCGTCACCCGGCCGTCGAAACGGAGAATGCCGCCGTGCACCAGCGGCTTGTTGGCCAGGACGCAGGCATCGTTGATCAGGAACTTGGCCGGAAAATTGTCCACGCCGTCGATCACGATGTCGTAGCCGGAGACGAGCCTCAAAGCATTGTTGGCTACAAAACGTTCTTCGTGCATCACCACGGCGACGTCGGGGTTCAGCGCCTGGATCTTTTCCT
>DASQGO010000135.1:0-3552 GCA_035632555.1 Nitrospiraceae bacterium | reverse complement strand
AGCATCCTACAAGTACTTCCCGGACGGCACGGTGCACGTTGCGGTCGTTGATCCCGGTGTCGGTAGTCTGCGGCGGCCGCTCCTCGTGGCGACATCCCGCCATTTCTTCGTGGCGCCCGACAACGGGCTGCTCAGCTATATCTATCAGGAGGAAACCGGCATTGAAGTCCGCCAGATCGAGAACAAACAATATCGCCTGGACTCGGAAGGCACGACTTTCGACGGCCGCGACCTCTTCGCACCGGCCGCTGCCTGGCTCACGAAGGGACAGCAGCCGGGCTCCTACGGCAAGCTGATTCAGGATTATGTGAAACTGCCGCTGGCTGAGCCAAAATGGCAGGGCAGTTCAATGGCCGGCACCATTGTGTATGTCGACCGCTTTGGGAATCTGATCTCAAACCTTACGTCGTTTCATGTCAAGGACGTGCAGGGCAGGGCCAGACGCCCCGAAGTAGCCATCAGAATCGGCGGGATGACGATCAACGGCCTCGTGCGCAGCTACAGCCAGGGCGACCCGCTCGCCGTCCATGCTCTCATCAACAGCAGCGGCCAGGTCGAAGTATTCATCAAGGAAGGCAGCGCCGCAAAAACCTTGCAAGTCTCCCGCGGAGAGCCGATTACGCTGGCATGATCGCTTCCGTAATTCTCTTGTCTAGACCATGTACTGTGACGGATACTTACACCGCTGGCGGTTTCGCGAAAAAGCGAATCCGACACGTTCGGCCCTACTCCGTGAACTGGAGCGAGCATGAGCGGCAAGATACGGCGCATTGCGCCCCGGCTCATCAGCGATAAGAGCCCGGCCCGCTTTGCTGTGCCGAGGGGCGGGCGAACGCCTGTGCACGGCGATGACCTGACCTGTCCGAACTGTGAGCGGAGATTCGCCCGGCGATCTCACCGCAAAGGGTTTCTCGAATTCCTTTGTAGCTTGATTTTTATTTATCCATACCGATGCCAGGTTTGCGCGCACCGTTTCCTGGCCACCCCGAAGCTTGCGCCCCGCACGCCCCACCGCGAGTTCGAGCGATTGCGCGTCAACTTCCCCGCATCCTTTCGTTCCGCCTATCTCGATCAAACGGTTTCCGGTGAAGGAACGGTGACGACGCTCTCAATCCGCGGGTGCAGCCTGACTTCGCAACAGCCTCCGCTCAAAGGAGGCCTGCTCCGGATCCAAATTCGCCATGCCGAGCAGGATGCCCCCATTGAAGCCGATGTAGCCGTTATTCGTTCCTCCTCAAACGGACTGCTGGGAATTGAATTTCTCAGCCTGCAGCCGAAGGAAGAAGAACGGCTTCGCCGCCTTTTGGAGCACCTGCTCTATAGTCGCTTCCCCTGAAACCGATTCAGACTACGCCGGCAGGTTTTTCCATTTCTCGAGATATTCCCGGACCGCCATCACGAAGGTCGCGTGGCTCCAGGTGAGGGGAGAGACCGAAAGGGGGGCGTGAGTGTAGGGGTGGACCTGCTCGGCCAGCACGCCGGACGGCAACCCGTGCTGCACGCACCACTCGAGCAGTGAGACAGCCGGCTTCAGATCCGCACGCGTCTTCGCGGTGGCAATGATCCACTCCGCCACCCACAGGGTGCAGATAAACCAGGGATTGCCCGGCACGTTGGCGATATCCTGGCTCTGCTGGTGATAATAGTCATTCTCGTATCGTGCGATGCCGCCCACCGCCGTCTTGATCGCGAGCTTGTCACGAATCGCTTCCATCGTCCGCACGATCCGGGGATCGTCCGGTGCAAACATGCCGAAATACCACAGCCCGTACATGGAAGAATCGATCGTCCGATCATACTCCCAGCTCTTGTCCTCTTTGCGATTCGCCATGCGCACGAACCGTTTCAGATCAGGACGGTAGAGAACGGATTCTGCGCCGGCTTTCATTTGGTCAGCGACCTTGAAATACCGTTCCGCGGCATCCGTCTCACCGAACGCCTTCGCAAAATTCGCCGCCGCCGTCACACCGGCCCAGACCGCCGACACGGTGAACGCCAGCACGCCGCGCCGCTCTTCCCACAAGTCATAGGACGTTTTCGGCAGACCGGTGTCCGTGTGGCGATAGGTGACGAGAAAATCGGCGGCCCGGATGATCAAGGACCGGTACAGCGGCTTGACGTACTCGACGTCTTTCCACTCTTCAAAGTGGTGCCACAACGCCCAGAGCACCAGCGCCGTTTCGTCTTCCTGGATCGGCAGATCTTTTTGCCCTTCGCGCACCCACGGATGCCAGCTCGAGGCCAGCGTGCCGTCCGGATTGTACTTGTGGAGCAGGTAGCCTTCCTTGCTCAACACATCACGACAAAACCGGTAAAACACCCTGGGGCTCCATAAATACCCCGACCGGTCGAGCGCGTGCGCCACCAAGGCGCCGTCGCGCGGCCACATGTAGGAGTACGTGTCTCGGACGGCGGAGGCGATGTCGGAATCGTTCGCCGCGATGATCGCCCCGCCGTTGTCCACCTGCGTCCTGATCACCAGCAGGCTCAGTTGATGGAGCCGGACAACGTCGACCGGCAGATCGGCAAAGTCCGGGCGGTGGGACGCCAGCCAGAGTTTCCAGTAGGCCGCCGTCCGGTCCAGAAAACTCCAGGGTCCGCGGTGCCGGACGGAACGATTGATGCGGGTCACCTCTTCGAAGTTGGTTCCGACGGCAATCCAATAGTAGGCGGCGCGCGTATCGCCGGACTTCACGCGCAGGTGCGCGGCCACCGTCGAATCTACCGACCCCTGCGCAATGGGATTGCCGGAGAGATGCCCATCCTCGGCATCCTTCCAGGTTCCCTGCAGATTGTTCACGCCTTTGTGGCCGCATGCCCATTGATGCACGCCGATGTGCCAGCCTTCAACGGTGTCCTTGGCATCCGTCGCTTCCTTGCCCGGTGTCGCGGCATTGACGAGAAACCAGCGCGCGCCCTTGTAATGATAGACGCCACGGCGTTCCGGCTCGTAGTAGGCGGTGTCGCCGACTTCATGCGAGGAAATGTTCAGGTCCAGATGGAAGAACAACCGCACATCGAGATCCTGCTTCTCCGTATTCGTGACGCTGACGCGGCGCACGTAGAGATTCTCATGGAAATCAACCGCGTCATGACAGACGATCTTCACCGGCAAGTCCTTGTGGACCAGCTCGACTTCGGACATCATCGTTTCGCCGGCATATTTCAGCCGGCGGGACCAGCCGGCATCGTCGATCCACCGGAACTGGCCGTTGACCCAGACGCCGAACCGATTGACCAGCCCTTTCGTATGATTCTCGAGTCCGACGTGCGGCCAATAAAGATCGCGCAGCTGATAGGTTTGATCGAAGGTGACGAGCAGCGAACCGTTGCCGAGGGGAAGATCACGCGGCATAGTGTGCCTCAGGCTTGGATACTGGCCCCAAAGTATACCCCACTACGGATTTCTCTGACAGAAAAACGCAAACTTGATCCGCGCGGAAACGTGAATCATGACTTGGTCGCCAGGCAAATGGAATCGCGGATGACGGCCACCATGCGGGCCAGCTCGCGCAACGTGGCGGTCAGCGGCGGCATCAGTACGACCACGTT
>DASQGO010000134.1:0-3874 GCA_035632555.1 Nitrospiraceae bacterium | reverse complement strand
CGTGTCAGTCAGCCATCTAAGCCTCAACGATGACTCGGTGGAGGGCATGATCTGCCTCGATCAATCGGTCCTGTCAGTCCAGTACCATCCCGAGGCGTCTCCGGGCCCTCACGACTCGGCGTATCTTTTTGGCCAGTTTATCCACATGATGGAGAAGACACATGTATAAGCGGATGCTTCGCGGCATGGCAGGGTTGGGTGCGGCAATGATGCTGACTGGCTGCTTTACGATCAATCTGCCTCCCGGTCCGGGCCCGCTGGCCGAAACGCAAGTCAGCGGATCCGGCTCCGCAAAGGTACTGATGCTGGATCTTGTCGGCGTGATCAGCTCGGTCGGGGAACAGGGATTTTATCCCATGCCCAGCCAGGTCGCACGCCTGAAAGAAGCGCTCACCAAGGCGGCAGCCGATCCGAGCGTGCAGTCGCTCGTTCTGAGAATCAACACTCCCGGCGGGACCGTGACGGCCTCCGACATGCTCTATCATGAGTTGAGGATCTTCAAGCAAAAGAAAAAAATACCGATTATCGCTTCGATCATGGATGTGGGGGCATCGGGCGGCTACTACGTGGCGATGGGAACCGACAAAATCGTGGCTCATCCGTCGTCCATTACGGGAAGCCTCGGCGTCATCATGTTGACGATGAACGCGCACGGCCTCCTGGAAAAGATCGGCGTGCACGCGAGCGCTATCACCTCAGGCCCGAGAAAAGACATGGGCTCTCCGTTTCGGGCCATGACCGACGAGGAGCGCACCATTTTCCAAAATGTCATCAACGGGTTTTATGAACAGTTCCTGGCTGTTATCAAAGAAGGCCGGCGTCACTTGACCACCGACGAAATCCGCAAGCTCGCCGATGGACGTATTTACTCGGGCGAGCAGGCCAAAGCCATCGGGCTGGTCGACAGCATCGGATATCTGGACGATGCCATTGAGCTGGCCAAGAAGGAAGCTGGACTGACCGAGGCCCGCATTGTGGTCTACCAGGAGCCCGGCGAGTACCGACACAACATCTACTCGCGTTTCCTAGGCCAGCAAGGAAACGGAAGCCTGTTGGCCAACTTTGATCTTATGGCGCTCGTTCGAAGCGGGACGCCGCAATTCATGTATCTCTGGATACCGTGACACAAGAAAGACAGCATGTGACAGGAAGCAGGCGGGAAGCAGCTTGGAGTCAAGTCCTGCGTACGCCGGTCGGGCGCCGAGCGGCGTTGTACTGCGGAGCGCGTGGCATGCTTGGCCTCTGGGCGGCGTTCCGTCTGGGCGCCGCCGCAGGCGCGCTCGAATCACTGGCCGGCTGCTACAAGGCGCCGGGCACCGCCCGCGATCAGTTCATCTTTCTGTCTCCGGAAAAAGAGATTGATATGGGCGTGCGCGCCTTCCGGGACATTCTCCGGTCGGCCCCACTTTCGCTGGACCCGGAAGTCAATGATCTGGTGCATCGCGTCGGGCAGCGGATCGCCGAGGCGGCGAACAAACCAGACTATCAATGGGAGTTCGCAGTCATTGAGGATCCCCACACGATCAACGCTTTTTGCCTGCCAGGGGGCAAGGTCGCCGTCTTCACCGGAATTCTGCCGATCACAAAAAATGAATCAGGCCTGGCGACTGTCATGGGGCATGAGGTGGCGCACGCTTTGCAGCGGCACGGAGCGGAGCGGATCAGCCGCGGCATTCTCGAGCAGATTGCCCAACTCGGCACTCTGGCTGCCGCTGCGACCGGGGCCATCAATCCCGGCGTCATGCAAGGTCTGCAGAGCGCCTATGGGGTCGGCGTGTCGCTGCCATTCAACCGCAAGCAGGAATCAGAGGCGGACTATATCGGCTTGCAATTGATGGCAAAAGCGGGCTACGACCCGCGGGAAGCCGTGCCGTTCTGGGAGCGCATGAGCGGATGCCCCCGCAAAATGATCGGCACGCTCTGCTTCCGATCCGCCACCTCGATTCCTGAATTTCTCTCGACGCACCCGTCGGATGTCACCCGAATCAATCAGATCGAAGCCTGGGTGCCCGGCGCCCTGCCGTTCTATCAGCCGGGGCAATCCCCGGGCACGCCCGCTGCACCGCACGCGCCGGATCCGCCGTACCATCCTCCGATCGGCCCCATGCCGAGACCGGGATAACGAGAAAAACACATATGCCCAAGCGTAACGACATCACCAGCATCCTGCTCATCGGGTCCGGCCCGATCGTGATCGGCCAGGCCTGCGAATTCGATTATTCGGGCACACAAGCCTGCAAAGCCCTCAGGGAAGAAGGCTATCGGGTCATTCTCATCAACAGCAATCCGGCGACCATTATGACGGACCCGGAATTGGCAGACCGGACCTATATCGAACCCATCACGGTGGACGTCGTCGAGCAGGTGATCGAGCGGGAACGCCCGGACGCACTGCTGCCGACCATGGGTGGGCAGACGGCCCTCAACACGGCCATCGGCCTGGCCAAACGCGGCACACTGGCAAAATACAATGTGCAGATGATCGGGGCCTCCATCGAAGCCATCCACAAAGCGGAGGATCGCGAAACCTTCAAGCAGGCCATGCAGAGGATCGGTCTGCGCGTGCCCGACAGCGGCGTCGCCAAGACGCGCGAAGAAGCCATGCGGGTGGCGGAGCGGGTCGGGTTTCCGGCCATCGTCCGTCCATCGTTCACCATGGGCGGCACCGGAGGGAACATCGCCTATAACCGCGAAGAGTTCGAACGCCACGTGGACTGGGGCCTGGCCATGAGCCCGGTCGGGGAGATTCTTGTCGAGCAGTCCGTCATCGGCTGGAAGGAATACGAATTGGAGGTCATGCGGGATCTCAAAGACAACGTTGTGATCGTCTGTCCCATCGAGAATTTTGATGCGATGGGCATCCATACCGGTGACAGCATCACCGTCGCCCCGGCTATGACATTGACCGACAAGGAATACCAGGTGATGCGGGATGCTGCCGTCCGCATCATTCGCGAAATCGGAGTGGATACCGGCGGTTCCAATATTCAGTTCGGGCTGCATCCCAAAACAGGCGAGATGGTCGTCATCGAGATGAATCCGCGGGTGTCGCGTAGCTCGGCCTTGGCCTCGAAAGCCACCGGCTTCCCCATCGCGAAGATCGCCGCCAAGCTGGCCGTCGGATATACGCTTGATGAAATCACCAACGACATCACCCGTGTGACGAAAGCGTGCTTCGAGCCGACCATCGATTATGTGGTCTTCAAGATCCCGCGCTTTGCCTTTGAAAAATTCCCCGGGGCCGACCCGACTCTGACGACCCAGATGAAGTCCGTCGGCGAGGCCATGTCCATGGGACGGACCTTCAAGGAGGCCTTGCAGAAAGCGCTGCGTTCGCTCGAAGTCGACCGCTACGGGCTGGTTTCCCTGCGAGGTCTCGATCATGGCCTTCCATCCGGAGCCAGCCTGGATGAACTCGCTGCGCAGGTCCGCACCGCTTTGCAGACGCCGCACCCGGACCGGCTCTGGCATCTGGCCGACGCCATGCGCCTTGGCATCTCTATTGACGAACTGCACTCGCTGACACATATCGATCCGTGGTTCCTGGACCAGATCCGCGAGCTGGTGGACTTTGAACTGCAGCTGCTTGCTGCCGCCCGGTCGCTCAATCCCGAACATCTCTGGCAAGCCAAGCGGCTCGGCTTTGCCGACCGCCGCATTGCACAGTTGACCTGGAAAACCCCGGAAGCCGTTCGGGAGCAACGAATCACCGGCGCACCGGTCGGCACCACCGGCGGAGTCACCTACAAACGCGTGGATACCTGCGCCGCAGAATTTGAAGCCCAGACGCCCTATCTCTATTCGACCTACGAACGGACCTGCGAAGCACGGCCGACTGAACGGAAGAAAGTGGTCATTCTAGGCGGTGGGCCCA
>DASQGO010000133.1:0-13857 GCA_035632555.1 Nitrospiraceae bacterium | reverse complement strand
ACCGGGCGGCTGTCGTCCACCGAGCCGAATCTCCAGAACATTCCAATCAAGGGCGAGCATGGCTTCCGCATCCGCGAAGCGTTCGTCGCCTCCAAGGGCCACACGCTGCTCTGCGCGGACTATAGCCAGATCGAGCCGCGCATCCTCGCGCATCTCTCCGGCGATCAGAAGCTCAAGAAGGTCTTCGAGCGTGGCGTAGACATCCACACGGCGACGGCGGTCGAGATTTTCAAGCTCTCGCCCGATCAGATCACCAAGGACATGCGGCGCGTGGCCAAGACCGTCGTCTTCGGCATCGTCTACGGCATCAGTCCATTCGGGCTGTCGCAGAACATCGGCGTCTCGCAGGCCGACGCGAAGAAATACATCGATACCTACTTCGAGCGGTACGCGGGCGTGAAGGTCTTCATGGACAAGACGATCGAGCAAGCGAAGAAGCAGGGCTACGTGACCACGATCCTGGGCCGCCGCCGGCCGATTCCGGAATTGCAAAGCTCCGATCCGGCTCAGCGCGGATTTGGCGAGCGCATGGCGGTCAATAGTCCCATCCAAGGCTCAGCTGCCGACCTCATTAAAGTCGCGATGATTTCCGTGCTCAAAAAACTCCACGCCGAACTGCCGAGCACAAAGATGATCCTCCAAGTCCACGACGAATTGATTTTCGAAATGCCTGAGAAGGATGTCGAGAAAGCCAAACGACTGGTCAAGGCAGAGATGGAAGCGACGGGGACGAAATTAGGCTTGTCAGTGCCGCTTAAGGTTGATCTCGGTGTCGGGTATAATTGGAGAGAGGCGCATCCATGAATCTGGGCAGCAGAGGGTAGGATAGGCGCACAAGAAAACCATTGAGTCGCTCCGGTAAAACGCGCGGCCCCGTTCCTCCAGTCGCACATTCTTTTCACTTCGCATACAGCGCCTGCACGATCTCGCCCGTATTGAACAGCATCGCGTTCGTCCGTGTGTAGGCGGCATGGCCATAGAGGTGGTCGCGGGGGCTGGTCGAGCCGGTGGAATCCTTGTAATCCACCAGCAGGCAGTGCCCGTCGTTGGCGCAGCGGACACTCTTGCGCGCGCATTCCAGCCAGCGTTCGAATCCGTCTACTGGTTCCAGCAGTTCCCACAGCGCTTTATTCGCGGCTTTGGCTTGCTCAGAAGCCGTCACGGCATCGCTGCCGGCCAGGGCCAGTTGCTGGACATAATCACCGCCCCAGGCGATCGGCATCTCCATCGTGATCTGCGGCAATTCCATCTTGGCGAGCCAGCGCTTGCCGTCCACGCGCATCGGGCGATGATTGATGATATGCAGTAGTTTGCCGATCCCCGACGGGTCCCAGCCGTAGCGGACCGGCGCGCCGAATGTCGCGACGTCCAGCATGGCGCCGTTCAACAGGCTGCCGCTCGGCACGAGCGATTCGAGGAGGGCGATTTCTCCGTCCGGCATGATGCGCTTGAGATTCGCGAGCACTGCCTCGCGCGCAGCCGACTTGCCGGGAGTCAGGAAATTCGAGAGCAGCGCCATGACCAGCCCCGCCTGGCCGTGAGCCTGAATCAGGATGCGGTCGCCGGCTCCCAGATTGTGTTCGGCGCACAGGGCGCGCAGCCGATGGAGCAACCGCACGGCGGCTTCGGCGCGGCCCAGGTGATGATGTTCGCAGGACCAGAGGACGCGCAGGCACAGGATCGGGCGCGGTGCGCTGAGGCTCACCGCCTTTTGGAACAGCTCCACGTAGGCGTTCGTGAAATTGCCAGCGTCGCCGGCCTGCTCGTCGAGCAATTTTTTTGTCGCCTCGTCGTTCGAATAGGGCGACTTGGCGCCGCCCGGCATGGCGGGCACGCCGTTGGTCTCCTGCCGCATAAGCGCCAGCAGCGCTTCCATTCCGGGAATCCCGCGCGAGTAGCCGCGCTTAAGCCCGCCGGCCTCGTCCAGGCGCCCCGCGCCGAAGAGGTCGCTGCTCAAGTGGGTGCCGTGCAGGAAGATCACGGCCCGCACGCCGGCACCGGCCAGCCGTTTGCCGTGTTCGGCCATGGCGTCGAGCCAGGCGGGGGAGTTTGGCGAGGCGCCGGTCGGCAGCTCCCGGTAGGCGACGCGCTCGCCGGGGTCTTTCCGATCGTATTCCGAATGCTGAAAGTTGTTTTGAACGGGCATGGCGCTTCGTTCTTACCTGAAAACCGATCTAAACTGCAACGCAGCCGGTTCGGTTGACCGGCCTAAAAATAGCGTGCTAAGGTGTGTGGTCTATGAGTCTTTATCGAGCGTTCATTGCGTTGACAGTAGCCCTCGGGTTTGCGTCGGCCGGTCCCGTTCTGGCCGCGCCGCGCGCCGCCGAGGTCCAGCCCGAGCACGTGATCCTTTTCGTGCTGGAAGGGTTCGGGCAGGACTCGCTCAAATCCGGCGCGATGCCGGTGCTGAGCAAGCTGGTGAAAAACGGCTCGGTGGCCTGGTCCGCCACCGCGGTCACGCCGGCCTTGCGCCTGCCGACCATGGCGTCGATCTTCACCGGCCTGCCGGTCGAGAAACACGGCATGGATTGGGACACGTTCGATTTCGCGCGGGGCTATCCCCGGCCGCCGCTGATGTTCGATTATCTGGACCTGGGCGGTGGCAAGGATACGGCCGTCTTTTTCATGGAGGAGTCGCTCTACCAGCTTGCGCGGCCTTCGTCCTACGTGGACTATCAAATCTGCGGACGGCTCCGGCCGGAATGCCGCGCGGCCACCATCGTCACCTACATCCAGGAATATTTCAAAAAGGGCGCGCAGGGCGGGTACAACCATTATGTGTATTCGCTGCCGCATTTCCTGATCGTGCATCTGCCCGATGCCGGCCGCGCAGGAACGGAGCACGGGTGGACCTCCAAGGCCTACCGGGAGGCCTCGAAGGAAGTGGACGACGCGATGAGCGCGATCCTCGATCTCTACAAGCAATACAAGCTGCTCGATCACACGATGATCATCGTGACAGCCTTGAACGGGATCGGGGAACAGAAGCAGAATGGATCGCTGCCGCATGTCCCGTGGATCGCCTCCGGCGCCAATATCAAAGCGGGCTACACGATCACCAAGCCCGTCTCCATCATCGATACGGGGGCGACGGTGATGCGCGCGTTCGGTCTTGAAACGCACACGGAGTGGCAGAGCCGCCCGATCGAGGAAATTTTCATCGCGCCCCGCGCGATCGTGCGGAACGAGCCGGCCCTGAATCTCTATGGTCCGTAAGCCGGTCGGTCGCACGGTCAACGCCTTGGTCCTGCTGGTCGCAGCGTCGTTCGCTTCCGCGGAGGCCGCGCCGCCTGCGGCGCACATGAAGGAGTATGCGATCACGATCGACGCCACGACGCTCCATCCGCCGACGCGGTGGCAGGTGCCGGGCGTCACGCCGATGATCATGACGATGGACCCGGACAGCACCGAGGCCTACGCGACGACGGAGCGCCGGGAGCTCAAGCTCAAGCCCGGCTCATACAAATTCGGGACCTTTACGTTCGATTTTCCGTTCACGATCACGCTGGAAGGCAAGCTCGACTTCGCGCCATCGCTCGATCAATGCGTGGCGGGGCGCGGCACGCAGATGCTGACGGTCACGTGCAGCCGGATGTATCCCTATGGCGGCAAGCGGGAGTATGATTACAAATAGGAAGTTGAAATCACATGCCACAATCCATTGACGATCTCCTGGAAGCGCTCGAAGACGTCGACGACGCGACGCGGGAAGAAGCCGCGAAGGCGCTTGCCGAGCGCGCGGACCCCTCGACGCTCGAGGTCCTGCTGAACGCGGTGGGCGACGATTTCTGGTCAGTCCGGGCGCACGTGGGGTGGGCGGTCGCCAAGATCGGCGGGCCGAAAGCCATCGAGGCGCTCGTCACGCTGTTCAACGATCCGATCATGGAAGTGCGCAATGAGGCGGTGGCGGCCGTGGCGCAGCACCTGGGCCGCGGGGTCGTGGACCGGCTTATCGCCTGCCTGAAAGACGAGCGGTGGCGCGTGCGCGAGCATGCGGCCAAAACCTGCGGCGAACTCAGGGACGCGAAGGCCGTGGATGCGCTGCTCGTTGCCTGCCGGGACCGCGACGGGGCGGTGAAGAGCGCGGCGGCCGAGGCGCTCGGAAAAATCGGCGACGCAAAAGCGACCCCGGCGCTTATCAAGCTGTTCCGCGACACGTCGAAGATCGTCCGCGAAACTGCGGGCACGGCGCTGGTGGCGATCGGCGAGCCGTCCATCGATCCGTTGATCGGGTGCCTGCAGGACAAGGACTTTGTCGTCCGCTGCCACGGCGTCCGCGCGCTCGGCGGGATGACCACCGACTATCAGATCGGCCGCGCTTGGGCCAAGAATCCCAAGGTCATCGATGCGCTGCTCGTCGCGCTGAAGGATCCCGATCGGGCCGTGCGGGAAGACGCGACGATCGCGCTGGGCATGATCGGAGACCCGCGCACGATCGATGCGCTGATTGAAGCGATGAAAGACGGGGCGGTCAAACGGCACGCGATCATGTCGCTGGGCATGATCGGCGACGCGCGCGCCCTGCCGGCGGTCATGGATGCGTTGAAGGGCAAGGGGATTCGCCAGGAGGGAACGCCGACGCCCGGCTGCATCGTCAGCGAGGATGTGTTCATCAAGGAAGCGGCGGCGACGGCGCTCGGCCACTTTCGCGATCCCCGCGTGATTCCCGACCTCATCATGCTGCTCAAGGACCAGAGTTTGCGGGAGCGGGCCGCCCCGTCGCTGGTGCTGATCGGCGACACGGCCATCGAGCCGCTGGTCGCGTTTCTGCACGATCCCAAAGCATCGGAAACAGAGTCGGAAGGGGAACGTGTGGTGTCGTTTGCCACGTCGCGTCTGACCGTCGCCGATGCGCTCAAGCAGATCACGATGGAGACCCTGAAGAAGTTGGGCTGGGAACCGCCGTCCGGAGATGTCGAGATGGCGGTAGACTCCAGCCGGGCCGACAATCTCCGGGTGAACATGCCCCTCGGCAACACCGGACGCTTCGGACCGTCGGGCGATCTGGCCCGGGGCGACATGAAGGACGGGGAAGCCTCCGAAAAAATCCTCCGCAGCCGCCAGGGCGAACAATAAGTTAGAGAGGGGACGTTCCCCTATTCATCGTTCTGCGCTCGGCGCGCTTACTTTCTGACTGCGATCCCGTGCGGGTCGGTCGTTTCCTTCCCGTCTTTCATGTTGCTCACCCGTCCGACCCCGACGAACTCGCCGCTTCTGCCGCCGCCGCCGGAGAACAAGAACAGACAGAATCTGCATGACCGGCCTCCTTGGCTGAAAAAGCGTGCGGGTATGAAACCTACAAAATATACGCGCTGCATACTAAGCGTCCTAATAAGAGGCCTGTCAACCGGTGCGGTTGACGTTGACCGCCTAAAAAAGCCTGTGTTACCGTCTGAACCGGGCGAAAAATCAACGCATCGGCAGCAACCGATAGGTGGGCATGGCCGACACGGTACTGGAACAGATTGCCGCGCTGAAGGATGAGGACTGGGCGGTCCGCGAGGACGCGGCGGTTGCATTGGGCGGCTTGCGCGACAAACGGGCCGTAGAACCACTCATCGCCGTGTTACGGGATTCGGATCGCGCCGTGCGCGAGGCGGCAATCGCTGCCCTGACTGCCATCGGAGAGCCGGCGGTCGAACCGCTCGGCGCCTGTCTGCGCGATCGCAATCTGACTGTGCAGGAATCCGCGGCGGCGATTTTGGCGGCCATCGGGGATATTCGTGTAGCGGATGAGCTGATCGCCGCGCTGGCCAGCGCCGATTGGGTCGTCCGCATGCATGCAGCTAGGGCGCTGGGCCGGATCGGCGAAGCCCGCGCGATCCCGCCCCTGCTGCCGCTGCTGCAGGACAAGGTCAAGGCCGTGCGCGAAGAAACCAGCGGCACGCTGGCGCGGCTGGGTCCGGCGGCGGTCCCGGTTCTGGTGGACGCACTGCTGCATGCCGAGTGGCTGGTGCGGCTCCATGCCGTCGAAGCGCTGGGCAAGACGAAATCACCCGAAGCGGTCGATCCGCTGCTGCGCCTGCTTTTTAATGACCGGGATTCATCGCTCCGTGAGGATGCAGTGCGGGCATTGGGTGAAATCGGCGATGCGCGCGCGGTGGAGTTTCTGTTGACGGCCCTGAAGGAGCCGGGCCTGCGCCCGCTGGTGGTGGAAGCGCTGGGGAAGATCGGTGATCGGCGCGCCGTGCCGGCGCTGGTGGCGGTCGTGCAGGGGACGGACCGGCCGGAGAAAAGCCGCGAGGTCGCCGGCTGCGGCGATAAGTGGGACGAGGAGATGGCGGCCATGGCGGGAGCTGCCCAGGCGTTGGGGCTGATCCGGGACGCCGCGACGATTCCGGCGCTGGTGGCCGCCTTGCAGAATACCGTGACCCGCGCGGAAGCGGCAACCGCGCTTGTGGCCTTTGGGCAGCCGGCCATTCCGCACCTCGTTGCGGTGCTGAAACAGGAGCAGGACAGCAATATTGTGTTTCACGTGCGCGAAGCGCTGGCACAACTGGGCTGGCGCCAGGGCAGGGTCTAAACAGGAACAGAGGGCAATTCATAACGCATATGCAAGTGGCCATGCGTTTTTTTCTGTGTGAGCAGGCGGGCGGGAAGGCAATGGCCAAAGAGTCGATCGAAACGCTGATCACTGAACTGGTCCACGAAGAGGACTGGCGGCGCATGCGCGCGATGGCGGCCTGTGTGCAGGGGGGCACCAAGGCAGTCCAGGCCTTGATTCACGCGCTGGAAACCAGCGCACCCGGGCTCAAGGCGGAAATCGCCGGCATGCTGGCGAGGCTCAAGGATCCGAAGGGCGGAGTGCCGCTGGTCCGTCTGCTGCGCGATCCGGACGAGACGGTCCGGAAGGCCGCCGCGATCGCGCTGGAACAGATGGCCGGCGTGCTGGATGCCGATGCGGCTGAAGCGTTGGTGCACGAACTGTCAATTTTGCAGGACGATGCCCAGCGTCACATTGTCGCCAAGCTGATCGGTGGGATGCCGAACGCCGTCGGCCCGGTCTGCGCGATGCTCAAGCACAAAGATGCCGCTGTGCGGCTCACGGCGATCGAGATGATCGAGCACCTGCTGGAACCGAAGTCCGCCGATGCCCTGGTGGATGCCATGATGGATCCGGCGCTGCGCGACGCGGCCACTCGGACGCTCAGAAAGCTGACCGCAATCCGCGACCGCTTCGAGGAGGCCTTTAACGTGCTGCGTAACACTGAAGGCTCGGCCGAGCGGGAGGAGGCGCGGATGGCGACGGTGATCGGGCTGCTGCCGATCGGCCGCCCCAGCGTGGATATTTTGATCGAGGCGCTCGAGGATGACGACTGGCTGGTGCGTGAGGCGGCGGCCGACTTGCTGGGCAAGATTGCCGATGTCCGGTCGGTGGAGCCGCTGATGGAGCGGCTGCGGAAAGATAAGGACACCGGCGTGAAGGAGCTGGCGCTGAAGGCGCTGGGCCTGATCGGTGACGCGCGGCCGCTGGAACTCTACATCGAGGCGATTCCCATTCGCCCGCTCCGTGTCTTTGCGATGGAGGCCTTGGCCAAGATCAAGGATGTGGAGACGCTCCGCCCCTATCAGGAACTCTTCGAGCGGTTGAAGACTGACCGGGACGGGCTGGTTTCGTATAATGCCGGGATGATCATGGACAAACTGGCCGCGCTCACGATGCAGGCGGAAGTTCAAGCGGGCCAGGCGGAGGACAAGGACCATGAGTGACGCGGAACAGCGGGAACGGATCGAGCAGCTGCTCTCGGCTTTGCGGGACGAGAACGAGGCGCTCCGCAACCATGCGGTGGCCAGCCTCGGCCAGATGGGCGTCGAGGCGTTGCCGCAATTGATCGGCATGCTGGAGGACGAGGACGCCGTGATTCGTGAAGCGACCACCAGCGCGATCGTGCGCATCGGGCCCGAAGCCGTCGAGCCGCTCATCGAAGCCTTGCAGGAGGATGCCTGGTCGGTGCGGGAGCAGGCGGCGTCGGCCCTGGGGAAGCTCAAGGATCCGCGCGGCGTCGAGCCGCTCGTGAAGGCGCTGAAAGACCGGGACGGCGCGGTACGGACGGCGGCCGTCTGGGCGCTGGAGCGGGTCGGCGATCCGCGGGCCGTGCCCGGACTGGTGGAGGCGCTGGGCGACAGCTTGGTGCGCGAGGACGTCGCCCGCGTGCTGAAGAAGATCGGCGACGCGCGCGCGGTCGAGGCGTTGATCGAAGGACTGAACGGGACCAATTGGATGGTGCGCCGTCACGCAGCCGAGGCGTTGGGCAAGATCGGCGACCCACGCGGCGTCGAATCGCTCATCGGAGCTCTGCAGGATGAGGATTGGCTCGTCAGGCGCAATGCCGCCGAGTCGCTGGCCCGGCTCGGCGACAAGCGGGCGGTGGACCCGTTGCTGCCGCTGTTGGAGGACGAGAACGAAATGGTGCAGGAAACCGTCGAGGGGGCGCTATCCAGTTTAGGGTGGAAACCGAGCGAGCAAACATAATACAGTACAGCGTCACAGTCATATTCATAAGGAATGATCCATGGCTAACGAAACTCCGGAACAACCAGTCAAGCTGATTCAGATCGGTCCCAAGGGCGGGGCCAAGCAGGACGGGTTCAACCTCGTTACTGAAAAAGTGGTGTCCGTCAATCCCGCGGCGAAGCAGCTCGAGGTTGAGTTGCTGGCCTACGACGGCAAGACGGTCGTGCTGGAGGTGGCGGAAGAGGCGCTGGCCGACCTGCAGACGATCAAGCCCGGCGACGGCGCGACGATCCGGGTTGTTGAAGAAAACGGCAAGCGGATCGCGAAGAGCTTTCGGATTCGCGCGAAGGACCCGAATGCGGCCAGGGCAGACGCCATGCTGGTGGATCTCAAGGACACGCACTGGCTCAACCGCAAGTATGCCGCCGAGTCGCTGGGCGAATTGAAAGATGCGCGGTCGGTCGGGCCGCTCGTGGAATCGCTGACCGACGAGGTTGGCGACGTGCGGCAGCGGGCCTACGATTCGCTGATCAAGCTGGGAGGGGTGGCGGTCCCGTCACTGGTGGCGCTGCTCGTGTCCGAAGAGGATGAACTGCGGCAATCAGCCACTGAAATCATTCGCAAGATCGGCAAACCGGCCGTGGAACCCCTGGCCGTTGCGCTGGAAGAGGCGGATGACCGGTTGAAGGCGAGAATCCTAAAAGTGCTCGACCGGATGGGCTACAAGCCGAAACCGAAAGAAGCGGAAGCCGTCAAACAGATCGGACACCAGAGCTGAGCGCTATTTTTTTGGCAGCTGCTCCGGCCGGCCGACCGAGACATACCGAAATCCCATTCCCGCCACGCGTTCCGGCTCATAGACATTGCGCAGGTCGATCAGCAGCGGCTGGTGCAGCAGCGTCTTGAGGCGTCCGAACTCCAGATTCCGGAATTGGTTCCATTCCGTCATCAGCACCAACGCGTCGCTGCCCTTGGCCGCTTCGTAGGGATCGGCGCAGGGCGTGATCTTCGGCAGCAACTTGGCACCTTCCTCCAGGGCCGCCGGATCGTAAGCGCGGACGGCGCAGCCTGCTTTCAGCAGTCCCTCAATGATCGTCAGCGCCGGTGCGTCGCGCAAATCGTTGGTGTTCGGTTTGAACGAGAGGCCGAGCACCCCGATCGTCTTGCCCTTCAATCCGCCGAGCGCCTGCTTGATCTTTCCGACCATGGCCAGTTTCTGCTGCTCGTTGACCGCCGCCGCCGCTTTGGCGATCTGCATCTCGGAGCCGGCCCGGTCACCGGTCTGGATCAGCGCGGCCACGTCCTTCGGGAAACAGGAGCCGCCGAAGCCGGGACCGGCATGGAGAAACTTCGAGCCGATCCGGTGATCCAAGCCCATGCCTTTCGCCACGATCTGCACGTCCGCGCCGACCTTCTCGCACAGATTGGCGATCTCGTTGATGAAGGACACCTTGGTGGCGAGAAAGGCGTTGGAGGCGTATTTGATCATCTCGGCCGTCGGAATGTCGGTGATGACGATCGGCGTTTCAATGAGATACAGCGGACGGTAGAGATCTTTCATGATGGCCACGGCCTCCGCGCTGTCCGCGCCGATGATGACCCGGTTGGGCCGCATGAAATCTTCGATCGCCGACCCTTCGCGTAAAAACTCCGGGTTGGACACGATGTCGAACCGAACCGGTTTTTTCTGGCTGGCCTTGATCACGGCGCGCACTTTTTCGCCGGTGCCGACGGGCACGGTGGATTTGGTGGCGATGACCTTGTAGCTGGTCATGTGCTTGGCGATGCCGCGGCCGACTTCTTCCACGTACGACAGGTCGGCGGACCCGTCGCTGCGCGAGGGCGTGCCGACGGCGATGAAAATGACCAGGGCTTCGTCCACCGCCTTGGCAATGTCTGTGGTGAAGGCTAGGCGGTTATCCCGGATGCCTTTGGCGACCAGCTCCGTGATGCCCGGTTCGTAGAAGGGCACTTCGCCCTTTTCCAGCTTGCCGATCCGTTTGGCGTCGGTATCCATGCAGGTGACGTTCAAGCCGAACTCGGCGAAACAAGCTCCGGTCACCAATCCGACATACCCGGTTCCGATGACACTGATGTGCACGAGAATTCCTTTCGCGCTGAATTCAGAGCCGAGTATAGCACAGGGATTATTCCTGCACGAACGTTTGGCGGAACGGTACGGGTCCCCGCTTTCACGAAGCGGCGACGGACGCGGTCCCTGTAATTGACTCGCCCTCCGGCCTTCAGTAGACTGCTCCCCAAGAAGGGCTGGCAGCATGGCATCCCAAGGCGGCACGATGATGCGGCCCCTGGCCGTGATGATGAAGCGGAACCCCCGGTCGATCAGCCCGGAGGCGACGCTGGCTGAGGCTGCGGCGATGATGCGGGACACGCGCGTCGGCGCGATTTTGGTCGCCGAGCATGGGACGTTTGTCGGAATCATCAGCGAGACCGACTTGGTGCGCAAGGCGCTGGCCGGCCAGTTGAACGCCGCGCAAGCCAAAGTGCGGGCGATTATGAGCAGTCCCGTCATTACAATCGAGCAGGACCGCTCCGCGCACGATGCCAGCGATCTCATGGCCGAAAAAGGCATCCGGCATCTGGCGGTGACGGAGGACGGCCGCATCGTCGGGATTGTCACGGTTCGGGATTTGCTCCGCTATTTCAAAAACTGGGGGCCGCATTAAACATAGGCGCTGAAAACGGCCTCCGCGTTTTCTTCCCATAGCAGAATCCTCGTATGATCACCGATCAGACTCAGGTCCGTTGGGGCCGTCCGGAACTCTTTGCGACCGCGTTCATCAGCGGCGCCGTCGTCATGGCGCTGGAGATTCTCGGCAGCCGCCTGCTGGCGCCGGTGTTCGGCAATTCCCTGTTCGTCTGGGGGGCGCTCATCGGCGTGATTCTCGCCGCCATGAGCAGCGGCTATGCGCTGGGCGGCTGGCTGGCGGACCGTCATCCGGGCGGTTCGGTGCTGGCCGGCCTCCTGCTTTTTTCCGGTGCCTGGACACTGTTGCTCGCCTGGGCCGGGCAGCCAGTCATGTTCAGCGTCTCGGCCTGGATCGAGGATCCCCGCTGGGGGCCCTGCCTTGCGGCGAGCATCCTGCTGGCGCCGCCGGCCTGCGGATTGAGCGGTGTTCTGCCGGCGCTTCTGCGACTTTCGATCGGCGACATGGGCCATCTCGGCCGCCACACCGGTGCCATGATTGCGGTCTCGACGGTCGGCAGTTTGATCGGCACGTGGGGCACGGCCTTCTACCTCCTGACCTGGCTCGGGAGCGCGACGATGGTCGCGGTGCTCGGCATCGTTCAGGTCGTGCTGGGGGCTTTCTGGATCTGGCGGGCGTCGGCGGTCGGCGCGAAAGCCGGCGCGCCGGTGCTCGGCGGGTTGGCCATTCTCTTGTGGCTTGCGCTGCACCCGGGCCAGGCCCTGCCGGAGGATCTCAAAAAATTGATTCCGCCCGTTCCGCTGCACCAGGAGGACAGCCCGTATCAGCAGGTCCGCGTGCGTGACGACAAAGAGGGTCTCTTCCGCTACCTGATCCTGGACCGCACCTTTCATGCCGTCATGTGGAACGCCGACCCGGTCGCGCTATTTCTCCCGTACAGCCAGCTCATGATGGCGGCGCTGGCGCTTCCTTCCGAGCCGAAACGGGGATTGATTCTGGGACATGGCGGAGGCTCGCTGGCCAAGTGGCTCGCGCGATACTGGCCCGACCTGGAACTTGACACGGTGGAGGTGGACCCCTCGGTCGTGCAGGCGGCCGAACGGTATTTCAGTTACGCACCGGCCAAGGGGCATCATGTCCACGTGAAAGATGCGCGGATGTTTCTGCACAGCACGACGGCTGCCTATGCTGCCTATGCTGCCTATGATGTGATCTGGGTGGATGTCTTTGCTCGCCACATGATTCCGTTCCACCTCACGACGCAGGAATTTTTTCGCGAAGTGCGCGCCCACTTGCATCCGGCCGGCGTCCTGGCTGTCAACCTGTCCTCATCGGGCGAGGGCCCGGACCGGCTTCGGGCGCAGGCAGTGGTCGCAACCCTGAAAACCGTCTTTCCAACCATTCAATCCTACGGCGTCAAGGGACCCTGGAAGACAGTGCAGCAGTCCAAGGCTGAGAACCTCATTTTCTTTGCCGGCGCACCGGTGGACACGATGACGCCCGCCGATTTTTCGACGAAAGTCGAGGCGCTGCTCGCGCAAAACCGCTTGCCAGTCGAGGCCCGCGAACTGCTGGCGACAAGGATTGAGCAGGATTGGCCTGCCGGGGTCGTCCTGACGGATGACTATGCACCGTACGATCTCCTGATCGGGCGGGGCGCAGAGCCTGCGCCGGGTCAGGCACCGGCGTCGTCACGCTAGAGGGCTGTTTTGCCGACCGGCTGTCCTTTGGGAGCCCGTTCTGCGGTCCATTTGGAGGCGGACCGACCGGTCAAAGAAGGTGCTTGCTTCCCTTTATGGCCTATGCTATACCATCCCGCGTTTCACGGTTTCATATCCCGCGAAACACGTAATAGAAACATCGGCTAAGGGTACGTCATCGCTCACTAATCGCAGCTTTTTTCTTTCAAGGAGGTAGGCAATGGGAAAGATGCTGGTAGCAGTATTCTTCGGCCTTATCGTGATGGCCGGGGCTGAAGCGGCCTTCGCGCACCAAGCGGGTGGCGTGGAGATCGGCGATCTGTCGACAGGCTCCGTCGTGGGAATAAAGTTCAGCGAACTGGACGTGGATGCGGAGTTGTTCGCGCTTGAACTCGGTGCGTCGCAGAAAAAGGTGTGGTATCCGCCCACGACCGTAGTGGACTTCAAGGTCCGACCCGGTCGTCCCTTCTTGCTCAAGGTCACCAATGACTCGACGGCCGAGCACGGGTTCTTCTTGTCGGCGGAGCAGAACCAAGCCGCTCCGACCGTGCTTAGGGCGAAGATTGTCCTCAAGCCGGGCGAAACGAAGTATATCGGTATCCCGACCAGCGACCTGTTCTATGCGACGTCGGGCAATGTCCTCTACTACAGCTGCCATCTGCATCCGGCCCACATCGGTGGACGGTTGTTGATGATCAAGTAGTCGGCGGGCTGTTCGTTTTCTGAAATGACGCCCTGTCTGCTGAAAAAGCAGGCAGGGCGTCATTGTTTCTGGTCGGTGGGATGCGGGGAAAAAGAAAATGCCCCATCTCCGCGCAGGAGATGGGGCATTGAATAGCGACGAACCGAGATTAGTTTCTGACGCCGTTCCAGACCTTTGCGGGATCGATCGTCTTGTCCGGATTCAATTTCTTGGCCTTCTCCAGCAGCACGTCCGTCTTCTCGGGGTAGGCCGGATCCGAAATGCAGCAGTTGTCCACCGGGCAGACCGCCGCGCACTGGGGCTCGTCGAAGTGGCCGACGCACTCGGTGC
>DASQGO010000132.1:0-16155 GCA_035632555.1 Nitrospiraceae bacterium | reverse complement strand
TGGCATGAACTTCGGATTGAGTGGGAATCACTCTGTGATTCTCATGTCTGTCCGACCCAATGCTCCGTACCAGGATGAACTCAAAGAGGGAGGTTCGGTTCTGATCTACGAAGGTCACGACGAACCGAAGAGCTCATCCGTTCCTAATCCGAAACGCATTGATCAACCAGAGCGCACATCATCCGGAACCCTAACCCAGAACGGTCTCTTTCACCAAGCTGCTCAGGAATTCAACAAGAAACTTCGCGCCCCCGAAAGAGTGCGCGTTTACGAAATGCTCCGTCAGGGTGTTTGGTCATACAACGGCGTATTTCATCTGATTGACTCGTGGCGCCAACAGAGTGACGGTCGCCAGGTCTTTAAATTCAAACTCGTTGCTGTAGAAGGTGAAGAGAATTTCAGCACGCCGGTTCGTTCAGATGCAGCGCGGCGTCGAATTATCCCTACACATGTAAAACTTGAAGTATGGAAACGAGATGAAGGCCAATGCGTCAAATGTGGCGCTAAAGATGAACTACACTTTGACCATGATGTTCCATATTCCAAAGGAGGAACGTCGCTTGTGGCCGAGAACATTCAGCTTCTATGCGCACGCCATAACATCGCAAAGCGTGACAAGATACAATAGATAAGAAGAATTAGCTGATGGACGGAACCATGATGCTCGGATTAGCTGCGGGGACGTTGACGACGGCGGCGTTTGTGCCTCAATTGGTCAAAGCGTGGCGGTCACAATCTACTGGCGACCTGTCCTGGGGCATGTTGGTGACGTTCAGCACGGGCGTGCTGCTGTGGTTAATCTATGGTGTGTGGATTGATTCTCTGCCGGTGATCCTGGCCAACGCGATCACCCTTCTCCTTCAAGCCGGCATCGTCTCCCTGAAAATAAAACACGGCTGATTGTCGGCGGTACTCACTTCACAGTCAGCAACGTGCCAGCCGACTAAGTTTTTTTCTCATCAACCTGACTCGCTGTCTGCTTGGGTTGAACGGGCGCTTCGCTTCGTGGAGTTCCAACTCCCAGCGCAACGAGGGCCAGCACCACCACGCCGACTCCCACAAGAAACAGGACTCCGGCACCCAGCACAATCAGGGGATTGGATCTCCCGATGTCCGCCCATCTGAATATCCACGAACCCCAGGAACCAGTCTGGTGAGGAGTCTGGGTCGTCAAACTGTATGGGGCGTCGGTTGAAGGGGCCTGAATTTCTTCCGTTTCGGAGCCGGCGATTCCTATTTCTCTGATGAGGCGGAGTTGGCTTCGCGTCGCGCTGTCAAGATACTCGGCGGGCGTGAGCGCGCCGATAGAGGCGAGGAGCAGCTTGGCTGAGGCACCATCGATCTCGCTCTCCGCCGCCCCCACCATCGCAACGACATGGCCCATCTCGCGTTGCACCAGGCGCGTGTCGCCCTGCGTGAGGGCCCGCTGCACCCGTTGGAGCTGGACCAGACAACGCTCGTAGGAAGATGCCGTGGCTGGATGAGTCGTTAATCTGCTCTGCTCGCGTATGCGCTGGGTAAGCTGTTCGATCCAATTGTCCTGCGCGCTCTTGGCCGGCAGCGGGACCGCGGCCAGTGCCATCCAGCCGATCATGGCTGCCACCAGGATCTGCCGGCACGCGGAGGATCGCATACCTGATTCCCTCGCCGAGAGGTATTTCCACGCTTGCCTACGAGTACGCCGAATCGGAGGAAAAATCAACGGGGCAGTTGCGGAGAAGGCTACCGGCCGATGAGCGTCCCGAAGGCGGCGAACAATTGCCCGGTGAGATACCGGACCGCTTTCGAATCGCCGTATTCCTTCCGGCGCATGAAGTCGTTGAGCACATGCCCGTCGCCGGCGCGGTGCGTGTCGGGCATCATCAGGTTCATGTGAAACCGTTCAATGCCCGTTGTGACCCAGCTCACGAACACCACCGTACCGTCGCGCTCCACCCGCTCCACCACGCCGACGTGCGTGAGCGGATCGTTGGGGCGGCCGTCGCCGTTGAAATCCCAGGTATTGTGGAAAAACACCAGGTCGCCCGGATGGACGGTCGGGCCATAATGAATCGTTCCGTGCTGAAAGACATGCCCGAAAATGCGCCCGACGCCATTGCCGCCTTCCAGTTTCCCCAGCCCGCTGTACAAGTCGATGCCCTGCGTGACGTACACGCCCCGGGCGAGGCCGGAGCAGTCCGAGGTAAAGCGCTGGCCGCGTATTTCGATCTGCGATCGGCCGAGAAGTCCGGCGGCTGTCAGCGCCAGCGCCTGCTGCGCGGGAATTCCATCAACCATGTCGCAGCAGAACCCTCCGCGCGGCCCCGTGGAGGGAACCATGACGTCATCGCGTTCATCCGTGAGCGCGTCCGGCTGATGCCGGCCGGTCGTAGCGCAGCCTTGCAGCGCGGCTGCGAACAGAACGGCCCCAAGGATGAGAGTTGCGGGAAAAGGAACGCCGGGTGAATTCATCATGGGTAGTATATCGCCCGGCAACTGTTTGGCAAAACTAGCGGGATTCGCGCCAGAGCATGACGGCCAGCGCAGCGGGGATAACCGCTCCCAGGTAGCTCACCCACATCGGGATCGACGTGCCGCCGACGGCCACCACGGATTCCCCGACGATGACTTTCCAGTCCAGCACAATGCGCGCGAGATGCACGCCCGCGACGAGCGCAAACACAACGACTGCAATAGTGGCAGCAGGTTTCATCGCAACTCCTTTTCCTGGTCACACCAGTCGGGACACACCCCACATGAGAAAGAGCGCGTAGACGATTCCAAAGAACAGCGGGAAGATCACGTCCCGTCTCGCCCACCAGTGCTTGTGCCGCCGGACCGCCCAGCCCGGCTTGAATTCTTCGTCCTTGCCGTCGCGGATGACTTCGTGGAGGTCTCTGAATCGGTATAGGTCGGTAAACAGCTTCTCCTGACTCCACTCGGGACGGCTTTCAATGCGGCGGAGATACCATTCCCACAGGGCATTTTGGCCTGAGAATCTTCCGAGCACGACAGCCATTTGCATCGTCATGATCAGCCCGAACGTGCAGAGTACGACGACGATGAGATCGAACAAGTCCTTGCCGTCCCCCTGACCGACCAGGAATACGATGGCGGCGACGAAAATGGTATTGGCCGTCAAATAATCCGAGAGCAGGGAATGATAGTCCCGGATTCCGGAGGTCCAGAGCGCAATGAGATTGGCGTAGGTCGGTTCAATGTCCTGCGCGGTCGTCCCTGCACTGTGCGCAGAGCGTTTCACGGCTGTCCGCCCTTTTCCTGCCTGCCCATCCCGGCCTTGCTCATTTCAGCCTTGATGGACAAGAGATAGGCTACAAGATCGCCAATTTCAGCGTCGGTCAGGAATTTTTTTGGGAACATGCCTGAGTGCGCACGTCCATCCTTGATATCACGAAAAAGGACGTCACCCCTTTTCGCTTGCAGCGTAGCCGGGTCGCGAAAGTTTGCCGGCGGCGGGACGAGTTCCTCGATCATCTTGGCGATTTCTGGAGACTGCTGCGGCCGTTGGTTGAGATAGGCATCTTTCCCGTGACACGCCAGGCAGTTTCCTTTTCCGTTAAAGACCGCCCGGCCATTTTGGACATTGCCCTGCGGCTTCTTCTCCGCAGCCGAGGCCACAGGCACCACGGTCGCCAGTACCCATATTGCGAGCGCACCGACGAGGAATCGCTTCATACCGGTCCTCCTTTGCCATTAGAACTACGCCGAACGGAAAGAAAAATCAATCTGCGTCAATCCGTGTTTCTGCTATCATTGCCCCATGAAAAGACTCACGAGGTCGGCGTTGTGCCTGCTGACGGCTCTGGCTCTTTCCGGGTGCATCGCCTGGGGGCACGGGCTCACGCCGGTGGATCCGGCTGGACGGAAAATTTTCCCCTCGCCGACCATCGAGTCGCTCCAACCCACGCTGACCTGGGAGGCCGTCGATCCCGAGAAAATGCCGGATGCGCGCTACCATCTTGTCGTCTACCGGCTGGAGGGGTTCCCCGCCCACGAAGTGATTGTCTACAGCAGGCGGGACCTCACGGGAACCTCCCACCAACTGGACCAGCCGCTCCTGCCGAACACGCGTTATCACTGGCGCGTCGGCGTCACCTATTCCAACGGTTCGGAAACGCGCACGGAATGGAACGGCTACCGTGCCTTCCACTTCATTCCTCTTCCATTTATCTGGTTCATCGGGTTCACTTCCGGGACCTATGCCTTCGACACCCCGGCCTGAACTTTGAACATCCTGCGTCCCTTCGCGTAAGATGTACGCCACATGAACGGGAATCTTCCATGGCACAGATCAAACAGGTTCTGACCATTGCCGGCTCTGATTCCGGCGGCGGCGCCGGCATCCAGGCGGACATCAAGGCGATGTCGGCCAACGGCGTCTTCGCCATGTCCGTTATCACGGCCATCACGGCGCAGAACACGGAAACGGTCACGGAGGTGCTCGACCTGCCGGCGTCCATCATCGCGGCGCAGATTGACGCCGTGTTCGACGACTTCGACGTGGCGGCGGTCAAGACCGGCATGCTCTCCTCCGCCGAGATCGTCCGCACCGTGGCCAAGATGCTCGCCCCGCAAAAGGTGGCCACTCTTGTCGTGGATCCCGTCATGCAATCGAAAAGCGGCCACGCGCTCCTCAAGCCGGACGCGGTGGACGCCCTGCGCACCGAACTGATTCCCATGTCCCTGGTGATCACGCCGAACATCCACGAAGCCCAGCAGCTCTCCGGCATGGAGATCAAAACCCTGGCCGACGCGCGCCAGGCGGCGAAAATCCTCCACAAGCTGGGCTGCCGGAACGTGCTGATCAAAGGCGGGCATTTGCTTGCCGAACGAGGGACGGACCTGTTATACGATGGGCGCTTCTTCAACGTGTACAAAGGGGACTTCATCGACACGCCGCACACCCACGGCACCGGCTGCACCTTCGCATCGGCCATCGCGGCGCAGGTGGCGCGCGGGAATGCGCTGCCGGAGGCGGTGCGGGCGGCCAAGGCCTACGTGACGGAGGCCATCCGGCACGCGCTGGCGATCGGCCACGGCAAGGGCCCGACCAATCACTTTTATTTTCTGACGCAGCCGTGAACCGCCCGAAGGGAACCGCATGAAGCTTTCGTACCGCCCGCTCTCGTTCCTCGTGATGGGATTCGTGTGGGTGCTGCTGGCCTGCCTGGTCGGTCTCTCGCTTTTCGTGGACATGACGATGGGGCGCCCCCACGGCCAGGCCATCCGTTCGCTCCATGTCCATGGCGCGCTGATCGGCGGCGTGATGCAAATCATCGCGGGCCTGCTGCTGGCCGGGCGCGAGCGCCGCACGTCGCAGCCGGTTATCTTCATCGCTCTGAATCTCGGAACGCTGGGCCTGCTCATCGGACAGGTGCACGGCCATTTCCCCCTGATGAGCCTCGCAGCCATTGTGCTGATCGGCGCGTTCGTTCCGCTGCGGGAAGACCTCGTCCGGCAGATTCACCACAGCGCCGTGGGCGCGCCCATGAAGTATTGGCTCTACGGTGTCGCGCTGGCTTCGCTCGCCGGCGGGTTGCTGGCCGGTGCAGCCGTGCCGTTTCGACTCATGCCCTACGCCTTCATCGGGCAGGGCCGGCTGGCGCACATACATCTCTTATCCCAGGGCTTCGTGCTGTTGATGATCGTCGGCGCCATGCACACTCAGTTTCCGGCCTTTTTCAATGGACGCCTGCACAGTCCGATGCTGGGGCAGCTCACCTTCGCGCTCCTGCCGCTCGGCTTCATCATACTGCTGGCCGGCTTTCTGCTCGGGCAGATGTGGGTCCAAATCCCAGGCGGCGTCCTCATGCTGGCCGGCGCCCTGCTCTACAGCTACAACATCGTGCGTACGTGGATGGACGCGGGCCGGCCCCGCAAGCCGGCGTCCGATCTGTGCCTGCTCGCGACGTTCTACCTCGTGGTCGCCATCGCATGCGGCATTCTGGTCTCCGTCAACGCGTTGGAAAGACCGCCCTTCGTGCCCTTCGGCTCGCTGCACCTGACGGCGTACACGCACCTGGCATTCATCGGCTTCATGCTCCTGTCGCTCCTGGGCGCGCTGACCGACCTGCTGCCCAATCTGCTGGCGGAGGAACGGACGCCCAGCAACAAAAAGCGCGGGCCCTACGAAGCGGCGCTGACCGGAATCATCGGGCGCTGGAGTCCGATCCAGCTCTGGATGCTCAGCGTCGGCACGATGGGCATGGTCCTCACTGCCGCGTTGACCTGGCCGTATTCTTTGAATGCCTGGCCGGTGAAGACCGCGGCATGGGCCGGCGCACTCATGTTGTTGACGGGTCTGGCGCTGTTCGCCGTGAAACTTGTGCTGATGTTGATTGAACATCCCGACCGCGCCTCCAAATCCTGAATCTTACCCAGTAACAACCCCTACACGTCTTTCCTGAGAGCAACACACCGTTGTTCGGTGCGGCACGAATCCGTGCGTGCG
This sequence comes from Nitrospiraceae bacterium, assembly GCA_035632555.1. Lineage (GTDB taxonomy): Bacteria > Nitrospirota > Nitrospiria > Nitrospirales > Nitrospiraceae > 2-02-FULL-62-14. The sequence continues at coordinate 9,704 of DASQGO010000132.1, read as the reverse complement.
CGCTCCTGGTTTGTTCCGCCGTCCCGGTCTTTCAGTCCCTCTCGTTTTTGACTCACAACCGCCGCCGTGCAACCGCGCAATATTCCACGCGCAAGGCTGTTGATACCCGTTTGCTATACTTTCTCAGTCGAATCCTGACCACGTGAGTTTCTCAACGTGAGGTGAACCATGTCGGACCGATTCATCATGCTCTTTCCCGAACCCTGGCGGAGTCTCGTCGAATTCGTGCTGCTGCCCCTGTCCTGGATTCCCGACATGCAGCAGTCGCTCCTGTCGTTCCTGCTCACGTCCTCCTCCGGCTGGACGGCTGCCGCGTATGTGCTCTTCCTGCTGTTGCCCGTGCTGCTGTGGGTCAGCGCCGTTTGGTGCACGCAACTCTCGCTCTACACGCTCCCCTTCCGTTCGGGGCGCGTCGACTTCGTCAAACTGATGCTGCTGGCGTGGTGGGACGCGGCCCTGGCGGTCTGGATGTACTGGGTGGGGCTCGGGCGATTCGTCGCTGTGCTCGCCGGCTGGGTGTTCACGCTGGCCCGCCTCGCGATCCGGCTGGTGGTCGAGACGGTGCGCCAGGTCGTCATGCTGCCCTTCACGATGACGGGACGGATGACCCAGAGCTATTTTCAGCCCGGCGTGCCCTGGATCGCCTTCCTGCTGCTGATCTTCTGGTGCCTGCTGGAGGCCGTGATTTTCACCTACACGCTGCTTCCCACCGTGACCGAAGTGCTGGCAGGCCTTGTGGGAGCCGCGACACCCCCGTACACGGGGCCGGTGCTGTTCACCTTCCTGTTCCTGCTCATCATGGGCAGCTTCGCCTGCCTCCAGACGCTGTCGGATGCCATCAAGGACCGCCAATACAAGTTTCTCGTGCAGATGATCATCATCGAAGTGTTTGTGATGACGTTCGAAGTGATGTTCCTGTACCGCGAATTGGTGGACGCCATCACGCCCTGGATCGCCCAGCAAACCGGCGAGCGGTTCCGGCCGGGCCTCGGCTTCACCTTGTCGCTGGCGACCTTCGGATGGATCGGCGTCCGGGGCATGACCTGGTTCCTGTTCGGCCAGTACGGCACGCCGCCTTTGGCCGCCTTCATGGCCCGCCGGCCGCTGGTGCAGCCCGGGGCGGAAGGCGAACCGCGCCTGGCGCCGGCGGAGGCGCCCTGGTGGAAGGCCCCGGTCGATGATTTCAAGCGCGAGGTGGGGTGGTTGCACGAGAAGGGCCACGAGATGATGGAATACCTCATGCTGCCGGTGCTGCACGTCACCGCGGCCGCGCTCAATTTTGCCATGATCCTGGTGGCCGCCCGCCCGGTCTTCAGCATTCCCTTCAAAAGCCTCAAGGAAGTCCTCGATACCAGGGAGCTGCTTCCCACCATTCGTTTGCAACCGAAGAAGGTGGCGTCATGACACGGCTCCGTCCATACCTCATCACTGCCATGCTCGCCGCCGCGCTCGTCGGCTGCACCGTCCAGGCCGGCGAGGAGCGCAAGCCGCACGCGACGCTCTTTATCGGCGTGGACGCCAGCGGCTCGTTCAAACATTCCGGCTATTACGACAATGCGCTGACGTTTCTGGCCCATTACATCTACGGCCACCTGCACGAGCTGGGCGGCCTGGAGAAGCCGCACTCGCTGTTCGTAGCCAGCGTGGGCGGAAAAAGTGTCAACGAGCCGAAAGCGTTCCATCCGATCCACGACTTTGAGGGCAAGGACGTCGCGCAGATCGAGGCCGATCTGCGGAACTGGTTCCCGCCCTCCGACAAGGTGACGGACTTCAACCCCTTCTTCCAGGAAGTCGCCCGGATCACAAAGGAGCGGAATCTCATCCTCGCGCCGATCACCCTGATGGTGGTGACGGACGGCATCCCGGACGCCGCCATACCCGAGGCGAAAGCCGGCACGCGGGAGTTGTACGAGCGGATCGATCTGCAGCCGCTCGAGTATCTCGCCCGGAACGTGACGGTCCGGCTGACCTACGTGAGCCCCAAGGTCGGGGAGCACTGGCGGACGCACGTGACCCGCCAGCGCGTGCGGCTGTGGACCGTGGATGCGGAGGTCATGAAAGGCTGGAAGAACCAGATGCAGGCCGGCGTGGACGTGGCGCAGCAGGACCGGTTCTGGAAGTGGGTTCAGGATAACGTGGATTTCCGCGTCCGCGCCAACAAGGCCTAGTGGATGGTGAAAAAGTCCGGCAGCTTCGTTCTCGGTCGCCCGTCTCCCTGCGACCTACCGAAAAACGTAGGCCTCAGTCGCCGGGCTCCCTGCGGCCTTGCTGAACAGCCTTTTTGACCATCCTGTAATTTCTCAAACCTCTCATCGCCTCTCCATCCGGACTTTGCTAGAATGCCGGCATGGAAGAGGCGCTGACGTTCAAGGATCGGCACGGCCATCGCACGGCCGGCATCCTCACTGTGCCTAAAGCCGCCACCGATCGCGCCGTGCTCCTCTGTCACGGCTTCCTCTCCAACAAAAACAGCACGACGAACAAAACCCTGACCCGCGCGCTGACCGAGCAGGGCATCGCCGCGTTCCGGTTCGATTTCTTCGGACAGGGCGAGAGCGACGGCCCGTTCGAGAACATTACCGTCACCGTCGCCCTCAGCCAGGCTCTGGCGGCGCTGGACCTGCTTACGGCCAGAGGCTACAAACGGATCGGCCTGGCCGGCTCCAGTTTCGGCGGGCTGATCGCGATCCTGGCTGCTTCGAAAAGATCTGATCTGATCTGCCTGGGCCTCAAATGCCCGGTGGCGGACTTTGCCGAGGTCCTGCGCCTGGAATTCGGCGAGGCAGGCATGGCGCATTGGAAAACGCACCATGAAATTCCGGACGTGACCGGCGGCCCAAAGCCGGTCCGCCTGCACTATGCGCTCTACGAAAACTGCCTGGACTACGACGGTTACAGGGCGGCGGCCGCGATCAAGACCCCGACGCTGATCGTGCAGGGCGAAAAAGACGAGCTGGTTCCGCTCCACCAAAGCAGCCGCCTCATGGAAACCCTACAGGGCAAGCGGCAGCTGGAAATCATCCGCGGAGCCGACCATGGGTTTACCAAGGGCGAGGACTTCAAGAAGATGGCGACGCTGCTGACCGATTGGATGGTGAAACATCTCACATGAAAAGCCTGCGCGACGAGCAAATTGACATTCTAAAGGCCCTGTATCCCTCGTACAAGGAGGAGGTCTATCGGCGGCGCGAACAGATGATGAAGCTGACCGCCTTCGCCTGCTCGTTCCTGGTGCTGCTGCTCGTCACGATGCTGACGGCATCCGCCCCGCCCCACACCGATGTCACCACGGCCCTCTTTGCCGTGACCGGCGTGGCCCTGTTCTCGGCTCTCTTCGCCTATCTCATCCTGCAGCAGCGGAACCGCCACCGCATGGCCAAGGAGGCCCTGATCGAGATCGAGCGGCTGCTCGGACTTTACGACGAAGGGTTTTATCTGGAAGGCAAATCGCTCTATCCGGAACACTGGCAGACCGACTGGCTCGGCGACCGCAGCGTGATCGTCTACCTCACGATCCTGACCACTCTGGCCGTGCTGGTGGTCGCAGCGGTGTTCGTGCGCCTTTAAGACGCTGCGGACCTCGCACAACGGAAGCCGGTGTAACTATTGCGCGCCGTCGGCAATAATTTAAATCGCCCGTAGGTCAGCATGTATTTCGCCATGTCCGACCACGATCCGCCGCGCAGCACCTTGAACTGCCCCTGCTCCGGTCCGGTTGGATTCTTCTCAGGACTGTTTCCGTAATAGGCCCCGTCGTACCAATCCTGCGTCCACTCCCACACGTTGCCTCCCATGTCGAACAGGCCGTAGGGGCTCCCGGACTTGCCGTATGTCCCAACCGGTCTCAACACCTGGCTGTAGCTGAACCGGGCGCCGAGGGCGTAGTTGGCGAGATCGGACGTCGGCTTTTGATTACCCCAGGGATACTGCCGTTCGTCCGTCCCGCGCGCGGCCTTTTCCCATTCAGCTTCGGTCGGCAGCCGCTTGCCGGCCCACCGGCAATAGGCCTCCGCATCGGCCCAGTCCACGCCGATGACCGGACGGTCGCCATGCTCGGCAAACTTCACGGTTTCCCAGTAACTCGGAGGCTCGCGATTCGTCGCGGCGAGAAATCGCGCGTAGCGGGCCACCGTCACTTCGTACACGTCCATCCGGTAGGCATCCAGCCGGACCTTGTGGCGGGGCCGCTCGTCTTCCAGGCCGATCATGCCGTCCACGCCCATCCAGAATTCTCCGGCCGGGATCGCCGCCATCGGCGCATCATCGCCCTGGACGGCCGCTTCTTTCTTCTGTTTGCGGAGCTTGTCGAGTTGCGCGTCGGCGGACGCGAATACGGAGAGCACGATAACGATGGTGAGACTTGCTAGTGCGACGGTCCTTCTTCCGATCATCGTCAATAGATGCGTCCCCCGACGACCCAATGGCGGTCGTCAATCACATCGATCATGAGCCGGCTGAGATTGATCTCGGCCAATTGCGCCGCCACCTCGTCTTCCGTGAAGGCCGCCAGCAGCGAATTGTAAAAATCTCTTCGGAGAATCGCCGGTTCGTCGGCCGCATACTGATCCACAATGGCCTGCGCCGCCTCCGGCGATTCGGGACGCAGCAGGTCCATCACCAGCACGTAGGAACCGGGCTTGACCTGCTTCTTGAGCCCATACCAGAACTGAAGCGGATTCGGAATGTGATGCAGCAGCGAATTGGAGAGCGCGGCATCGGCGGGCTCGGCAAGCGCGAGAGCCTGCATCCGTTCGCACTTCAACGCGATCCGATCGGCCAGGCCCGCCTTGCCGACGGCCGCCCCCGCCAGCTTGATCATCGGCGGCGAGGCGTCCACTCCCGTCACGCGGCACGCCGGCAGGGCCTTCACGAAACGAATGGGAATGTCCGCCGGACCGCAGCCCAGATCGAGCACATGCCCTTCCGTGAAATCCGGATAATATTCGATGAACCGGTTGACGAAGCCCTGGTTCTCTTCTTCAAAATCTGCATTCGCATAGGCGACGGCCTGTTCGGAATTATCCATCAGTTCCGGTTCGAGCACGCGCGGCATCATCGTCAGCGTTCCACCACCACCGGATCGCCCTGCTTGACGACGCCTTCGGACAGCACCCGCGCATAGACCCGGCTCCGGCCCGGATGGATCTTTTGCGAGATGCGCGAGAAATCGCCGTCCGAGAACCAGCAGGTATTCTGCGAACAGGGCGCCGTGTAGCTGAGCACTTCCAGTTTCACTTCGTTCCCCACGCTGATCCTGGTTCCGGGGCCGACGTGTTTCCAGTCGAGACCAGCGATGGTTAAATTCTCGCCGGCTGCCCCCGGCACGATCGAATGGCCTTCCTTGCGCAACGCCTCGATCACTTCCAGTGCATAGACGCAGACCGCCCGGTCCGGCCCGCCGTGCAGCTCGATGTTCCGGTGCCGGTCTCCCTCAACCCCCTCATGGGTGATACGGGCCTTGGGGATGGGCAGCTTGGGTAGCCCGCCGCTGGAGATGCTGATTTGATGCAGATACGGATGCTCCGTCTTCTTTGTCATGCGCCTCCTTCACAAGAGTCCGGCTTGAGAATGTCCAGTGCCAGCCAACCGTCGCGTTCCTGAGAGCCGGCGACCGCGCCGCCGACCGCGGCAAAGGCAGCGGCAATCTCCGACCGGTCTTCCGGCAGGATGCCTGACATCAGCAGCCGCGCGCCTTGCTTGAGAAACGGCTCAAAGAACCGGGCCGATTCCAGCAGCGTGTGACGATCCAGATTCGCCAACACGATATCCATCGGCCCTGATTCGATTGCATCGAGCGTCGCGACTCGCAGGTCGAGTTCCCCGCCGAATCCATTCACCGATGCATATTCGCGGGCGCATTCGATCGCCACCGGATCGCAATCGATTCCCATCGCAGTTTTCGCGCCCAATCGAACCGCCGCCATGGCTAAAATTCCGCTCCCGGTCCCGACATCCAGAATCCGCTCGCCGCCATGGATCACGCGTTCCAGCCATTCGAGCAGCACCGCCGTCGTCGCATGGTGACCGGTCCCGAAGGCCTGTTTGGGATCGAGAATCAATTCGATGTCACTGGGTGCCAGACTCGCGCGCTCCCAACTCGGCCGGATGACGATCCGTTGCCCGATCCGGATCGGCTTGACCGACCGCGCCCACTGCTCATTCCAATCCTGCGCGGGCAACCGGTCCACGGAAATCGCAGTTCCCGCGTCACCAAGACAGCTCAGGATCTGTTTCAACGAAGCCAGTGCGTCCGGACTCCATCGCGCAGAGGGCCAGTAGAGGCGGATTTGTCCGTCCTCCTGCCAGGCCCCCGCCACGGCTGGATCGTTCAGCAGGCCAAGCACCTCGCCCGCATCCGCCATGCCCGTCCAGCGCACTTCGATCCACTCCTGCGTCATGACCGGCCCCCGGATGCCGCTATCTTAGCAGGCCCGGGAACCGGCTGCATCCTAGGAGCCGGTCCGACACTGACCGTTCTACTGCGGCAAACGATCTGCAGCCATCTGCTTCGTTCTCGGCCCGAAAAAATCCTCAATGTATTCCGGCGAATACACTTCCGGTTTTTCCAAGCCTGCGGCCTTGCATCTGACCGCACCTCCTTTGCCTCGTCACGAACGGCAATGTCGGACAGGCTCCTTGCTTGACAGGTTCCGGCATCCTTGTTAGCTTCGTGGTGTCTGTCGTCCGTGTGATGTGACGACACGATAACCAGGAGGTCACGCAATGAAAAATGTGGTCGGATTGTGCTCGATTGCGGTGCTGGCACTGACGGTATCCGCCTGCACGTTCAAGGGGACGACCAAGGGGACAACCGATGCCACATCCGATGTCACCGCGACGACATCGGGAAAATCGTGGTTCGAGGGCGGCATGGTCAAGAAGGATCAGGCCGTGAACGCCTTCGCGCACCTCAATTTCGAGAACCTGAAACAGGACATGGCCATGGGTCGGGGGGAATATCTGGCGTCGCTGGGTTCGTTGATGGGCGTGGCGCCTGCCAGGCAGAACGAGTTCTTCGCGCTCACGCAAGCGCATTACACGACGCTGGTCGGTTCGGGGCAGACGACGCCGGCGGAAATGCTGGTGGCGTTGAATCAGTTGCTCGCGCCCCGCACGGCGAACTAGTTTCCCCTCGCTTCTTTCAGGCCAGGTTGACCCGCGTCAACCTGGCCGTTTTATTTCTACCGCAAGAATAAAATAACCGACAGGCAGACCGCCGCATTATTCAGCATGTGCGCCAGCATGCCCGGGAGGACGCTGCCGCTCCGTTCATAGGCCCAGGCCCACAGAACACCGCTCCACAGCACGCTGACAAATCCCAGCAGTCCGTAGCCATGCGCAATCGCGAAGACGGCGGCACTGATGAGCGCGGAAGCGACGAATCCGAACCGGCGGCGGAGCGTGGCGAAGAACAGTCCCCGGAAGACGAGCTCTTCGAACAGCGGCGCGAACACGATCGTTTCGACAAGGCTGGTACCCAGTTCCGGCAGACTGCCCCAGATCATCCGTTCATCGAATCCTTCCGTCCAATGACTGGGAAACCCCGCCGGTTCTGCCATCACCGTGATCGCCCATTCGCCCAGCAACCCGGCCGACGCCAGCACCATCACCAGCCGCCAGCATCGTCCCCAACCGGATGGCCGTGGAATCAGTCCGAGCCCTTCCTGCAATCCCGTACCGGCTGGCGCAAGCAGATAATGTCGGGCAAGCAACAGCAGCGGCAGATACGTCAACGGGACCGTCACCACGCGAAGCGACTCGTCCCCGATCGACAGCACGGCGATCATGAGGCCGATCCACAAGGCGCCGCCCCGGATCAAGACGACCGCCCCCACCTCCCCGGACCAGGGCGGCGGGACGGCCGCGGAGCCGACTGCCAGCGCATCCAGATCACGACGACGGCGCGTATACAGAACGACGGCAAGCGCAAGACCGGCGGCAAGTATTCCCAGATCGAGTGCCAGCAACACCCGCGCCCGCCAGAGCAGGGCCTGGCCACGGGCCGCCAGGTTGTCCTGCGCGTCCGACAGCCAGGCCCGGTCGCCGGCATGCGTCGCGAGGCTGATGGCCAGCCGGTCGCCAAACCAACCGGCCGGCATGTTGTCGGCCAATTCGTCGCGCAGCGCGCTCGCCTGGTCTTCCCTGATCGGCTCCTGGTCCAGATAGGCCGCCTGCAGCAGGCGGGCGTAAACGGGAAACGGGGCCGGCAATTGCTCCCATCCCTTGATCTCATCCTGCACCGACTCGAGCCGGCCTGCTTCTCCCTCCAGCACAGCCAGATACGCCAACGTGAGCGGCTCGTCGGAGACCTCAGCCAACTCCTCGTACCACGTCAGGGCCTGCGCCAGCTCGTCCGCCCAGCCGGTCGTGGCCTTGTAGAACACATGTTCCCAGGCCGGCGTCTGGGCGATGGCATACTCCAAATCCATGGTGCGGTTGACGATCAAAGCCAGGGCTCGATCCTTTTCCTCCACCCGATCCAAGGGAGGCATTGAAAGGATGACGTTGGCCAGCATCAAGATGCCGCCGGCCAGCACCAGTGCGGCGAGGACGGTCAGCGCGTGAGAAAACCTCGGCGCCGGCGGGGTTGTACAATCCGGCGCCAGTTCAGGCTGGGCGGGAAGCGTATGAGAGAGGTCCGTATCCAAAGTCCGCGCAGTATAGCATTCGATACTCGATGAAACAGCGGGAAGATGTTCCACGCTGTCCCAGAGTGGCGGAAATACAATGGGTTCGGTATACTGTCGCACCTCAAGAATGGCAACGGTCCGGTGGCCGGTCTGCTATGATCAACGCACGGTCCCGGTGATACGAAGGGAATCGCTGACGATATGAAATCTGCCATGCCATGGGTAGCCGCCTGTCTGGCCGTCGGCTTGATCGCCGGGGCGACCTTCTGGGGAATCTCGACGTGGAAGGAACGCTCCGAGAAACCCTTCACACTTGCTCCGGAAACCGTGGCCGATTACCTCCACGCAGTCATCGAGGCGCAACGCACGGTGTACACCACCAACGTCGTGGATGCGCTGCAGGACAAGGGCATCCATGCTGAAGAGCATTGGAAACAGCAGAAGGCCCTGCCCCTGCCGGCACAGATGATTCTGGACGGCGGGCGGCTCGTTGCTGAAAAGGGAATCGGCATCAAGTACCGGCTGGCCAGTCTCACGCCCATTTATGTATGGAATGCGCCGGCCACCGACTTCGAGCGCAAAGGGCTCGAGGCCGTCGGCAAGAACCCGGACAAGCCCTTCACGGGATTCGTCCGTGTCGGCCGGGACCGGTTTTTCCAGGCGATCTACGCCGACCGGGCCGTCTCGCAAACCTGCGTCCAGTGCCACAACGCCCACATCAACAGCCCGAAAAAGGACTATCAGCTCAACGACGTGATGGGTGGCATTATCATCACCATCCCGATCAGCGATCGATGACGGTCTTCGCGTTTCAGCAGGTCCGCGTGGTCGACGGCCTCGGACGGACGCTGCCGCGCGCCACGGTCCTGGTCAAAGGCGACCGTATTGCCGCCGTGAATGACGCCAGGCAGCTTGCCGCGCCGCGCGGCGCGGTTCGCATCGACGGCCGCGGGCTGACGCTGCTGCCGGGACTGATGGATTGCCACGTCCATCTCTGTCTGGGCGGCGATGCCGATGTGGTCCAGACCATCCAGCAGGATGATCCCTCGCTGACCCTGCTGAAAGCCTCCCGCC
>DASQGO010000131.1:0-8368 GCA_035632555.1 Nitrospiraceae bacterium | reverse complement strand
ACGTTGCCCAGCGGGCGAAGAAACAGCCCCTGCCGGCGCGCCTCCATTGCCACACGATGCCCGATCCGCTGTTGGAGCGGGTAGGGGGCCTTGGTGTTCCGGCTTTTGACCAGCTCGATTCCGACCATGAATCCCCTCTGCCTGATCTCTCCGACATGCGCCAGTTCTCCAAGCGGCCGCAACATGCGAGTCAACGCCGTGATCTTCGGCTGCAATCGTGCCAGCGTTCGCTCTTTGCGAAACACTGAGAGGTTCGCCATGGCCACCGCGCAACCCAGCGGATTGCCCGTATAGCTATGCCCGTGGAAAAATGTTTTCCACTCGTCGTAGCGCCCAAGAAAGGCCCGATAAATCTCTTCCGTCGCCAGCGTGGCTGCAAGCGGCATGTAGCCGCCGGTCAGTCCCTTACTCACCGCCATCAGATCGGGAGTAACGCCCTCATGCTGGCAGGCAAACATCCGTCCGGTTCGACCGAAGCCGGTCGCCACCTCGTCGGCAATCAGCAGGACCTGATATTGCTTGCACAACCGGTGGAGACGGGACAGATAGCCCGGCGGCGCCGCTATCATGCCGGCAGCTGCCTGAACCAGAGGCTCGATGACCAGCCCGGCAATATTGCGATGCCGCTGTTTGAGGATGCGCTCGATCGGATCGAGGCAGGCCATTTTGCAGGAGGGAAATGCCAGCTTGAGCGGACAACGATAGCAATAGGGCGGCTCCGCCGTGAGCGTCGGAAAGAGAAGGGGACGGAAACGTCGATGAAAAAGATCGATGCCGCCCACGCTCATGGCGCCGGCGGTATCGCCGTGATAGCTTAATTGGAGATGGAGAAATGTCTGCTTGGGTCCGGCGCGGGGAACACGCTGCCGCCAGTATTGCACGGCCATCTTCAGCGCCACCTCCATCGCCGTCGAGCCGTCATCGGAGTAGAACACGCGCGTGAGGCCGCGCGGAGCGATGCGGATCAGTTCGCGCGCCAGCTCGATCGCCGGAGGGTGCGAGAGCCCCAGCAACGTGCTGTGCGCCATCTTCTGCAACTGCCGGCGCAATGCACGATCGAGCATCGGATGCCGGTGCCCGTGGACCGTGAGCCAAATGGATGACACCCCGTCGAGATATTTCCGCCCGCTCGCATCATACAGATAACTGCCCCGGGCACGCTCGATGATCAGCGGATCCTCCTGCTCCCACTCGCGCATCTGCGTGAAAGGATGCCAGAGGAACGCTCGATCCCAATCGGCCAGCTGTCGGTATCGCCGTCGTGACGCCATAACAGTCTTTCGTCTGTGAAGCTGGCACTGGTGTGGGCCAGCGAATTATAAGTGCCGAACACCGCTTTGACAACCGAAAGTCCAGCGCCTATAATGATCTAATTCGCTAGCAGGAACAACGACTTGCAAACGCACACCAGGAACTTCTCCATCATCGCCCATATTGATCACGGGAAATCCACCCTTGCTGATCGGCTTTTGGAAGCCACCGGGGCCATTACTTCGCGTGAAGCACGCGCCCAAATTCTGGATGCGATGGACCTCGAGCGCGAGCGGGGCATCACTATTAAAGCCCATGCCGTGGCCCTTCATTATCAGGCGAAGGACAAGAACCGATACGCGCTGCATTTAATCGATACGCCGGGCCATGTGGACTTCACCTATGAAGTCTCCCGCAGCCTTGCCGCCTGCGAAGGCGCCTTGTTGCTGGTGGATGCCAGCCAGGGCGTCGAAGCGCAAACGATTGCCAATGCGCATCTGGCCATCGCGAACAATCTTGTGATCCTGCCGGTCATCAATAAGATCGACCTGCCGGGAGCCGACGTCGAGGGCGTCAAGCAGCAGATCCAGGATGTATTGGGCCTGGATGTGAAGGATGCGCTCCTGATCAGCGCAAAGGAAGGACGGGGAGTCCCTGAAGTGTTGGAGGCCATTGTCGCACGCATTCCTCCTCCGTCCGGCGATCCCGGCAAACCGTTGAAGGCGCTCGTGTTCGACTCGTGGTTCGACAATTATCAGGGCGTCATCGTGCTGATCCGCGTGATTGACGGGCGGATCGAGCCCGGCATGAAGATTCGGGCGATGTCGAATAACCGGTTGTTCGAGGTCATGGAGGTCGGCCAGTTCACGCCGAAGCGAACCAAAACGGATCAACTCGGGACCGGCGATGTCGGATACGTGTGCGCCGGCATGCGGGAGGTGGCGGATACGAAAATCGGCGACACGCTCACCGACGCTTCGCAGCCGACCGATGCACCATGCCCCGGGTACAAGGAAGTCCGCCCGATGGTCTTCTGCGGCCTCTATACGACGGACACGGCCCGCTTCGAGGACCTGCGCGACGCGCTCACGAAACTCCGCCTGAACGACTCGTCGTTCGTCTATGAGCCTGAATCGTCGCTCGCCCTCGGATTCGGATTCCGCTGCGGCTTTCTCGGACTGCTGCACATGGAGATCATCCAGGAACGATTGGAGCGGGAATATAACCTGACGTTGATCACCACGGCGCCGACTGTCGTCTACCAAGTGCTCACGACGGCGGGAGACGTCCTGACCATCGACAACCCGGCCAAGCTGCCGCCGCCCTCATCCATTGAAAGTTTCGAAGAGCCGTTCATCCGGGCCACCATCATCGCGCCGGAACGGTATGTCGGAAACATTCTGAAGCTGTGCCAGGAGCGCCGCGGCATCCAGCAGGGCATGCAGTATCTGGATCCGACGCGGGTCATGCTGACCTATGAATTGCCGCTCAACGAGATCATTCTGGACTTTTACGACCGGCTGAAATCCAAGACTCAGGGATATGCCTCGTTCGATTACGAGGTTCTTGGCTATCGAACCGGCGACATGGTCAAAATCGACATGCTGCTCAACGGCGAAACGGTCGATGCGCTTTCCTTTGTCACGCACAAGGACAACGCCTATGCGCGGGGACGGCAGATGGCAGAAAAAATGAAGGAACTGATCCCCAAGCAGATGTTCGAGATCGCGATTCAGGCGGCCATCGGCAGCAAAATCATCGCCCGCGAAACGATCGGTGCGATCAAAAAGAACGTAACCGCCAAATGCTACGGCGGCGATATCTCCCGCAAGCGAAAACTGTGGGAAAAACAGAAAGAGGGCAAGAAACGGATGAAACAAGTCGGCAAGGTTGAAGTCCCGCAGGAAGCCTTCCTGGCACTCCTCAAGGTGACAGGCGAATGACGCTCAAACCGGACCAGTCAAGTCTGCCGACGCCGCTGGAAGCCCCCGCCGGACCGCCGGCTGATACGGCCGCGCCCGGCGCGCCCCTCGACCAGCCGGCCGGCGCCGACACGGCAACTTCACAGCGCAAGCCGCTCTGGCGCGAATACACGGAAGCCATCATCGTCGCCATGCTGCTGGCATTCGCCATCCGCGTCTTTATCGTGCAGGCCTTCAAGATCCCTTCCGGCTCCATGATCCCGACGCTGCAGATCGGCGACCACATCCTCGTCAGCAAACTGTCCTACGGCATCCAGTGGCCGGGGGATTGCCGTTTCAAGATGACGCTTCCGCCCATGACATGCTATACAACCAAAAATTTGGTTGCATTCGGACCGCCGCGGCGAGCCGACGTGATCGTGTTCCGCTATCCCGAAGATGAAGAAAAAGACTTTATCAAGCGCATCGTGGGCATTCCAGGCGACATGGTGCAAATCCGCAACAAGGTGGTCTACGTGAACGGCGCAGTGATGCCCGATCAGGCCTATACCCAGCGCGTGGACCCCGGAATCATCGACGGGGCCATCAACCCGCGGGACAACTATGGGCCCGTGACAGTGCCGGAACATTCCTACTTCGTCATGGGTGACAACCGCGATCAAAGCCTGGACAGCCGCTTCTGGGGCTATGTGCGTGAAGAAAAAATCAGAGGACGGGCTCTGCGCATCTACTGGTCGTGGAGCGGGCAGGGATCCTGGCAGGAATGGGTGCGATGGGACCGCATCGGCAAGGCGATTCAATGAACAAGGCCGGCGCAGCGACGGCAAAAGCCCGCGGCCGGGGAGGGGAGGATCGCCTTCCGGCTCCCGACGTCCGCACGCTCCGCGGCCACATTGCCAAGTTTCCGCAGGCCAGCGTGCTGGTGGTGGGTGACCTGATTCTCGATCATTACATCTGGGGCAAGGTCAGCCGCATTTCCCCGGAGGCGCCGGTGCCGATCGTGCACGTCAGTTCAGAATCGCTCAAGCTGGGCGGAGCGGCGAACGTCTACAATAACATCGTCTCGCTCGGCGGCCGGGCGGACCTGTGCGGCATCATCGGTTCCGACGAAGGCGGTCGGCAGCTGCTCAAAGAATTGGGCACGCAGCGGCACGGGCGGGGCGGCGTGGTCATCGACCCTGACCGTCCGACGACGCGCAAGACCCGCGTCATCGCGCACAACCAGCAGATCGTCCGATACGATGTCGAAGGACGGAGCGACATCGCCGCACAGCATCAGCGGCGCATCATCCGTTATGTCGAGTCCCGCCTGCGCGAGATCTCGTGCCTCGTCGTGTCGGACTACGCCAAGGGCGTCGTGACCGCAACGTTGATGGCCGATTTGACCCGCCTGGCGTCCTTGCGGCGCATCCCGGTCATCGTGGATCCAAAAGTGGAGCATTTTTCCTATTACAAGGGAGTCACGGTGGTCACACCCAATCACCTCGAGGCCACGCAGGCCGCCGGGGTGCACGGGGAGAACGATCAGGCCGTCGACCAGGCCGGCGACATTCTGCGGCAGCGGCTGGGCTGCGAGTGTGTACTGATTACAAGGGGAGAGAAAGGGATGAGCCTCTTCGAGTCCAATGGCTCGCACTGGCACATTCCGACCGTGGCACGGCAAGTCTATGATGTGACCGGCGCCGGCGATACCGCCATCGGCACCCTAGCCCTAGCGATGGCCACCGGAGCATCCATTCGCGATGGGGCGGTCCTGGCCAACCACGCAGCCGGCATCGTGGTCGGCATGGTCGGCACTGCAACCGTCACTGCGCAGCAACTGACAGAGGCCCTGACGCATGCCTAAACCGACCCCGCCGGTGACAGTCGTCATTCCGGCCCGGTTCGGCTCCTCGCGATTCCCTGGAAAACCGCTGGCCCTGCTGGCCGGCAAGCCGCTCATCCAACACGTATACGAACGCGCCCGATCGTCACCCGGTGTGCAGCGCGTGCTGGTCGCCACCGATGACGTCCGCATCCAGAAAGCGGTGGCCGCGTTCGGCGGATCCGTCGTGATGCCGAAAGGGAAGTTTCGGACGGGGACAGACCGGGTCGCCGCCGTGGCCCGCCAGATTCCTGGCAGCGTGTTCGTCAATCTGCAAGGCGACGAAATCGCGCTCGACCCCAGACTGCTCACCGATCTCATCACGCCGTTTCTCAGAAGCGGCGCAGCCATGGGCACGTTGAAGCGTGCGTTAACTGTGTCCGCTGAAGTCCGTAATCCCGGCATTGTGAAGGTTGTGACGAATTCGAATGGCGAAGCCCTGTATTTTTCCCGCGCGCCGATCCCATGTGACCGAGAAAAGGGACCCGGCAATTTCGTCTCCGGGTTGCATTATGTCCACCTGGGGATTTACATTTATACGCGTGAGGCGTTGCTCCGGCTGTCACGGTTGCCGACCAGCCTGCTTGAAGAGGCCGAAAAGCTGGAGCAGCTCCGCGCACTCGAACACGGCATCACGATCCGCGTCTGGGAAACCAGGCACCGGTCCTTGCGCATTGATACACCGCAGGACCTCAGGGAGGCCGAGTCGGCCTTGAGGCGCATGACACGGCGACACAGCCCAGTCCGACCGGCGGCACGGATCATCACGAGGGCCCCACGATGAGCAAGTTCATCTTTGTGACCGGCGGCGTCGTCTCCTCCCTTGGGAAGGGGTTGGCCTCGGCGGCGATCGGAAACCTGCTGGAAAGCCGGGGGCTGAAGATCACCTTTCTCAAGCTGGATCCCTATATCAATGTGGATCCTGGTACGATGAACCCATACCAGCACGGCGAGGTCTTCGTGACGGAAGACGGAGCGGAAACCGATCTGGATCTGGGCCATTACGAGCGGTTCACCTCACTGACGCTGACCAGGGAAAACAACTACACCACCGGCCGCATTTATAATGCGGTCATCACCAAGGAACGGCGTGGGGATTACCTTGGCGGGACGGTTCAGGTCGTGCCGCATATCACCGACGAGATCAAACAGTGCATCCGGAACGTGGCTAAAGATACTGATGTCGCCATTGTCGAGATCGGCGGAACCGTCGGCGACATCGAAAGCCTGCCGTTTCTGGAAGCCATCCGCCAGATGCCCTACGACGTCGGGCGCGAAAACGTCCTGTACGTCCATCTGACGCTGGTGCCGTATATCGGCGCGTCCGGGGAATTGAAAACTAAGCCGACCCAGCATTCCGTCAACAAACTGCGCGAAATCGGCATTCAGCCAAACATCCTTCTGTGCCGGACCGATCGGTTTCTGCCGCCTGATCTCAAGGACAAGATCGCGCTGTTCTGCAACGTGGAAAAAGGCGCCGTAATCACGGCCAAGGACGTGGAAACGGTGTATGAAGTGCCGATCGTCTTCAGGAAAGAAGGACTCGACGAACTGATCGTCCGCCAGCTCAAGCTGGAGACGGGCCCGCCGAACCTGCGCGAGTGGGACGCCATGGTGCAAAAAATCAAGCGGCCCAAGCACGAAATTTCCATCGCCCTGGTCGGTAAATACATCGGGCTGAAGGAGTCCTACAAAAGCCTGTCGGAAGCCCTGGTGCACGGCGGCGTGGACCACGAAACCCGCGTCAACATCAATTGGATCGAGTCGGAAGAAGTCGAACGGCGGGGCGCCGAGCAGACCCTGCGGGATGCCGATGGTATTTTGATCCCGGGCGGATTCGGCGTGCGCGGCATCGAAGGCAAGATTCAGACGATCCGCTTTGCCAGGGAACGCGGGATTCCATTTTTCGGATTGTGTCTCGGCATGCAATGCGCGGTGATCGAGCTGGCACGAAACGCGGCGGATCTGAAAGATGCCAACAGTTCGGAATTCGACCTCAACACTCCGCATCCGGTGATTCATTTGATGGAGCATCAGAAGACAGTCCATGACAAGGGCGGCACGATGCGGCTCGGTTCCTATCCCTGCCGCCTGCTGGACGGCAGCCTGGCCCACAAGGCCTACGGTGTTCTGGACGTCAAGGAGCGGCACCGGCACCGGTACGAATTCAACAACGCCTATCGCGACCGGCTCGCGGCGCAAGGATTGGTCTTGAGCGGCTTGTCTCCGGACGGGCAGTTGGTCGAAATCGTGGAGCTGAAGGGCCATCCATGGTTTTTAGCCACACAGTTCCACCCGGAGTACAGTTCACGGCTGCACCGGCCCCATCCCTTGTTCAGCGCCTTTGTCGGCGCCGCCTTGCGAAGAAAATGCGGACGGTAGGGGAACGCCTCCATGCTGCATGACGTCGAGATCGGTTCCTTTAAAGTCGGGGCGGCGCACCGGCACTTTTTGATCGCCGGCCCCTGCGTCATCGAGAGCGAGCGATTGGTACTGGAAACTGCCCACCGCATCGCGGAGATTGCCCGCGCACTCAACATCCCGTACATCTTCAAGTCGTCCTACGACAAAGCCAATCGCACGTCCATTTCGTCGTTCCGCGGCCTGGGCATCAAGGAAGGGCTTGCGATCCTGAAAAAGGTCAAGGCGCAGGTCGGCGTACCCGTGCTCACCGACGTGCACAGCGTGGAGGAAGCCGCACAGGCAGGGGAGGCGGTGGACGTGCTGCAGATTCCGGCATTTCTCTGCCGTCAGACCGATCTGCTGGCGGCCGCGGCCAAGACCGGGCGCGTGGTCAACGTGAAAAAAGGCCAGTTCCTGTCTCCAGGAGAAATGGCCAATGTCGTGACCAAGCTGGAAGAGAGCGGCACGCAAAAGATTCTACTCACGGAGCGTGGCTCGTCATTCGGCTACAACAATTTGGTCGTCGATATGCGCGCACTTCCGATCATGCGGAAATTCGGGTACCCCGTGGTCTTCGATGCCACCCACAGCGTCCAGCTGCCCGGCGGGGGTGGTACCAAGTCGTCGGGCCAGCGCGAATTCGTGGCTCCCCTGGCCTGTGCGGCGGCAGCAGCCGGCTGCGACGGCTTCTTCATGGAGGTGCATCCCGATCCGGACCGCGCGCCGTCCGACGGTCCCAACATGGTCCCACTCCATGATCTCAAGGCGCTTCTGGAACGGCTGCTGCGGATCTGCCAGGCCGCCGGCAAGGGGGCTGAGAGCGACCGATGAGCATTCAGCATGGAAAACGGGTGCTGGATATCGAGGCGCGTGCGATCGCGGCGCTGGTGGACCGTCTGGATGAACGATTCGCCAAGGCCGTCGACCT
>DASQGO010000130.1:0-1841 GCA_035632555.1 Nitrospiraceae bacterium | reverse complement strand
GAATGAGGGCGGCATCTATCGCGGGCGCGGGGCGACGGACGACAAGGGGCCGGCGCTGACGGCGCTGCTGGCCGCCCGGTTCGCGGTCGCGGAAGGCCTGCCGGTCAACATTCGCTTTCTCTGGGAACTGGAAGAGGAGATCGGCAGCCCCAACTTCGCGGCGGCGCTGCAAAATAGCCGCGCGATTCCCCAACCCGATTCCGTCGTCGTGTCGGATACGATCTGGATTGCCAAGGGCCGTCCGGCCATGCCCTACGGATTGCGCGGGCTGGCGGGTGCAAGACTGACGCTCCGCACAGGGACCAACGACGCTCATTCGGGCGTGACCGGCGGCGCGGCGAGAAACCCGTTGGCCGAACTCTGCGAGGTCGCGCATGCCTGCGTGGATGCGCGCACGGGCCGCGTGAAGATTCCCGGTTTCTATGACGAGGTCGTGCCCCCGACGAAGGCCGAAATGAAAAATTTTCTCGCCTCCGGGTTCAACGTGGAGCGGTTCAAGACCGTGCATGGCTTCACCTCGCTGCGCGCGACGAAGGCCGAGGAAGTGCTGCGGCGCATCTGGGCTTCGCCGACCTTCGAAGTGCATGGGCTGGTCGGAGGCTATGCCGGGCCCGGAATCAAGACCGTCGTGCCGGCGAACGGCGAGTTGAAGATCAGCATGCGGTTGGTCCCGAATCAGAAACCGGAAAAAATGTTCAGCCTGCTCAGGCGATTTGTCAAACAGCGGAATCCCAGCGTGGTAGTGGAGCCGGAAGGGATGCTGCAGCCGTTCCGCGGCGTTTTCGACGGACCCTATGCCGATGCCATCCGCCTCGCGGTGCGGACCGGATTCGGGAAGGATCCGGCGTTCATTCGGGAGGGCGGCTCGATCGGCGCGGTTGCGACGATGCAGCGCCAGTGGAAGGTGCCGATCCTCTTTCTCGGCCTTAGCCTGCCGGAGCATGGCTACCATGCTCCGAACGAATATTTCGATTGGGGGCAGGCCTCAGGCGGAATGAAAGCCTTCGCGGCGTACTTCGCCGAAGTCGCGAAGATGGAAAAGAGATAGGGGGAACGGGTACAGAAAGAACGTATGGCTATACCCCTTCCAGGAGCGGCTTGAAGATCGGGTCGGCATCCAGCACGATTTTCAGCGATTCGTGGCTCAGCAGGTATTTCCACGAGGCCGGTGAAGCGCCTGGCAGAGCCAGGTAGAGCGCCTTTGCCTCCGTCAGCCGCTCCAGGAGCTTCTGATTGTCACGCTGCGGCATGAACAGCAGGCTGTACGCCATCGTGTAGGACGCGACAAATTTGTCGATCGGCATGTCGGTCAGCTGAAAAGCTTCTTCCGCTTCCTTGTAGGCCTGGAGAATGCCGGTATCGTTGAACGTCCGGTTCCACGCCACCTTCGCAATCCTCGACCAGGCCAGTTCGTTCAGCACACGGGCCCGCACGGCGGTCCGCTGCGGAGGAATTTCCTTCAGCAGGGACTCGTGGGTGGAAATGGCGATCAGCTGATCGACGTTCCATCGGTATGCGTTACCCAGATGCAGTCGGTTTTCGAGGTCCTGCGGGCGCACTTTTTCCAACTGCTGCATCGCCGGGATCATGCGGTAGAGAAAGTCGGCGCCGGTGGGCTGTGACAGCCCGCCCATCTCCATGCCGAGTGACAGGTCCCACCGCACCGTTTGGGCGTAGGTATTCCAGTAGAGTTCGTTGAACACCGCCGCCAGCGTCGGCTCGTTGACCGCGACGTTGTGCGTCACGGACGCGACATGCAACAGCGCTTGGTAAAGATCGCGGCTCAGCAGGGTGAGAGCGTCGGCCTGCGACGGATCAATGATCAGCACGCGGTTGAGCAT
>DASQGO010000129.1:0-27790 GCA_035632555.1 Nitrospiraceae bacterium | reverse complement strand
TCTTCGGATTTTGACAGACGGATGAACGTGGAGCGAAGCCGGGGATCGACCCTGGTTCCGAGCGCGTTCAAGGCGGCAATGCGGACCGAGGGCGCGGGGTCATCCAGTGCGCGCGCAAGCGCCGCAACCGCGGCGGGGGATCCGGCTCGCGCGAGTCCCTCGACGGCCCTGGCGCGGACCATGACCGATGAATCGAGCAGGCCGTCCTCGAAAAGCGCAATCGCATCGCGGGTCGCGATGTCGGTCAGCGTCAGGTAGGCGGCGATGCGGAGATGTTCCTGGGGATCGCGCACGTGGCGGGTGATGATTGCGAACGCCACATCCTTGAGCAGGCCAGCTTCGTCCGGCTTTCCCGGCGGAACGAGGCGCGCGTAGAGCGTGAGCGCCATGTCGTGCCGCCCGGCGCGGACGGCGCTGCGGACGCCGGCGCGCAGGACGTCGGATGACAGGGGGTGACCCTCCGGAGCTTCCTCCAGCAGGCGGACGACATCGTCGAACCGGTTCTGCCGGAACGCCCTCAGGGCGTCTGCCTGGAGTGAGGAGCCGGACTGATTCTGCTGGGGCGGCGCGGCGGATGCGGACGGGATGAGGCAGGCCACAGCGAGCCCGCAACCGACTGCGAGGGCCAGAATGCCGAGCAGGCGCATGGAAATTACCAGCGGGGAGCGGTCGGGGAGGCAGCCGGTGCGTAGAGGTGATCCATGTAGTCCTTGTCCATCCGGCGGGTGCAGAACCGCGGCGCAACCGTGCGCACGGCGTCCTTGACGATCTGGAGCCAGCCGCGCGGGATGCCGTCGCGGTCCCGGTCGTAGTAGAGGGGGACGATGTCGTGCTCGAGCAGGCGGTAGAGATGTTCCGCGTCGTGCATGTCCTGGCTGTGGGAGTCCCCGAGGTGTCCCGACGAGGGGATGGCCCAGCCGTTCGCGCCGTCGTAGCCTTCCTTCCACCAGCCGTCCAGCACGCTGAGGTGCGGGACGCCGTTGAGCGCGGCCTTCTGCCCGCTGGTGCCGCTGGCTTCCATCGGAGGGCGCGGCGTGTTCAGCCAGACGTCCACGCCCCACACCAGATACTTGGCCATGTGCATGTCGTAATCCTCCACGAACGCGACGTGTCCGCCGATATCGTGGTCTTTGCAGAAGGTATACACCTGTTGAATGAATTGCCGGCCCGGCTCGTCGGCCGGGTGGGCTTTCCCGGCGAAGACGAGCTGCACGGGACGCCAGCGGTCCTGCATCATCTGCTGGAGCCGGGTCAGCGTGCTGAAAATGAGCGTGGCCCGTTTGTAGGTGGCAAAGCGCCGCGCGAAACCGAGGGTCAGAGCTTCCGGATCGAGCAGGGTGCCGCTGGCCAGCACTTGATGCGGTTGCATGCGTCCCTGTATCCAGGCCGCGCGCGCGCGTTCGCGGATGAACCCCATCAGTTTCCGTTTCAGCGCCAGGCGGGCTGTCCAGAGTTCGCCGTCCGGGATGTCAGTGACGCGATGCCAGATGGCCGGATCATCCGCCCGCTCGGCCCAATCGGGGCCGAGATGCTTGGCATAGAGCTGATTCATCTCAACCGAGATCCATGTCGGCGCGTGGATGCCGTTCGTGATGCTCCGGATCGGCACCCGGTCCTCCTCCAAGCCAGGCCAGAGGCATCGCCACATGGCGCGCGAGACGCGGCCGTGCTCGCGACTCACGCCGTTGACATGCCCGGCCAGCCGCATGGCCAGCGCCGTCATATTGAAACCGGCGCTCGGATTGTCGGGGTGCGCACCCAGCTGCAAAAAGGCGTCGCGAGTCATGCCCAGCTGCTCCCAGTAGCCCTCGAAATGCTGCTCAATCTGGTGGAAGGAAAACACATCATGGCCGGCCGGAACCGGCGTATGTGTGGTGAATACGGTGCTCTGGCGGACCAGTTCGATTGCCTCGGCATGCGAGCGGCCAGCCTGCACGAATTCGCGTGCACGCTCGAGCGTCAGGAACGCCGAGTGGCCTTCATTCGCATGCCAGACGGCGGGGGATATTCCGAGCGCACGAAAGACCCGCACGCCGCCGACGCCCAGCAAGATTTCCTGCCGCAGTCGGACGTTATGGTCGCCGCCGTACAACCGCGCCGACAACTCGCGATCCCAGGGCTGATTCTCCGGCACGTCGGTATCGATTAAGTAGAGCGTGACACGCCCGACGCGCACCTGCCACACGATGCCGATGACCGTATGATGGTCCATCTGGACGCTGATCTGGCAGGGTTGTCCGTCAGGCGTGAGCGCCCGCTGGATGGGCGACTCCAGTTTGTTGAACGGTTCATATTCCGCTTCCTGCCATCCGTCGGCGGACATCCGCTGGTGGAAATATCCCTGCGGATACATGAAGCCGAGGCCGATGAGCGGAATGCCGAGGTCGCTGGCTTCCTTGCAGTGGTCGCCGGCCAGGATACCCAGGCCACCGCTGTAAATCGGAATCGAATTGTGCAGGCCGAACTCGGCGGAGAAGTAGGCGATCCGGCTCTGAGCGAGTTGGAGATGACGGTTCGCCACCCATGTGGACGATGAACCCATATAGGCGTCAAAGGCCTTGAGCACAGACGAATAGAGGCGGATGAAGACAGGATCTTTGTTCAACGATGCCAGTCGCTCCGGCTTCAAATCGTGGAGCAGCTTGACGGGGTTGTGGTGCGAGAGGCGCCACAGCGTTGGATCGATGGTTTCGAACAGCCGCCGCGCATCGGGAGTCCAACTCCACCAGAGATTGTACGCCAGTTCCTGCAAACGGGTCAGTTCGCCCGGCACATTGGATGAGAACTGTTCCTGCGTCGGACGTTCGCTCATTTAGGCGTTTCCGGCCTGCTGGTGCCAGGCGGCCCATTTCGACGAAAAGGCTACGGAGGCGTAACGGGTGCCCAGAATTTGCGCAACGCGATTCATCAGCTTGTTAAGTTCCTGTGCTTGCTCAGGCTTGAGATCCTGTCGGAAGCGGGGATGCAGGCCCCAGCGGGTTTCGATTTCTTCTCCCTGAACGGTGGACATGACGCTGATCAGCTTGATCTCATTGCCGGTTTTTTCTCCCGGAGCGGGCGGCGCAGCGGCAGCTGTCTGGCCCTGGGCTGTTCCCGACGTAGCGGCTTCGAGCAGGGACGTCATGGCTGGGATGACGGCATTCCCGCAGAGCGTGGCGGACGAGATTACCATGCCGTTGCCCATTGCGCCGATCAAGTGCGCGATCGTTTCGCTGAAGACTTTGAAGTATTCGTCCTTCTGTTTGCTGTCCTCAGTCACGAGAAACTTGAACCGTTCATACCGTTCGCGGCTTTGACCGACGGTCTGGCCGATCGCAAGCACGACTTCCATTTCATCGGTGTCTGGCCCCAGCGCAGGCGCCAGGACATTCTTGAGCTGCTGGGTAACGGCATCCACCAAGCCGTCCATGAAAAGCGGCTGGTCTTTGAGAGGAATATAATGTGCCGACAGCCGGTCGGCAAGATTGAACAGCAGCTTGAGAAACTCCAGGTAAATTTCCCATTCGCCGGACTTCTTCATCTTCATGGCCTGTTCGGGCGCGCTGCGTTTGACCATCGTGACAGACTCGCCCGAGACGGCGACCATCAGCGAGGCGAGATCGCGTAGAACCGCGGCGTAGGGATCTTGAGTAGCAGACATTAACGCCTCCTGAAACCAGCGCTCATTATATACAAGTCCGTTCCGATCTTTCCACCGAATACGCAACAAATGGTAGGGCCGCAGCACTCATTGCACTAAGGGCAGGGGTATGCTATACCCGCCACGGATCAATTTCTCGGCTTTTCGGCGGGCGCGCATGTGATGCGCAGGGAAATTTGTGGACCGGGAGATTAAGCCCTACATTCTGAAACGGTCGGCGGAGGAATCTCAGCCAGCCAGGTTGTCGCTGGATTACGCGGCCGCGCTGAACCAGCAGCAATTGGCTGCAGTGACAGCGGTCGACGGGCCTTCGCTTGTGATTGCCGGAGCGGGCAGCGGCAAGACGCGCACGCTCATCTATCGCGTCGCCTACCTCATCGATAAAGGTATTGATCCGGCTTCCATTCTGCTTCTGACCTTCACTCGCAAAGCCGCACAGGAGATGCTGCAGCGGGCCGGGCTGTTGATCGGCGCACGCAGCGAGCGGGTGGCCGGCGGGACCTTCCACTCCGTGGCCAATACGCTCTTGCGCCGTTACGGAAGGCCGATCGAACTGGAGCCGGGCTTTACCATCCTGGATCGCGGCGATGCCGAGGATTTGATCGCGCTGGTTCGTGCGCAACTCGGGCTCAACGAAAAGGACAAACGGTTCCCGCGCAAAGGGACGATTGCGGAAATCTTCAGCAAGTGCGAAAACACGCTCTCCAGTCTGGAGGATGTACTGCTCGGCGAGTTCGCGCACTTTGCGGAACATCTCAGCGACCTCGATAAATTGAAGCAGGCCTATGCGGCGGCCAAGCGGCAGAAGCAGCTTCTGGACTACGACGATCTCCTGGCCAAGCTGCGTGAACTGCTGGCCGGGCACGAGCCAACGCGGCAGGCAATCTCACAGAATTACCGCTACATTCTGGTGGACGAGTATCAGGACACGAACCGTCTGCAGGCCGATCTGGTCCGGAGACTGGCGGCGACGCACGAGAACGTGATGGCCGTGGGGGATGACGCACAATCCATCTATGCGTTTCGCGGCGCGACGTTCCGGAACATCATGGATTTCCCTACACTGTTTCCGGGCACGAAAGTCTACAAGCTCGAGGAAAACTATCGCAGCACGCAGCCGATCCTGAATCTCGCCAACGAAATCATCCAGGGCGCGACCGAGAAATATTCGAAGCACCTCTTTACGCGAAAACTCGACGGGCCGCTGCCGGCGCTGGTGCAGGCAGGAGGGGAGAATGCCCAGTCCCGGTTCATCGTGCAGCGGATTCTGGAACTGCGCGAGGGAGGCGTGCCGCTGGACGAAATCGCCGTGCTCTTTCGGTCCAGTTTCCATTCGTTCGACCTGGAAATCGAGCTGTCTCGGCGCAACTTGCCGTTCGTGAAGCGCGGCGGGTTCAAGTTCATCGAAACGTCGCACGTGAAGGATTTGCTTGCGCATCTCCGAGTGATCGAAAATCCGCTCGATGCGGTGAGCTGGAACCGCCTGCTCATGCTGGTGGAGGGCGTCGGGCCCAAGAAGGCGCAGGACCTGATCGCCTCGTTCGTCAGGAACGAGCGGCCGCTGGCGGCGTTGCGGGAGGTCAGCGGCCGCTCGTCGCGTCCGCTCAAGGATCTGGCGATCATGCTGGAGGAGGCGGGACGTCCGGCCTCGCTCACGCCGGCCGAGCAGGTGAACGAGGTCTATCGCTACTACCTGCCGATCCTCAAGGAGCATTACGACGATTATCCGAAGCGGATGCGCGATCTGGAGCATCTCTACACGATCGCCGAACGGTATGCCGGCTTGAATGATTTTTTGGCCGACCTGGCGTTGGAGCCTCCGGATGCCAGCGCGGCCGATGTGGAGGCGGGCGATCGGGACGATGAGCGGATGGTGCTGTCCACCATCCACTCGGCCAAGGGGTTGGAATGGCAGTGCGTGTTCGTGATCTGGGTGGTGGACGGCCGGTTTCCCTCGGCCTATTCATTTCTGTCAGAAGAGGAATTGGAGGAGGAGCGGCGCCTGTTTTATGTGGCGGTGACGCGCGCGAAGAAGCATCTGCATCTTACCTATCCGGTCAATGTCTACGACAAGGCAACAGGGGCGGTCCTGTCAAAACCTTCGCGATTTCTCGACGCCGTGCCCTCCTCTATGTTAGATACATGGGCATTGATAGAGGAAAGCGGGTACCATCATTGGGACTCATAGACTGTCCTAGTTGAAATCCTCTCGCTGCCTCGCTACACGCAACTCTGACATGACACGCATCAGTCTCAAAAGGGATAGCCTTGTGATGTGGCGTAATCGGTTTGCGCTGGCCTGCCTCATTCTGTCGGCGGCTCCACTGGTGTGGGCGGAATCGCCGCAGCCAACGACCGATCTGACGCGGCTGCCATTGGCCGCGCTCATCAGCCAGTCCGAAGAATTGGGCCTGCCTACCAAATTTCTCAGAGAACTGCCACCTGATTTTGTGACCGTGACCTTCGAGGATCTCCACCGATGGGCGGCGGAGTACCATCCGGAGGAGCATCATATGATTCTGAACCGGGCCCTATCCTTCAATCAGGCCGCCGGTTCGTTGCGGCCGCTCACGAAGATGACGGCACTCGAAGTCGGGAATCTCTACCACGAGCTGTATCATGCCTACATGGATTATCTCGAATCGAAGCCGCCCGATCCGAACACCGACGGCGCGCGTCTGCTCGCTTCGTCGAGGGAACTCCAGAAGTGCCGCTACGCCGAAGTGAAGATCACGCCGGTCTTGCAGCGGCGGACGGCCACCGAAACGCGGTATCTGTCCGAGCGGGAAGCCTGGGAAACGCAGCATGAAACCTGGGGTGTGTTTGTCGGCTGGGCCATCTGGACGAAGCTCGAGTTGATTGCGTCGCGTGGCAAGCCGGGTCTTGTGACCGAAGGGTGGCTCAAGCGTCTGAAGAAGGCCGACCACGACGGCATCCTCGTCGGCTACTACGAACCGGAAGATCAACAGGAACGCAAGCTTTCGCAGAAACGCTACCTCGCGCCGGCATATAGAATTTCTCCGGAGGAAATCAGGACGATCATGGTCCTGTTGTTCGGAGAGCCGGCCGATGCAGCCGACCGTGCGACAACCGCCGCGCAGCCGGCGTCGCCCAAAAACGCGCCCGTTGCTCCCGCCTGCAAGTAGTAGAATACATCCCCGGCGTCTTCGGATTCGCTTGATTCTGCCTTGACTTACGAGCCATTTGAACAGTACACTTACCGATAAATTTTTTCAGTCTTTTTGATGGGATAGGAGCGTTTGGACGATGCTCGATACGCTCAGCCGGAAGTTTGACCAAATTCTGAAAACACTCCGCGGACACGGAGTGCTGACAGAGCAGAACATCGCCGATGCGTTGAAAGACGTGCGCCTAGCGCTGCTCGAAGCGGATGTCAACTTCAAAATCGTCAAGGAGTTCATCGAGCGTGTTCGAATCAAGGCGGTCGGGCAGGAGGTTCTGCAAAGCCTCGCGCCGGGGCAACAGGTCGTCAAGATTGTCCGGGACGAACTTCGTGATTTGATGGGCCGCGAGCAGTCCGGCGTGAAGTAGCCCTCCGAGCCGCCCACGGGGATCATGATGGTCGGCTTGCAGGGTGCCGGCAAGACGACGACTTGTGGAAAACTGGCAAAGCTGTTCAAAGGCCAGGGGAAGCGCGTGCTGCTGGTGGCAGCCGATCCGCGGCGGCCCGCGGCGGTCGAACAATTGGCGAGCCTCGGCGCTGTACTGGACGTGCCCGTGCATCGGGCTGTTTTGCCGCAGGCCGATGTCGTGCAGACCTGCCGGGACGGTGTCGCGCGTGGCCGCGAACAGGGCTTCGACGTGGTTGTGCTGGATACAGGCGGCCGTCTGCACATTGATGACGAATTGATGGGCGAGCTGGCGGCGGTCAAGCATGCTGTCGCGCCGCATGAAGTGCTGCTCGTCGCCGATGCCATGACCGGACAGGATGCCGTGACCATGGCGGAGCAGTTCGAGCGCAAGGTCGGGCTCACCGGCGTGATTCTGACCAAGGTGGAGGGTGACGCGCGAGGCGGCGCGGTGCTTTCAATCCGGGTCGTGACTGGCGCACCGGTCAAGTATCTGGGTGTCGGTGAGAAGCTGGAGGCGCTGGAGCCATTCCATTCGGATCGGATGGCGTCGCGCATTCTGGGCATGGGCGACGTGCTGTCGCTCGTCGAAAAGGCGCAGGAGGCCTTTTCGACGGAACAGGCCGATGCGCTGCAGAAAAAGCTGACGTCAAAAACCTTCACGCTGGAGGATTTTCGCGACCAGATCGGGCAGGTGAACAAGCTGGGCTCGATGGACGAGGTCCTCGGCATGCTGCCCGGCGGGCAGCGGATCAAGGAACTGGCGGGTAACGATACCCTGCCGGAGAAAGAGATTGCGCGGACGGTGGCGATCATCAACTCGATGACGCCGCGGGAACGGCGGGACCATACGGTCCTCAGCGGGAGCCGGAAGAAGCGCATTGCGCGCGGCAGCGGCACCAGCGTGCAGGATGTGAATCGTTTGATCAAGCAATTTTTGGGCGCCCGCACGATGATGAAAGCGATGGCGGGTGGCGGCGGGAAGCGGCAGCTGGCGCAGATGTTGGGCATGCGGTGAGCAGAAGCAACTTGTTTTAAGGAGGACACAGTGGCGGTTCATTTACGGTTGTCGAGGGGCGGACGGAAAAATCTGGCATTTTACCGGCTGGTGGCGGCGGATTCCCGCAAGCCGCGGGACGGGCGGTACCTGGAAATCCTGGGCACGCACGATCCGGCCAAGCATCCGCCGGTGACGGTGCTCAAGCAGGAGCGGATTCTCGACTGGCTCAGCAAGGGCGCGCAGCCGTCGGTGACGGTGCGGACGCTGTTGAAACGGGCCGGAGTCATCAAGAAGTAGGCGCGTCAATGGGTGAGCCGGTTGAATTCGTCGCGATCGGCGTGATCGAAAAGCCGTTTGGCGTGCGCGGGGAGATGCGCGTTCGATCATTGAGTGACGTGCCAGGCCGGTTCGAAGGGCTGACGCGCGTTACGCTGGAGGCGCCGTCCGGAGCCGTGAAAGACGCCACGATTCGCAGTGTGCGGGCGATGAACGGTTCGTATGTGCTGGGGATGGACCTCTGCTCGACTCCGGAAGAGGCGGGGTTGTTTCGGGGCTGGACGCTGAAGATTCCGCAGGGTTCGGCGCCGCCCCTGCCGCAGGGGCAGTATTACGAATACGAATTGATCGGCCTTACCGTGCAGGACGAGACCGGCCGCCGGTTGGGAACGCTGGAGGAGATACTCAAGACGCCCGGCCATCATGTCTTCGTCGTGCGTGGAGAAGGCGGCGAAATGCTGATCCCGGCTGCGAGAGGCGCGGTGGTCGCGGTGGATGTGCCGAACAAGACGATGACGGTTCGACGGACTGATGAAGTGACGGCGAAGGAGATGGCTCGTGTTGCGCTGTGACGTGATTACACTGTTTCCCGATCTGGTGCAGCCAGTGTTGGGCCAGAGCATGCTCAAGCGGGCGCAGGAAAAGAACCTGCTGGAAGCCCGTGTCCATAATCTGAGGGACTACACCGAAGGCCGCCACCTGGTGGCGGACGATACGCCGTATGGCGGAGGGGCCGGGATGGTCATGAAGGCGGAACCGGTATTCCTCGCCGTCGAGGCGTTGCGCCGGCAGCATGGAGAAGCCAGGGCCGGAGAGTCGCTGCGCCTGCTGCTGCCGTCGCCGCAGGGCCGCCCGTTCACCCAGCGGCTGGCAGAGGAATTTCGCGACGAGCATCGCCGGTTGGTGTTCGTGTGCGGGCACTATGAAGGCATCGACGAGCGGGTGCGGATCGGGCTCGAGCCCGAAGAAATTTCAATCGGCGATTACGTGCTGACCGGCGGGGAATTGCCAGCACTCGTGATGATCGACGCGGCGGTGCGGTTGATTCCAGGCGTGCTCGGCGATCCGGAGTCCTCGGAATATGATTCATTTGCCGAGTCGATGCTGGATTATCCGCACTACACAAGGCCCGCTGAGTTGCGCGGGTTACCGGTGCCGGAAGTCTTATTGTCCGGCAACCATGAAGCCATCCGGCTGTGGCGGCGGAAGGAAGCGTTGCGGAGCACCTACCGGAAACGTCCGGATCTGTTGCGAGACAGGTCGCTATCCGAGGAGGACCGGCGGTTGCTCGAAGTGATTATCAGCGAAGAGGCAAAAGAAGCATCGGTGCAATGAGGGAGGGAGACCAGTCATGAATCAGCTAGAACGGATCCAGCGGTCGCTGGTGAAGAAAACCATTCCGTCCTTCGAAATCGGCGATACCGTGCGGGTCCACGCGAAAGTCGTCGAAGGCGACAAGGAACGGATTCAGGTGTTTGAAGGCGTTGTCATCGCCCGCAAGGGTGCGCGGAACAGCGAGACGTTCACGGTGCGGAAGATCTCGTACGGCGTGGGCGTCGAGCGGATTTTTCCGGTCCACTCGCCGATCGTGACGCGTGTGGACGTGGTGCGGCAGGGCAAGGTGCGCCGGGCCAAGCTCTATTATCTGCGCGCCAAGAAGGGCCGGACGGCGAAGCTCGAAGACCGCGAGTTCGTCCAAGCCGATGCCGTGCCGGTGACACAGGCACAACCGGCTGAAGGCACGGCAACTGCGGCGGAGAAAAAGGCCGAGCCGACTGCAGTGAAAGCCAAGGCAGCGCAGGCTGGAAAGCCGGCCGCGAAGGCCGAAGCCAAGCCGGCGAAGCCCGCACCGGCGAAGAAAAAGTAAGTCGTTTCTTTTGACGCGCGGGGTGCCGTGGAGCCGACGGACCTCTTCGAGACGGAAGCGAAGCGATGCGGGCACCGTCTTGTCGCAGGCTTGGACGAGGCCGGACGGGGCCCGTTGGCCGGTCCTGTCGTTGCCGCAGCGGTGGTGCTGCCCCGCCGATGCCTGCTCGCCGGCTTGAACGATTCCAAACAACTGACGGAAGCGGAGCGGGAGCGGTTGTACGACGAAATCCTGCAGCGGGCGCTCGGTGTCGGGGTCGGACAGGCGAGTGAGCGAGAAATTGACGCGATGAATATTCTGGAGGCGACACGGCTGGCCATGGGCCGGGCGATCCAGGCGCTGCCGTCGGTTCCGGACTACCTGCTGCTTGATGCGCTCGAACTTCCCGCCGTCCATCTCCCGCAACGCGCCATCATCAAGGGCGATGCCTTGTCTGTCTCTATCGCGGCGGCATCGGTTGTCGCGAAAGTCACGCGGGACCGTCTGATGGGCGGCTACCACCGGCAATACCCGCAATACAATTTTCAGGCACACAAGGGCTATGGAACGGCCGAGCATCTGCGGATGCTGGCGGTGCACGGTCCCTGCGCGATCCACCGGCGCAGTTTCCGACCGGTCGGGGAAGCAGTGCTCGCAGCGGAACGGACGGTGGAATGAGCGTCGCCGGTCGTCTCTTCGGACAGGCGGCGGAGTCGGAAGCGGAACGGTATCTCCGGCGCAAGGGCTATTGCATTCTGGCGCGCAACGCGCGCACGCCATCCGGCGAAATGGATCTCGTCACGCGGTCGGGGTCGGTGCTGGTCTTCGTGGAGGTCAAGGCGCGCGGCTCCTCGACGCACGGCGGGGCGGTGGCGGCGGTGGATGGCCGGAAGCGGGCGCGGCTCGTCAAGCTGGCGGCGCAGTATCTCGCCCGGCACGGGCTGCGCGATCAACCGTGCCGGTTCGATGTGGTCCTGTGCGCGGGAGGCAAGGAGTCGCCGGCGGTCCTCGAACACATCGAAGATGCGTTCGAGGTGCCCGGAGACGATTTGCGATGGTAACTATAAGGGGCTCCCGCGTGCCGGCGAGTCCGCGGCATTCATGATCCAGATCTTTCATGTCACCAAGCATTATGACCGGCGCCCTGCCATCACGGACGTCAACCTGCAAATCGAGAAGGGCGAGTTCGTGTTGCTTATGGGACCCAGCGGGGCTGGCAAGACGACGCTCCTCAAGTTGCTCTATTGCGCAACCTCGCTTGATGAAGGGCAGATTCTTATCCAGGGGCGCAACGTGGCCCGCCTCAAACCGTCCGCCGTGCCGTACCTTCGGCGGACCATGGGCGTCGTGTTCCAGGACTTCAAGCTGCTCCCGAAAAAAAGCGTGTATGAGAACGTGGCGCTGCCGTTGCTGGTGCAGGGACTCTCGGCCTTCGAAACGCGCCGAAAAGTCATGGAGGCATTGAAAGCCGTCGGCGTCGAGCATCGGAAGGAAAGTCGCCCCACCATGTTATCGGCCGGTGAGCAGCAGCGCGTGTGCATCGCGCGTTCGATCGTCAACAGTCCGATCATTCTGCTGGCGGACGAGCCGACGGGCAACATGGATGCAGAACTGGCCCGCGAGATCGTCGAATTGTTCAAGACCATCAATGCGCGGGGCACGACAGTGCTGGTGGCGACGCACAACCGCCAGGTCATCGAGCAGGTCGGCCGTCGCGTGATCACGCTGGACCAGGGAAAAGTGGTGTCGGACGAGGGGAAGGGGCTATGAGGCGGCTCATCCATTTTGTGCGGGAAGCGGTGGCGAATATCCGGTTGAACCGGACGACCACGATCATTGCAGTCGCCACGACGGCCTTCACGTTGGCCTGCTTCGGCGTGTTTCTGCTGCTCTATTTGAATCTGCGCACGATGGC
Organism: Nitrospiraceae bacterium; assembly: GCA_035632555.1. Classification (GTDB taxonomy): domain Bacteria; phylum Nitrospirota; class Nitrospiria; order Nitrospirales; family Nitrospiraceae; genus 2-02-FULL-62-14. Next base: position 15,523 of record DASQGO010000129.1, on the reverse strand, counting down.
GACGTCGCTGCAGAGCGACTTCAAGGTCGTGGTCTACGTGAAGGACGGCACGCCGCCGCAGGGGGTGTCCGAGTTGCAGGCCCTCCTTAAGGCAGATCCGGGCGTGCAGGCGTTGGCGCATGTCTCGAAAGAACAGGCGCTGGTGGACTTTCGTGCGCAGTTTCCTGATGAGTCCCATCTGTTGCAAGGGTTGGGGGAAAATCCGCTGCCGGCCTCGTTCATCATCACGCTCGCGCCGTCCCATCGTTCGCCCGATGCCGTGCGGCGATGGGCCGAGCGGTTCAAGTCGGTGCCCGGCGTGGACCAGGTGCAGTACAGCCGCGATTGGATCGACAATCTGGCCACGGTCGTCGGGTATCTCGAGCTGGCGGCGGTGGGCATCGGCACGGTCCTGTCGGCGGCGTCGGTGACGATCATCGCCAGCACCATCCGGTTGACGCTCTATGCCCGGCGGGATGAAATTGAAATCATGCGGCTGATCGGGGCCACGGGAAGTTTCATCAAGATCCCGTACCTGATCGAAGGCGCGATGTTGGGCGTGATGGGGAGCGCGGTGTCCCTGGCCATGCTGAAGGGGGGCTTCGAGCTGTTCAGCGCTCGCCTGGGCATGCCCGGACGGTTTCTCGGCATCGATTCGGGCGTGCATTTTTTTTCAAGCCAGGTGGCGGTCTTGATTCTGGCCGCGGGCCTGCTGCTGGGTTTTCTCGGCAGCCTCCTGTCCGTGCTGGATCTTGGGAGGACTAAATCGTGACGGGGGGCATGCGACGAAGAGCCGTCATGCCGTGCGGACTTGCCGCTGGAATCCTGGGCATCCTGCTAGCCTCGTCTGCCGGGGCGGCGAAAGAGAAGCACGATCCGCTGACGCAGAAAATCGAGCGCCAGCGCCAGACGCTGGAGAAGCTTCAGGAGGAGATCAGGGAGAAGAAGAAGTCGTCCGAGCAGGCTGAAAAAAAGATGGAGTCCGTGCTCGAGTCGATTCAGGAACTGGATGCGAAACTCATGCAGAGCCGTCTGGAGCGTCAGGAGATCGGACGCAAGCTGAAGCAAAAGGACCAGGACCTGGAAGAAATCAACGGCCAGTTGGCGGCGCTGCGCGGACGTGTTGGAGAGCGGAAGCGCTCGATTCTCACCCGGCTCCGTGTCCAATATGTGGAAGGCCGGATGGGAAGACTGAAAGTGCTTCTGGCGTCGGACAGTTATGCGGACCTGCACCGGCGGTATCAGTATCTCGCGGCGGTGTCCCGGCGGGAGTACAGCCTGTTACAAGAGTATCAGAATGATGTTGGCCATCTGGAAGAGGTGGAGCGGCAGCGCGCCACGGCCCGCGATGCCATGTTATCGTTAAAAGAGGAAACCGAGCACAAGCTGAGCGAAGTGCAGGAGGGCAAGCGAAGAAAGAATCTCTTCCTGGCCAAGATCACGGACGAAAAGGAGTCCTACGACCGCATGGTGGGTGAATTGGAACGGTCCGCCGGGCGCGTCGATTCTCTGCTGAAGGATCTGCTCGAACAACGGACCAAGCTGGCCACCGCGCAGGTCAAGCAGCGGGGCGGCAAGTCGCACACGTTGCTCGGGCAGTTTCTCTGGCCGGCGGACGGCGAGATCGTGGCCCATTTCGGCCGTCAGAAACATCCGCAGTTCAATACCTACGTCCACCGCAAGGGAATCGATATCCGGACGGCGGAGGGAAGCGGCATTCGGGCCGTGATGGCCGGCACGGTGGCCTTTGCCGACTGGTTGAAAGGGTACGGACTGGTCATCATTCTGGACCATGCGAACGGATTCTTTTCATTGTATGCGCATGCCTCCGCGTTGATCGTGAAGGCCGGTGAGCATGTGCAGGGCGGGCAGACCATCGGGACGAGCGGCGATACGGGCATGACGAAAGACAACACGCTCTATTTCGAATTGCGGGAAGGTGCGGAGCCGGTGGATCCGTTGATCTGGCTGGCCAAACGCAGATGAACGCAGAGGAAAGGAATCGCACACCATGGAACAGGGACAGCAGCGCCGAACCTGGTACTTGATCGCGGTCATGACCTTGTGTCTCGGCGTTCTCATCGGGAAGGGATGGGAACGGACCGGGCACGCGACCGAGACCTACGAAGAACTCAAGACCTTCGCCGAGGTCCTGAGTCAGATTCAGAAGCACTACGTGGACGAGGTGAAGGTCAAGAATCTCGTCCAGGGGGCCATGCGCGGGATGCTGTCCACGCTCGATCCGCATTCGGCCTACATGACGCCGGAAATGTACAAGGAAATACAGGTCGAGACCAAGGGGGAATTCGGCGGTGTGGGCATCCAGATCGGCGTCAAGGAGAATCGCCTGACGGTGATCGCGCCGATCGAAGGCACGCCGGCCTACAAGGCCGGGATCAAGGCCGGCGATTTCATCGTGAAAGTGGATGACGAGTCGACCAAGGAGTTGACGTTGCTGGATGCCGTCCAGCGCATGCGGGGCCAGAAGGGGACGAAAGTCACGCTCACGATTCAGCGGGAGGGGACGCTGGATCCGCTCGTCTTCACCCTGGTCCGGGATACCATCAAGATCGAAAGCATCCGCTTCAAGGCGATCGAGAATACCGTCGGATATATCCGCCTGACGCAATTTCAGGAATCCTCAGCCAAGGATCTGAGCAGAGCCATGAAACAGTTCCACGAACAGAAGCTGCAGGCGCTGGTGCTGGATCTGCGGAATAATCCCGGCGGCCTGTTGACGTCGGCTGTGGAGGTTTCTGAGCAGTTCATCGGCAGCGGGAAGCTCATCGTCTATATCAAAGGACGGGATGGGCGCAAGGACGAGTATTTTTCCAAGACGAAGGAAGCGTTGGCCGACTATCCGATGATCGTGCTGGTCAACGAAGGATCGGCCAGTGCATCGGAGATTGTCGCGGGAGCGTTGCAAGATTGGGGACGGGCTGTAGTGCTCGGGGCGACGACGTTCGGCAAGGGATCCGTGCAGACGATCCTGCCGCTCTCGGACGGCTCCGGTCTGCGGTTGACGACGGCGAAGTACTACACCCCGAAGGGGCGGTCCATCCAATCCACGGGTATCACGCCGGACATTGCGGTCAAGGCACAGCCGCAAGTCGTCGCCAAGGCGGGAGAGAAAGATGGCAAGGATGGCGACGCGAAAGCGCAGAAGCCGCAGGGGTCGAAAGAAACGCAGCCTGCCGCCAAGCCCGGCACGGACGCTGCGCCGAAGAGCAACGGGGCGTCTGCCGATTTTGCCGAGATGCCGATCGAGGAGGATGTCCAGCTTCAGAAGGCGGTCGAGTTGCTCAAAACGTGGAAAATCTTCAAGGAGCTGCGGCCGACGGCCGGCGCCGGGGCAGTCTCATCCTGACCGTCAGCTTTGCCGCCTGGCTCGAATCGCGGCGAGCAGGCTGTCCTCATTGACGGCCAGGCCGGGAAGCGTGCGCAACATGTGCGAGCGCACCAGCGTCTCCAGATCGTCCAGCGTGCGGATGCCCAGCTGGACGTACAGGTGCCGGACCAAACTCTCCGATAATCCGGGCAGGCCGGCCCAGGTGGCGACCTCAGGCGGTAGCGGCGCGCCGTCTGCGACTTTCTGGACCTGAACCGTCCCTGTCGCCAAAAACTCTTCGATTTTTGCCGCGAGATCGCGGCCGATGTCGGGAATAGTCTGCAGTCCGCCTCTCAGGGCAATGGCAGCGATATCCTCGTACAAGCTTCGAATGGAAGTCGCGGCTCGGCGGTAGGCGCGGATCCGGTGCGGGTTCGCATCCTGGTCTGCCAGCGAGTCCGCGATGGATTGGAAGAGATCGGCGAGTTGCCGGTTCCGCTCGTACATGCCCATATAATAGTAGGAAACGGGGCAAGGGGGAAAGTTCCGGCCCGGTCAAATCGACGGGATGCCTCGGTTGACAAGGCATTTCGGTGTCTCGTACGATGCTCGCACGCGGCTGAAGTGCGATGCACATTCAAGTCAATGGAGAGCAGCGAACGTTGGCGACCGGTATAACGGTAGCCGGACTTCTCAAGGATCTGGACATCCGTCCGGACCGTGTGGCGGTGGAATTGAATCTCAACATTCTGGATCGCAGCGAGTTCGACGGGCGAAGCCTGCAAGAAGGCGACCGGATCGAAATCATCAGCTTTATCGGTGGCGGTGCCTGGCGGAGGGCATGATGGCGGACGATCGGCTGACAATCGCCGGACGCGAGTTCAAGTCCCGTTTGTGGGTGGGCACGGGCAAGTACAAGGATTTCGTCGAGACGAAGAAAGCCATCGAGGCCTCCGGTGCGGACGTCGTGACCGTTGCCGTCCGCCGTGTCAACATCACCGACCGGTCGAAAGAGAACCTCCTCGACTACATTGACCCTAAGAAATACACGATCCTGCCCAACACGGCCGGCTGCTATACGGTGGAGGACGCGGTTCGGTACTCGCGGCTGGCGCGCGCGGCCGGCGTCTCCGATCTCGTCAAGCTGGAAGTGATCGGCGATGAAAAAACGTTGTTCCCCGACACGGCAGGACTCATCGAAGCTGCGAAGATTTTGATCAAGGAAGGATTCATCGTCCTGCCTTATACGAACGACGATCCGATCGTGGCCAAAAAGCTGGTGGACATCGGCTGCCCCGCCGTCATGCCGCTGGCCGCGCCGATCGGGTCCGGCCTCGGCATCCGCAATCCGTACAATCTCAGGATCATTCTCGAGACGGTCAAGGTGCCGATCATCGTGGATGCCGGCGTGGGAACTGCCTCCGATGCGGCGCTCGCGATGGAGTATGGCGCCGATGCCGTGCTGATGAACACCGCCATTGCCGGCGCCAAGGATCCGATCATGATGGCCGAGGCGATGCGATACGCCGTGGACGCCGGCCGCCTGGCCTATCGGGCGGGACGCATTCCGCGAAAGCTCTACGCCACGGCGAGCAGCCCCATTGAGGGGATGTTGTAGCCTGTCCTCGGAGTCGTCGCGGTCTTCGATGCCCCGCGTTGATTTTTCTCTCTACCTCGTCACGGATCGTCATCAGACCGATGGTCGTCCGCTCGTTCCGCTTATCCGACAAGCTGTAGCCGGAGGTCTGCGCGCAGTGCAGGTGCGGGAACGGGATATGGCCACGCAGGATCTGCTGGCCATCTCGCAGGACATATGCACGTCGGTGCGTATGCGTGGAGTTCGGGTGATGATCAACGACCGCACGGATCTTGCGCTGGCGCTCGGTGCCGACGGTGTGCATCTTCGGGCTGACAGCATGCCGGTTGCGGTTGCCCGGCGGCTGCTGGGGCCGGATCGCTTGATCGGTGTCTCCGCGCACTCAACGAACGACGTGATTCGAGCGGAATCTGACGGAGCGGATTTCGCCGTGCTGGGACCGATCTATAAAACGCCGTCGAAGCGCCAGTACGGGGAGCCGATCGGGCTACGTGCGCTCGAAGCAGTCGGACGGCGTTGTCGGATTCCGGTGTTCGCAATCGGCGGTGTGACGGTCGCGCGCGTGGAAGAAGTGCGGAAGGCCGGCGCCTACGGCGTGGCGGTGGTGTCCGCCATTCTGTCCGCTGCGTCGGCTGAATCCGCCACGCGGCAGTTTCTCGATGCGCTGGCGCGCGTGTAACGGCGAACTGGCGTTTTGGTTGACCGTCTTTCAGGTCAGTGTTAGTATTTTACAGGCTCGACTCCAGTACGCGCGCGGGGTTTGCGCATCGAGGGAGCAGACGATGGCCGAGTCGAAGGGGAGTCCGGGCCGGTTCGGTTCCTTCCGGGATTCTGTCAAGAAAATCACCGAGCGGCTGGCGGACAAGGATGCTGGCATGATGAAACGAAGCGACGACGCCAATCGGGAAGTTGAGAAGCTGCGTCTCCAAATCCAGGCCATGGAGGAGGAGCTGAGGCAGTTGCAGCATTCCCGCACACAATTGGATCAGGCGTCCAGGCAGAACGAAAAACTGGCGGCCACGCTGCAGGAGGCTAAGGCGCAAATCCAGGCGCTCCGCACGGAAGTCGACAAGCTCACCGCGCCGCCCTCCACCTATGCCATTTTTTCCAGGCTGGAGGACGACAAGGCTGCGACCGTGTATGTGGCCGGCCGAAAGATGAAGGTCAACGTCCATCCCTCCATCAAGGCCAAGGATCTCCGAAAGGGTCAGGAGGTCATCCTGAACGAAGCCTTCAACGTTATTGAAACCCGCGGGTTCGATGGCCAGGGTGAGGTGGTGCGGTTGAAGGACCTGCTGGAGGGGCGCCGCGCGCTGGTGACGCTTCACTTCGACGAAGAAAAGGTGGCGGATCTCGGCGAGCCGCTGCTCACGGAACGCCTCAGCGTCGGCGATCATCTGCTCTATGACGCGCGGTCCGGCTATGTGATCGAGAAGCTGCCGAAGTCCGAAGCGGAGGAATTGGTTCTCGAGGAGGTGCCGGACGTCAACTATGATCACATCGGCGGACTCGCACAGGAGATCGAACAGGTGCGCGATGCCGTCGAGCTGCCGTTCCTCCATCCGCAGTTGTTCGTTGAGCATAAATTGAATCCGCCGAAAGGCGTCCTGTTGTACGGACCTCCCGGCTGCGGCAAGACCATGATTGCGAAAGCCGTCGCGCACTCGATCGCCAAGCGGCTGGCGCATCTGACCGGGAAGGAAGTCCGCAGCTTCTTCCTTCATGTGAAGGGGCCCGAGTTGCTCAATAAATATGTGGGGGAATCCGAACGGCAGGTCCGCGAAGTCTTCAAGAAAGCCAAGGAGAAGGCGGCCAGCGGCAATCCGGTGATCGTATTTTTCGACGAAATGGACGCGCTGTTCAGGACGCGCGGCACCGGCATCTCCTCCGATATCGAATCCACGATCGTGCCGCAGTTCCTCTCCGAGATCGACGGGATGGAGCGGTTGCGCAACGTGATCGTGATCGGTGCCAGCAACCGCCAGGACCTCATTGATCCGGCCGTCCTGAGGCCGGGCCGCCTGGACGTGAAAATAAAAATCTCGCGTCCGGACCGCAATGCCGCCCGTGAAATTTTCACCAAGTACGTCAGCGACGACCTGCCATTTGCGCAGGAGGAGCTGTCCCGGCACAATGGCGACCGTCGTGCGCTGGTCGAGTCGCTGGTCGGAACCACGGTGGACGCCATGTACGCAATGTCGGATGAGAACAAGTTTCTCGAGGTAACCTATGCCAACGGAGAGAAGGAGACGTTATATTTTAAGGACTTCGCCAGCGGCGCGTTGATCGAAGGCATTGCGGCACGGGCCAAGAAATATGCGATCAAGCGCACCATCGCCACGAATGAGAAGGGCATCAGGACGGAAGACCTCTTGAAAGCCATCCGAGACGAATTCAGGGAACACGAGGACCTGCCGAATACAACGAACCCGGACGACTGGGCGAAAATCGCCGGCAAGAAGGGCGAGAAGATCATCCACGTGAGGACGGTCACCGCCGGGTCGACGGGATCCCGCCAGATCGAAACGATCAGCACGGGCCACTACTTCTAAGAGTCGGGAACGCGGTCGGAGACGAACAACGTGATACGTGTCCTTGGAACAGAAACGGAATTCGGTATCGCCGCCCGGAACGTCGAGTCACTCGATCCGGTTGCGCATTCGTTGCAGCTGATCGGGCACTACCCGTCGCTGCCGGCTCCGCAGGCAATTTGGGATTACGAGAACGAGAATCCGTTGCTCGATGCCCGCGGGTTTGAAGTCGAAGGCGAGCGCGAACGCCCCGGTCCCGAATACAACCGGCTGCTGAACAAGCCTCTGGCCAACGGCGGGCGGCTCTATGTCGACGGCGCGCACCCCGAATATTCCACGCCGGAATGCACGAACCCGCGCCAGGTCGTTGCGTTCGAGCGTGCCGGGGAGCGTGTTCTTGCCGCCTGTCTGCACGCGATGTCCCTGGCCCGCGGGAACGAACAGTTTCTTCTCTATAAAAACAATTCGGATGGAAAAGGGAACAGTTACGGATACCACGAAAATTATCTGTTGTCCCGGTCGGTGCCGTTCGACCGTTTGATCCCCATCTTGCTGCCGTTTCTGGTGACGCGCCCGATCTACGCCGGCGCCGGAAAAGTCGGGGCGGAGAACCAGACGAGCCCCGCCGATTATCAGATTTCCCAGCGCGCCGATTTCTTCGAATGCCTGGTCGATCTGAACACGATGGTGAAGCGGCCGATCATCAATACCCGTGATGAGCCGCATGCCGATTTTTCCAAGTACCGCCGGCTGCATGTCATTGTCGGTGACGCCAACATGGCGGAACTGTCCACATATCTCAAGGTTGGGACGCTGGCGGTGGTGCTGGGGATGGTCGAGGCCGGCGCGGAGTTTCCGAAGATCGAGCTCGAGGATCCGGTGCAGGCGCTCAAGGAGGTTTCGCGGGATCTTGATGTGAAACGGTCCCTGAAACTGGCCGGCGGACGGTCGACGTCGGCGATCGGCGTCCAGCGAGCCTACCTGAAAGCGGCGATGGATTTCTATGCGTGCCACGAGTTGAATCAGATCACCAAGGACATTCTGGTGCGTTGGGAAGAGGTGCTCGACAAGCTCGAGCAGGATCCGATGCTGCTCGAACGCGAGCTGGATTGGGTGGCGAAGCGCCAGATGATCCGGTCATACATGGAGCGCAAGGGATGCGGCTGGGACGATCCGCGGGTCGCGATGCTTGATTTGCAGTATCACGACATCCGTCCCGAGAAGGGACTGTACTACACATTGGAGCGCGGCAATCTGATCGACCGACTGTTGCAGGACAGCGAGATCGAAAAGGCCGAGCGGCTGCCGCCGCCTGATACGCGGGCCTATTTCCGCGGGCAGTGCCTCATGCGGTTTCCCCGGTCCATTTATGCGGCCAGTTGGACGTCGGTGCTGTTCGATGTGGGGAATACGACCATCAAGAGAATTCCCTTGATGGACCCGTTGCGCGGGACGGAATCACTGACGCGTGAATTGCTCGAGGCATCGGAGACGGCCGAAACGTTACTGGCCAAACTGGCCAAATTGACAGGCTGACGCACGGCGTCCTGTTGGAACGGTTCTTAAGGAGAAAAAACACGTGCCGTTTTTTTCCGACGAGTACCACAGTTCGAGTTTCTTTGATTATCTCGCGCAGCACCGCCCTGACCTGACCCCGTTGGGACGAGGGGGGCAGGCGCCTGTCCACTCCGGGGGCGCTCACGATGAACATCGGAGCGCAGCCGTGCCGCCGGTCGCGCACGGGACGACCGTGCTGGCGATCAAGTACCGGGGCGGCGTCGTGATCGCCGGCGATCGCCGGGCCACGGAAGGATTCCAGATCGCCGATCGACGCATCGAAAAAGTGTTCAAGATCGACGAGCATTCGGCAATGGCGATCGCCGGGGCCGCAGGGCCCTGCATCGAAATGGCCAGGCTGTTTCAGACAGAACTGGAGCACTACGAAAAGCTCGAAGGGGTGCCGCTCTCGTGCGAAGGCAAGGCGAACAAGCTGGGCCAAATGGTGAAGGCCAACCTGCCGATGGTGTTTCAGGGACTTGTCGTCCTGCCGATCTACGTTGGCTACGACCGCAAGCGGGACGAGGGCCGGATCTTCAAATACGACATTACCGGCGGCCGGTACGAGGAGTCGGATTACTATGCGATCGGATCCGGTGGGAAGGATGCCCGCAATGCCATGCGGGAGCATTTCCGCAAGGACCTGCCTGAGCAGGACGCGCTGGACATCGCGTTACGCGCCCTGTACACGGCGGCGGATGAGGATGTCGGTACGGGCGGGCCGGATTTCGTGCGGGGCATCTATCCGACCGCCAAGGTGGTTGCTGCGGCCGGGATCCTGGATGTTGAAGAGTCCCGCGTCCGGTCCATGTATGCCGCGCTGCTCGACACGAAGAAGAAAGAGCGCTGATTATGCCGGTGCCCTATTACGTTTCGTCCGAACAGGTGATGGAAGGACAAGAGGGTATGCCCGTCTTCGTTCTTAAGGCGAGGCAAGGGGGCTGACCATGCCGATGCCGTACTATGTCTCACCTGAACAGGTGATGCAGGATAAGGCAGAGTATGCCAAGAAAGGCATCGCCAAAGGGCGATCCATTATCGTGATGGAATATCAGGGCGGCGTGCTGCTGGTGGCGGACAACCCGAGCGCGTCCTTGTATAAAATTTCTGAGGTCTACGACAATATCGCGCTCTCAGGGGCCGGCAAGTACAGCGAGTTCGAAAACCTGCGCAAGGCCGGCATTCGCCATGCCGATCTGAAAGGCTTCATGTACAGCCGCGAGGATGTCACGGCTCGATCGCTGGCGAACGCCTATTCGCAGACCCTCGGCACCGTGTTCAGCCAGGAACTGAAACCGATGGAGGTGGAAATCCTGGTTGTGCAGGTGGGGGGCAACGGACATTCCAACGAAATCTACCGGATTTCCTTCGACGGCAGCATCTTCGACGAGCGGGGGTATGCCGTGATCGGCGGACGGTCCGAAGCAGTTCAGATTGTCCTCAAGGAACGGTACAAAGAGAAGTCATCCTTGAAGGATGCGGTCTCACTCTGCATCCATGCGCTTGAACATGTAACCAACCAGAAACTCCCCCTCGAAGGGCTCGAAATCGCCGTGCTTACCCGCGACCGTGCCGGGAGAAAGTTCCGCCGCGTGCCCGCTGCCGAAGCCCGCCAGATCCTCGCCTGAGTGCTTTCCCTGTTCTTCCGCGCGGTTGAAGAAGATGCCGGTCGGGTGTATGCTGGTTTTATCGCCTCGATCACACCCGGGGCACACCTATGAAACCGAGAATCTTCGGACTCGAAAACGAGTATGGGCTGATTTTCTCCCCCAACGGGCGCATCTATCTCCCGATGGAGAAGGTGCTGGGCTATATCTTCGAGGGGTTGATTCCCAACAGCTGGCCATCCAACGCGTTTCTCGTCAACGGTGCCCGGTTCTATCAGGACACCGGCTGCCATCCCGAATACTCCACCCCCGAATGCGACAACATCATGGATCTCGTGATCCACGACAAGGCTGGGGAGCGGCTGCTCGAGGCCTGTCTCCCGGCGGCGGAAGAGCGGCTGCGTGAGGAGGGGCTCTCGGGAGAAATCTACATTTTCAAAAATAACACCGACTCGCTGGGCAATACCTACGGCTGCCACGAAAATTATCTCATGCGCCGGGACGTGGATTTCTGGAAGGTGACCGAACAGTTGATCCCTTTCTTCGTGACCCGTCAGATCTTCGCGGGGGCCGGGAAGGTGCTCAAGGTATCGGGCAAGCCGCAATATTTCATCTCGCAGCGGGCACAGCATATTCATGAGAAAACGTCATCATCCACGACGTCCTCCCGCAGCATCATCAACACGCGCGACGAACCGCATGCGGATGCGGAGCGGTACCGGCGGCTCCACATCATCGTCGGGGACTCCAACATGTCCGAATACGCCACCTATCTCAAGGTCGGCACGGCGTCGCTGGTGCTTTCAATGGTGGAAGATGGGTTTACCGTTTCCGGCATGGAGCTGGAGGATCCGGTCAAGGCGATCCGCGAGATCTCGCGCGACCCGACATTGAAGAAAAAGGTCAAGCTGGATGATGGCCGGCAGATGAGCGCGATTGAGATTCAGCGGACCTATTGGGAGCGGGCACACGATTATCTGAAGACACAGCCGGACGATCCGGTTCTGGAAGACGTGCACGATAAATGGGGACGCATCCTTGAGCAGTTGGACGATGACCCGTTCCAATTGACCCGCGAGGTGGATTGGGCGAGCAAACGCCTGCTGATTCAGTCCTACGTGGACAAAAAAGGATGCAACTGGGATGATTCCAAGGTCTTTCTGATGGATCTCCAGTATCACGACGTCAAGCGGACCCGGGGGCTCTATTATCTCATGGAGTCGCGCGGGCTGGTCGAACGGGCGGTGGAGGAAGAGGCCATCCAGGCGGCGATGTCCATTCCTCCGCAGACCACGCGCGCGAAGGTGCGTGGGGATTTTATCCGGTTCGCCAGGGCCAAGAATCGTTCGTACACGGTGGATTGGACCTATCTCAAGCTCAATGGCTATTGGGAAGAGACGATTCTTTGCATGGATCCGTTCAGTGCGGTGAATAGACGTGTGGAAGAATTAGTCTCACAAGTTGCTGGCCCGCGGTTCTACCGATGAGCAATTCAATGAGCCTGAAAACACTTCTTCGAGGCGGCCCCACGCATGTGTGGATTCTCACGGCGGCGATTCTCCTGGCCAGTGTGTTTCCTGTCGATCTGTTTCCGAACGCTCCGCATGAGATCCAGGGGGCTGATGGGCAGTACAGTGGCAAGCAGGGACAGGTGCTGCTGATCCAGGTGCCGGCGGGCAGTCATGTGGCCAGCGTGACGGGACGATTCCTCGGTCGCACGATTCCATTCTTCACGGCTCCGGGGGGGCGTTCCGGCATGGTGGCCGGATTACTCGGCATTGACATGCAGGATAGGCCGGGCATGCACGAGCTTATGGTGGAGGTCCGCGAGCGTGATACGACGCGGCATTTGAGTTACAGCGTCCTGGTGTTGAAGGAGAAATATCCCGTTCAGCACCTCACACTGCCGAGCGAAAAAGTCGATTTGGACGAGGAGAATCTCGTCCGCGTGAAGACGGAGCAGGAGCAGGTCAAGTCCATTCTTCAAGGCATGTCCCGGGAGCGGATGTGGGACGGCCCGTTTGTCGAACCGGTACAGGGGGAGACCGCCGGCGCCTTTGGACGCACGCGAGTCATCAATGGCCAGGCGCGGAGTCCCCACAATGGGGAGGATATTACCGCCCCGTTGGGAACGCCTGTGGTGGCGATGAACGACGGGATCGCACGGTTGACCGTGGATCACTTTTTTTCCGGCAAGGGTGTGTTTGTGGATCATGGACTCGGGCTGTATTCCATGTATTTCCATCTCTCGGAGGTGCTGGTGCAGGACGGCGAGTTGGTCAAGCAGGGACAGGCGATCGGCAAGGTCGGAGCCACCGGTCGAGCGACCGGACCGCATTTGCATCTCGGAGTTCGCCTCAACGGTGCCCGCGTGAATCCCTATTCGCTGGTGAACCTGTCGCTTGAGGACATCCGTGCAGTCTCACGTTGACGGGTATGGCGAGGGAGGAAGCGCGTGTATGATAGCGGTCCAATTCCAGGCGAGTATCTCAAGCAGGGGACGACCGCAGCTTCCAGCGTTCACCGGCACCACGAAGGCGTTTTAGCGGTACTAGCCGAAAATATAGCCCGCCGCTGTCACACGTTGGTTTTGATGCTGTGGCCGTCCGAGGCGATCACCTTCTCGGCGACGCGGGAAAGTTCCGCATCGGCCCCGTGATCCTTGGCGAAGATTCTAAATTGCACGATCCGCGCCGGCAGATAATCGAAAAACTCTTTCAACGCTTCCTTGGAAACGGCCTGCGTGGCGGGATCGTACACGTAGATTTGAAACTCGCCCATATTGAGTAGATTGATCGGGCGGGGATCCTGGTTGGCCATGTCCACACGGAACGGCAGTTTCTGCAGGCGTGGGGGCAGGGCCTTCCTGATGCGCCCCTCGATCGTCTGTCGGTCCATGAACGTGCGGCCCCGTTCGTCTCCCCGTGTCGGCAGGAACGCGTTATAGGCCATCTTCCATTTCACGTCCCGCCCCAGGATGCGGGCCCATTCCTTTCCCAGTTTCCGTTTCTTCTCGCTCTTGTCCGTGGGCCACCGACGGACGGTTTCCATCAGCGACCAGTCGGTGAGATGCAGGTAGTCGTCCATGTGATCCAGGGGATTGTGCGGGAACAGGTAGGCCATCGTATCGCCGAAAATCTCGCGCAGGTGAATGTCGATAGCCCGGGTTGTCCGGTGGTAGTACACGTTGGAATAGAGATACAGCCGGGTGTTTAAAAACATCTGCAGCGCGGGCAGGCCGGTCCGGTGGATGGTGAGTCCTTTCGGAGTCATGAGCGTGTAGTGGATGAGGCGTGTGAGGTCCACCGGCCCGACGGCCACGCCGCACATGTACGCGTCCCGCAGGACATAGTCCAGGTTGTCGGCGGTATAGATGCCGCCGATCACCGGCTGGAGAAAGGCCAGCCATTTCGGGTAGCGGCCGCTGTCCTTCTCGGGATCCTTGAGAATCAAGAACGCGATGTGGTCGGGATCCAGTTGCTCGCCGGGGTTGAAGGGGCCGTGGGGGCTTCGGCGGATTTTACGGATGATCTTGCCGAGATGCTCGCGGATGATGACCTGCCCGATGCGTTCGTGGGTCAGGCCGAATTGCTCCAGGAAATTCTCATCGAAAAAATGACAGAACGGGCCGTGGCCGATGTCGTGCAGGAGCGCGGTGATGCGCAGCAGTTCTTCGATATAGAACGGCGAAGGAAGGTCGGGGATGACCTTGGCAAGCGACGGATAGAGATGGCGTGCGAACCGTCCGGCCACGTGCATCACGCCCAGGGAGTGTTGAAAGCGGCTGTGTTCAGCCGAGGGATAGACCCAGCGTGCGCTTTGCAGTTGGTAGATATAGCGAAGCCGCTGGACCCAGGGAGAGTCAACGAGATCCTTTTCCGTTTTTTCGGACGGGTCGTGGTCGGAGTAGGGAACCGTAAAGGTAATGTATTCGTGGATGGGGTCGGCAATGAGAGCCGACCCATCGTAGGGTGCGCTGAACCTGGTCGTGGCGGTGTCCATCGCGCGGCGAGTTCCTAGGGCATCTTAGCCCAGGCCGGTCTCGGGTGGCAATTGCTCCGCTCCGTCCCGGGCACGCCGCCCGCGATGCGCGGTAATCGTCATGTAGGCGATCGGATAGCTGATCGCGGCGCCGACCGCGCTCAGGACGAATCCGCCCAGGGCAAACGGAGCTGCGTAGGGTTTGACCTGTTCGTAGAAGGCCAGCATGCTCAGGTCGGTCCAATCGACGGAAGGCACTTCAGGCAGGCCGATCAACTGGACGCCGGTCCAGATGGTTGCGCCGAGAATGGGTATCACCGTCCATGGGTTATTGATCAACGAGCCTGCGATGAGGGCCATGGCGTTCAGACGAAAAGCCCAGACGCAAAACAGGACGCTGAGCGTGTGGAGTCCGTAGGTCGGTGAAAAAGCGATAAACGCTCCGATCGCAAAGGCCAGCGCAGTCCGATGCGGGGACTCCTTGAGATGAAGGAGTTGCTTGAGAGAGGCACGGATCTGATCCAGCGACGGCATGGTCTCCTATCCGTTGGGAGTGAAATGTTGGTAGCTCGTGTTCCGCAGCGGGAGCATGTTGCCGCTGCTGGTTCTTAGTTGAAGGCCGAATCGCTTGGGGCGGATGACGCCGATGGGTGTAAGCCGGCATCCTGCACCGTGCTTGAAACGGCTCAGCGCCATATGCTTTGTCGCAGGCGCGGTGAAGAGCAATTCGTAGTCTTCCCCTCCGCGCAGCGCCAGCCGTATCGCATCGGTTTTTTTCGCCGCGGCATAGGCTTGGCAGGGGCGCGAAAGCGGCAAGGCTGCCGCGTCGAGCTCAACTCCGACTGCGCTCCGTTCACAGAGATGCGCGAGGTCTCCGGACAGTCCGTCGGAGACGTCGATGGCGGCGCTGGCCAGCCCGCAGGAGGCCAGGAACTGTCCTGCC
>DASQGO010000128.1:0-27075 GCA_035632555.1 Nitrospiraceae bacterium | reverse complement strand
GGCGACCTTTTTGGTCTTCGCCGGAGCCTTGGCCGGAATTCAACGTCGGGTCGAAAAGGCCTTCGAGCGTATGTTGTTCCAGCAACGCCACGACGCCTATGAAACGTTGATCGAGTTCAGCAAAGCGATGGTGACCATTCTGGACCTGAGCGCGCTGAACAGCACTATCATGGACACGTTGGCGCGCGTACTCGGCATCGAGAAGATTTCCGTCTTTCTGCTCGAGAAGGAAAAGGGACAGTACTATCTTGCCGCCGCCCACGGCCTGGATTTCGACGAGATGAAAACCGTCACGTTCTCTTCCAGCGCCCGCCTTCCGCAGCTCCTGGCCAGAACGCGATCGATTGCCGTCCTGGAAGAACTGCGGCAGGACCAGGACAACCCAGCCGAGCAGGCCATCCTGGACTCGTTGCAGCTTCTGCACGCCGAGCTCTGCATTCCACTGGTCAACAAAGACCGTCTGATCGGCTTCTTCAATTTCGGCAGTCGCGCCGGCCGCAGCATGTATTCCGAAGCCGATCTGGCCCTCCTGACCACGCTGGCCCAGAATGCCGCCGTCGCGCTCGACAATGCCATGCTGTACGAGGACCTCCGCCGGTCGCGCCTGCTGATGCGCCGGACCGATCGGCTGCGCTCCCTGGAAACGATTGCCGGAGGATTCGCGCACGAGATTCGGAACCCGCTCACGTCTATCAAGACGTTTGTCCAGTTGGCGCCGGAACGCAAGCAGGATGACGAGTTCATCGGGCACTTCAGCCAAATTGTCCATGAAGACGTGCTCCGAATCGAACGCCTGATCCAGGAAATCCTGGACTATGCCCGGTACATGGAACCAAAGTTCTCCGTGGAGAATCTGAACGACACTGTCGCCTCGTGCCTCTACTTCGTGGAGGTCAAGGCCGAGAGCAAGGGCATTACCGTCGAAAAAGACTTTGCCCGCAATTTGCCGAACGTCATGCTCGATCGCCAGCAGATCAAGCAGGTCCTGCTCAATCTCCTGATCAACGCCATGGAAGCCATGGGCGACCGCGGAGGAAACTTGTCTGTGCAGACGAGACGCCTGAGCAAGCCTGACGGGGATCTGTGGGCCCAGATCGAAGTACGCGACACCGGACCCGGCATTCCCCCGGCTGATCTGGACCACATCTTCGATCCCTTTTACACGACCAAGCACCATAGCGAGGAACGGGAAGGCACCGGACTGGGCCTGACGATTGTTCATCAAATCGTCCAGGAACATCACGGGTATATCGAGGTGGAAAGCCAGCCCGGTCGCGGAACAGCGTTCTTTGTCAACCTGCCCATTCGACAGCCTGAAGATCTTTTTGCCAGGGAGCGCATGGAACATGAGAAAACGGATTCTGTTAGTCGATGACGAGGCGGGCATCCGCGCCTCCCTCAAAGTAGTTCTGGAGCCTACCTATGAAGCGCTCAGCGCGTCGACGGCACAGGAGGGCTTGGATCTCTTTCGCCGAGAATCTCCCCATCTGGTCCTGTTGGACGTTGTCATGCCGGGCATGGACGGATTGACACTGCTGAAGACGATCCGCGAGGAGGATGCCCGCGTTCCCGTGATCATGCTCACCGGAACCAAAACCGTGAAAACGGCAGTGGAGGCCATGAAGCTCGGCGCGGCGGATTATCTTTCGAAACCGTTCGATGTCGAAGAGCTTCGCCTCATCGTCGCCAAAGCCCTCGAAACGGGCGAACTGGAACAGGAAGTCCTCCATCTTCGCGCACAGGTGGCCAAGCGATATTCCTTCCACAATCTCATCGGCAAAAGCCCCGCCATGCAGGAGATCTATTCAAAAATCGAGCAGGTCGCCGACACCAAGACCACCGTGCTCATCACCGGGGAAAGCGGCACAGGAAAAGAGCTGGTCGCGCGCGCGCTTCATTACAACAGTGTGCGCCGTGACCGGCCATTTATCGCCCTCAATTCCGCCGCCCTGCCTGACACGCTGATCGAGAGCGAGCTCTTCGGACATGAAAAGGGCTCGTTCACGGACGCCCAGGCCCGGCGTATCGGCCAGTTCGAGCTGGCGCACGGCGGCACGCTGTTCCTCGACGAAATCGGCGATCTGAGCCCCGCCACTCAGGCGAAGCTGCTGCGGGTGCTCCAGGAGCGGGAATTCACCCGCGTGGGAGGCACGCAACCCGTCAAAGTCGATGTGCGGATCATCACCGCCACCAACAAACAACTCGCCGACCTCGTCAAACGGGAAGCGTTCCGCGAAGATCTGTACTATCGCATCAACGTGGTCGTGCTGCACTTGCCATCCTTGCGTGACCGCCGCGAGGACATTTCACTCCTAGCTCAACATTTTCTTGCCAAGCGGACCGAGGGCGAAGGCCGTCCCCAGCAGGAATTCACGAAGGACGCCCTTGAGATTTTGTCGGCATATTCCTGGCCCGGCAACGTCCGGGAGCTTGAGAACGTCGTGGAGCAGGCGCTCATCTGGTCGCACGGGAAGCCCATTGAACCGGAACATCTGCCCGCCGGCCTAGTGGAGGCGGCATCACGGTCCGAGACGGTACCTGCCGACGTTCCAGCCGGCCACGTCTCGCTGGAGAAATCCGTGCTCGAATTCGAACGGAAGATGATTCTGGATGCGTTGCAGCGGACAGCCTACGTGCAAACCCATGCCGCCGCCCTGCTCGGTATCAGCCGCCGCATGTTGAAATATCGGATGGACATGCTGGGCATTACACGGCCGTCTCCCGAAACCGGATCGGAACCGCAGCAGGCGGCCTCCCTGACCCGGTGACGCGGTCGAAAAGCATGCTGCGCTTGACTATTCGCACACCCCAGCGTATCAGGTGAATCATCATGCCGATGGAACGTTCTAGACCGACCATTCTCATCGTAGAGGATGAAGAGGGCCCCCGCAACGCTCTCAAAATTATTCTCCGCCCGTTTTTTGAGCTGGCCCTCACGAGCAGCCGGCACGAGGCCTTGCAAGCGCTTGTGACGCAGCCGATCGACCTCGTCACACTGGATCTCAAGCTTCCGGATGGGCATGGTCTCGATCTATTCCATGCCATCAAATGCGCCCGCCGCGGCGTCGAAATCATCATCATCACCGGTTACGGCACGCTCAAATCTTCACAGGAGGCCGTCCGGCATGGCGCCGCCGGCTATCTCCTGAAACCGTTTAACGTCGCCGAATTGATCACGCTGATCAATCACACCTTGGAGAAAAAGCGCCGGCTCGATGGGATACGCGACTTCCTCCGCTCCACGCCTGGTCTCTGGACGGACTTACGCCGGACAGCCGATGCCTGGACGCAGTTGCGAGACCGTTTTCCGTCCTCCGCGCCGATGCATGCCGCTTCGGCGTTTCTGGAACAGCGATCGACCGGAGATTTCCATCTCCTGTCGGATCTGCTGGAGGCTTCCAGCCATGCGCTGTTTGCTCATGCCAACCGCGTCCGCGGCTATGCCTCGCTGTTGGCCGCGCCCTTGAATTTAAATTCCGACGATCAGCACGCCCTGGCGATCGGTTCACTCCTGCACGACATCGGTTATGTCGCACTGGACCGTGGAGACATTGGAGGACAGGACACCCGTGACTCAGGCAGGATTGACGATCTTCACCCAGCACTCGGCGTTCAGATGACCGCCACGCTCGGGTTGCCTGAAGGCGCGTCGGCTATCATTGCCCATCACCATGAGCAGTACAACGGCTCCGGCCACCCGAATGGGCTTGCCGGAGACCGCATCCCGTTACTCGCCAGAATCGTCGGCATCGCTCAGGCGTTCGACCGGTTGACAGCGCCCAACGGGCACCCGGCCATGCCGTTCGCCGATGCATGCGCGCATCTCAGCAGCCAGGCCGGCACGGCCCTGGACCCCGGCCTCGTGGAACTGTTTCTCGAGCGGTCCGGAGAATTGCAGTCCCCGCGTCCGGCTTCCACCGGCGCCTAGGCACCGCCCTTCGACTCTTCAATCATCTCGGCCGCCGTTTTACGTGCCGCGCTGGTAACGGCCTGACCTCCAAGCATGCGTGCAACCTCCTCCTGGCGGTCTGCTTGGCTGAGCTTCCGCGCTTGCGTCACTGTCCGCTTTTTCGATACGCTTTTCTCGATCACATAATGCACGTCGGCTTGCGAAGCAATCTGCGGCAAATGCGTGATGCAGAACACCTGGCGGTATTTGGCCAGGGCATGAAGACGCTTTCCCATCACGGCCGCCACGCCGCCTCCAACACCCGAATCAATCTCGTCGAAGATCACGATCGGCACTCCATCCGCCTCGGCCAGCACTGTCTTCATCGCCAGCATCACGCGCGAGAGTTCACCGCCTGACGCCACACGTGCCAGCGGCTGAAGGGGTTCCCCCTCGTTCGCCGAGAACCGGTATTCAACCCGGTCACGCCCTCCGGGACCGAGACCGGCCTCGGTGCGGTCTGTCTCGACCGATACTTCAAAACGGGTCCGATCCATCCGCAGCGCCGCCAGCTCGGCCGCCACCTTGCCATCAAGCTTCTTGGCTGCCTTCGTCCGCTCGCGCGTGAGGCCTTCGGCCAGCTTGTCAGCCTGTTGCCGGGCATCAGACAACGTTCGTTCCATTTCGGCGAAGCGCGTCTCGCCGGAATCCAGCGCATCGATCTCGCGTTGCAGCTGCTCCCGCTTCGCCAGCACGGCTTCTTCGCTTCCTCCGTATTTCTTCTTCAGCCGTTGAAGGCGGTCCAGCCGTTCCTCCACCTGAGCCAGCCGCGCAGGGTCCTGCTCCAACCCGTCACGATACTGCCGCAGATGGTGCGCCAGTTCGCGCAACTGCGCCGTCGCCCCGTCGCATAGCGCTTCCCACTCTTTCCCCTCCGAATCGATGCCGGCTAGGTCCTTGACCTGGTCCCGCACCCGACCGAGCAAGCCGAGGATCGATCCGTCGTCGCCGTACAAGGCCTCATAACTTCCCTGGGACAATTCGTTCAGCCGGTGCGCATGCGCCAGCCGGTTACGTTCGACCTGCAAGGCTGCCTCTTCCCCCGCTTTCACGTCGGCATCCTGTAGCTCTCGAAACTGAAACCGAAGCAACTCTTCCCGCTGGCTCCGTTCGGCGAGCTGCGCGGCCAATTCCTCCCGTTCGCGCTGGCAGGCACGCCAACGCTCGTAAGCCTGCGCATAGCTTTTGCGTCCCTCCGTGAGGCGTCCGAACGCATCCAATGCTTCCAACTGAGACTGGGGCGACAGCAGCGACTGCTGTTCATGCTGGCCGTGAATGTCAATCAGCGTGCCGGCGAGGCTTTGAAGCGTCCGGAGCGGGGTCAGGCTGCCATTGATATACAGTTTATGGCGGCCTGATCGTGACAGCACACGACGCAGGATCAGTTCCGTGTCGCCATGACTCAGCAAACCTTCTTCCCGCAGACGCGCCGTAAGCGGGCTTGCCGCCGGCAGACTGATCGCCGCCTCGAGCACGGCTTCCTCCACGCCGGAACGGATCAGGCTCTCGTCCGCCCGCCCGCCGACGAGCAGGGCAATCGCGTCAATAATGATGGATTTTCCGGCTCCGGTTTCGCCGGTCAGAACATGAAACCCGCGCGTGCAGTCCAGGCTGAGCTGATCGATGATCGCGAAGTTGGCGATGCGCAGCTCAGTGAGCATACACGCCGGCTATGGAGGATCGGCCTATGCCGTTTTGGATGTCTGCGCGAGCAAGGAGTCGAGGACTTCCTTGAATTTACGCTTGGGCATGGCTCCGACCAGCCGCTCGACCGGTTGGCCGCCTTTGAAGATCAAAATCGTCGGAATGCTCATCACCTGGTACTTGCCTGCCACCTCGGGATTTTCATCCGTATTGAGTTTCATGACCTTCACTTTGCCAGCATATTCCGCCGCCAATTCCTCGATAACCGGCGCCACCATCTGGCAGGGCCCGCACCAGACCGCCCAAAAATCCACCAAGACCAGTCCTGGCGACTTCATCACCTGGGCATCCCAGCTTGTCTCATCTACCGTCAGTGCATGTCCCACGGGCCCGCCTCCTTAGCGTCACACACGTTTTTTCCATCTTGCATGGACACGCGCATCGTACACGACGCTCTTTCGGACTGTCAACGCCTCCACTACCATCCCCATTCGGGCGGCGGTCCTGTCCACCAGGAATCCGGCGTGGCTCTCCGCCACGCCGTCTGCTGCTTCCACAAACGCGCCGTCGCGGCCTCATCAAGCCGGGCTGCCATCGCCGCGCTGGCGTCTGCCTGGCGGTCGGCACTTTCGTGAATGATCTCTTTGGCCATTCGTGCCAGGATGTCCGGAGGGTTGGTTAGCGCATCGATGTCGCGAAAAGCCAGATTCACGTAGAGCTGCTCGACCTTGACCCACTGCTCCGTCCTGGCCAGATGGTCCAGATAGCCATTCAACGCGTGATAAGCGTAGGTGAGAAAAACATAGGTCTCCACCGACGGCGCTTCTTCGACCTCTTTTTGGCACATTTCGATTGCATGCCGGTAATCGCCTGCGGCAAGGAACACCTTGGCCCTGCCGAGGTTGTTTCGAGCCTGTTCCGCTTCAACTGGCAGGCCCACCATGATTGAGAGCACCGCCAGACTTACGGCCGCGCCAGCATGCCTCATCATCCGTTGCATAAGTCTGCTCATCGGCGTTGCCCAGCCGTGCGTTTCGTCATGGCCGTGTCGGCCCTGCAGCTGTTTCAGAGGCAGATGGGGACGGCCGAGTCCCATACTGCCCGCCTGGCGTGGCCCACGGCAACCCCCGCTCGCCGATCAGAAGCGGACTCAGGATGGACTTCAAAACAGACGTGCCAAAGTTCTCCGTCCATCCGATGCCGGTGAGGCTGATCATGAAATTGTACTGTTGCCGGTCTGGAAACTGCAAAAAGTACAGCCCCATGGACCAGCACTTGCACGGGTTCTGATACAAGCCGACCACATCCAACTCGGGGCTTTGCCCATTCTTGACGTCATAGTACATCTTCGTTCCGATCGTCCATCCGAACGGCAGCTTCACGGCCGCCGTGAGCGTCGTGAAATTCAGTTCCGGCGTCGGCGTAAACACTTCATTGAACGAGATTGGATTCCAGATGTCTCCTCGCCGCACCCGATTTCCAGCACGGGTGAATCGCTCCCCCACTTCAATATACCAGTTGTCCTCTTGCTGAAACCGAAGGTCCGTGTTCCATTGACTCAGTCCTCCTCCGTACGGGTCAAAAAAGGCGTCCATCGTGAGGGTATTGTTGATCGTCGGCAGAACACTGCGCTGCTGTTGCCCAGGAACCGTGACAGGCGGCAACGCAGGATCGCCGATCACGGCCCGCATCCAGAGATCGGAAAACTTCTTCCCCGCGACGGCGGTTGTTGGCGGCTGAGCCGGCTGAGTGCCGTTGCCGAATTGCGCGCTACCGGGGAAGACGAACTGCCGGGCTTCCGTTTGCACGCTCCCCGGCCGGTAGCTCTGGGCGAGCATCAGGTCCAGCCAGCTTTTCGTGGCCCCTTTCTCATTTTGCCCCAACAGCCTGTTTTGGAGTGAATAGGTCACCAGATTCTTTTTTTGAAGATTATCCACGTCGTCGATCTGCACGATCTTGGACTGATCGGTCGGAGGGACATATTCATACACCACCTTGGGCGCAATCGTATGGAGCAGGCTTCGGCCACCGTCCATATCAAACCGGCGCGCGAGGCTCGACGTGCCTTCGAGACCGGTCCAAAACGTTTCCCGGTGCGTGGATGCCGCTGTGGCCACGCTGTGGGTATAGTAGGTTTCACGGAACTTCACCTGAGGCGTGAAACCGGCCACGTGTCCAATCTGCCATTGCTCGGTCGACAGCGATGGCACCAGGTCCCCTCGGCTGATCATGAACCCTTCCTCACGGTAAAAGTTTGACACGCGCGAGTCCATACCCAACAGAACCGGCCCTCCGAACGGCGCATAATTCGCAAGCCCATGCCCGATTTCCGGCAACCGCTGAAAGGTTTCCTTGCCGCCGGCATTTAACGGCTGAAGATACTGGCTGAGCAGGTAGAGATTGCCATTGGCCAGTCGTTGATTGACGAACAGACTGGAATCTCCGCTGGGCATGGCCCGCTGCGCGCCTGAATTGCTGAGTTGACTCAGATATTGCGGATCGGTGACCAGGAAAGCCGACCCCACCACGCGCAAATCGGGATTGATTTGCTGCGTATGGAGACCACTGATCATCCCGCGAGTCCGCCTCACGTCGCCGCCATTGGGATCGACACCGGATACTTTCGGCAGATGCTCCTGCTGCAACACGCTGACCAGCCACTGTCCCTTCGATTTCCTGTCCAGCGCGTAGCGGTATTCGAAGTCGCTCCCGTATCCAAGATCCTTCCAATATTGCGGCGAGACCGTCAGGTCCTGGCTTGGACTGATCGCCCAGAAAACGCTCTGTCGGTAGGTCCAGCCGAACCGGTTGTCGTAGCCCGGCGTCGGAATCAACAGCCCGCTTTTCCTGGCGGTGGCCATCGGGTAGGAAAGCTCAGGAATCGGGATGAGCGGCACGTCGTTCACGCAGAGCCAGGCATCCTTGAGATACACGCGGTCGCCCGATATCAAATCCGCGTCCTTGAACGTCAGGCGCCAGGCCGGCACTTCGCCCGCGCGCGCATCGCAATTGGTGAATGCCCCTTCCTTTGCGCGGTAGTGGTCCTCCGAAAACCGTTGCATGAGACGGCCGGTGAACAGGGTATTGGTCCGATTGATGTAGAGCTGTCCATGGGTGAGCACGCCGGCTTCCGTGTTCACGTTCAACTCCAGCCGCTCCGCATTCACGTCCGATATCCGATCTTTTAAATGCACATGCCCTTCGGCAATCAGCGTCCCGGACAGGGAAAACAGGGTGGCGTGATCGGAGGTCATCCGCATCCCCCCCTGCACGATCACGACGGATCCGTTCGCTTCGTACACATCGGTGACTTGAAAATGTTCGATGCGGTCGGCGGTGATCTCGACTTGTTTCGAGGCGGCGGGAGGGGTCACCACGGCGGTTTGCTGGGAGGGCTCGGCCGCGCCGACCGGGAAAGCGGACCACGACATCGCAAACGCCAGAGCCGCGCCTGCGTAGACCACCAAGAAGGGAGTCGCCCATAGGCGGTCAGCCATGTCAGCCCCTTAGAGGGGACAACCCGCAGCCCTGCAGGATGGCTTTGACCTCGCCCACCAGCATCAGCGATCCGGTAATCAGAATCAGGTCGTCGGGAGCCGCCATCCGGCGAGCCAGGGCCATCGCGTCGGCGGGATCAGGGCATCCGAGCGTCGTTCGTCCCCTCGCCCGCACCGATGCTTCCAATTCCCGTACCGGCGCCGCGCGCAGCATGCGGGCCTGCGTCACGATCATCTCATCCGCGCACGGGAGCAGATGATCGAGAAATCCTCCGCAATCCTTGTCACGCATCATCCCCAACACCACGATCACGCGCGAGCCGGAATGCCGGAGGCGGAAATCAGCCAGATATGCCGACACGACAGCCGCGGCATCCGGGTTGTGGGCGCCGTCAAGGACGATCGAAGGACGGGATTCAACCGTTTCGAGCCGGCCGTCCCAGCGAACGGTCCGCAGCCCTTCGCGCACCGCCTTTTCCGGAACCGGTAGGCCCTGCTCGGATGCCGCTTCCAGCAAAGCCAGAGCGCAGGCCACATTGTCGAGCTGATGCTGCCCTGCCAGCGGGCAGGTTAATGCATCGTACGATCTTTTCAGTCCGGTGTATCGGAACCGCGCTGGTGACTCCGCATGCGTGCTGAAGTCGCCGTACAACCGGTGCACCGGTGCATGGCGCTCATTCGCCACACGTGTGATCACAGCGGCCGCTTCATCGGACAGGCGCCCGACGATCACTGGCACTCCAGGTTTGATGATCCCTGCCTTTTCGCAGGCAATGGCGCCGATCGTCTCACCCAAATATTCCTGGTGATCGAGCGCCACGTTTGTAATGGCGGACGCCACCGGTGCCAGTACATTGGTCGCGTCGAATCGTCCGCCAAGCCCGACCTCAATCACCGCCACGTTGACGCCGGTCTCGGCAAAATGCTGGAATGCCATCGCGGTGGTAAACTCGAAAAATGTCGGCTCGCGTGGAGCGTCACAGGCCGCACGGATGCGGTCGGTCAAGGCCGCCATGCGTTCTTCGGAGATCCTGTCACCGTTCACCTGAATCCGCTCCCGAAAATCCACGAGATGCGGGGACGTATAGAGCCCAGCCCGGTACCCGGCCGCCTGCAAGATGGATGACACCATGGCAGCGGTCGAGCCCTTGCCGTTCGTCCCTCCGATATGTAACGACAGGTACCGCCGATCGGGACGCCCCAGGCGGTCCAGCAGCGCCGTAATCGTCTCAAGCCCGGGCTTGATTCCGTGTTTTTGCAGGCCGTAGAGGAATTCGACCGACTGAAGATAGGACATGGGCATGCAGTCGACGCGCCTGACGGGTCCTACATGTGCGACAGGAGGGTGCTCAACGTTTCCTTGAGGTGTTTCCGTTCGACGATGGCATCAATCATGCCGTGTTCAAGAAGGAATTCCGCCCGCTGAAACCCTTCGGGCAGCTGTTGCTTGATCGTCTGCTCGATCACGCGAGGCCCCGCAAAACCGATCAGGGCCTTGGGTTCGGAAATGATCACGTCCCCCAGCATGGCTACGCTGGCTGTCACACCGCCGAACGTCGGATCGGCCAAGATGGCAATGAACGGCACTTTCGCCTCGCCCAGACGCGCGACGGCCGCCGACGTTTTCGCCATCTGCATGAGCGATAAAATGCCTTCCTGCATTCGGGCCCCCCCAGACGTCGTCACCAGCACCAGCGGCATGTGCGCGGCCAGCGCACGATCAGCCGCCCGGCAGATTTTTTCTCCGACGACCGAGCCCATGCTGCCCCCCATGAACCCGAAATCGAACACGCCGAGGGCGATCCGTCGGCCGTTGATCGCCCCCTCGCCGATGACCATCGCATCCTTCCGCCCCGTCTTGTCCTGTTGTGCCGCGAGACGGTCTTTGTAGGAACGGCTGTCGGTGAAGACGAGCGGGTCCTGCGGGGCAAGGTCGGCCTCCCATTCCTTGAACGACCCGAGATCCACCAGCAGCGCAATGCGTTCCTGCACGGAGATCGGGAAGTGATAATCGCACTTGGGGCAGACTTTATTGTTCCGATCCACTTCCTTGCGATAAACGATCTCGCGGCAATGGTTGCACTTGAGCCAGAGGCCTTCGGCCGCCTTGGGCCGCTTGCGGCTCTCCTCGGTACCGGATGACTCGTTTTTCTTGAACCACGCCATGGCAGCGCGCTCAGATTTGAACTTCCTGGCCTTCTTCCAGAACCGACAGATTTCGGATTTTGAGCTGTGACAATTCCCGGATGATTTCCTCTCGGAACCTGGGCTTCAGGTGGTAGATGTAGACGGGCAGGTCCGGCCGTCCGAGCTTCTGAAACTCGCGCCCAAAGAGCGCCGGCGTCAAGTGCTTGCTGACTTTGGCGAGTTCCAGCAGCCGGTTCGGAAACGACGTTTCGATGAACGCCGCCTTCAGTGTCGGCTCTTTGGCCGCCACCCTCCAGATCTCCTCCGTCTCATGGGTGTCGCCGCTGTAGAGCACCGAGGAGGCGCCATCCCGGATCAAAAATCCGACAGTCGGCACCTGATGGTTCACCCGAATCGCCCTGACTCGCAGACCGGCCACTTCGCCTTCCTTCCCCGTCTCAAGGGTACGGCATATAAATATCGGATGCTTGGGATCGGGCAGCGAGAAAAAATCTGGATAGACATCGCCGTTGAACAGGTGCGCGTGCAGTCCGTCTAGGACCGATGCGATGCTGGTGAGCATCACCGGCTCGATGGCATCCGTTTCTTCCTCCACAAGATTGTCCGCCAGCGTCGGGAGACCCTGGACATGATCGAAATGGAGATGCGAGAGCAGAATATGACGGATCCGTTTTTGTTCCTCGAGGCGGAGCGCCGCTCCAATCGTACCGGCATCGATCATCACCGTTCCGTTGATCAAAAACCCGCAGGTCCGGCATTGACCGGCCTTGCCGTCGCGCTCCACGAGCTGGTCGGACCCATGACACCCGAGCACGCGAACCTTCACCGGCCTCCTCCGTTGCCACCGCTCCGTCGTTACCTGCCGTCCGAATTGGGAGGCAGAATAGCACAAGCCCTCCCTGCCCGCATCTAGAATTGTCTTTTTATTCCACTCTTAAAGATCTGGATGGCGTGAGATTTCGAACGCCACGGAAGCGTGGATAATCAGGCGGATAAAGTGAAAAGAGCTACCGGAACAGTATGGCCAGCCCAAAGCCGATGCTGCCTATGCTGGCCAGCCCCTGCACGGCTGTCTGGACCTGCCGGCCCAGCGAGACCGAAAAGAAAAACGGCAGACCGATCAGCACCCCCAGCGCCGCCATGCCTAGAATCGAACCAGCGCCGAACAGAAGAATGTAGACGATGCCCTCCCAGAACGTATGCGCCGTGGAAAGCACCACCAGCATGAGCGCGGCAGACCCCGCCAAGCCGTGCACCATGCCGACCAGCATCGGCGGGAGCGAATCGCGCCAGCCATGCCGGTGCGCATGATCCTCACCGAGCCGATGGCTGTGCAGATGCGCGTGACGCGCGCCGGCATGCTCATGGATGTGCAGATGCCACTGCTCGCGATACAGCGTCACCGCCAGGGCAAACCCCAGCGCAACCAGCATCAGGCCGACGATCGATTCACATGCCTGGGCCACGGGATCGGGAATCGTGATCTTGAGCGCAAGCACGGCCACTCCGGCGGCCAACAGAACTGCCGTGTGCCCGCACCCCCAGCAGAATCCGATGAATCCGGACCGGCGAAAACCGGGACGCTGCGCGAGCATGGTGGTGACCGCCACGACATGATCCGCGTCGAGGGCGTGGCGAACCCCCAGCAGAAATCCCAAACCGAGCATGGACATGAACTGCAGGTCGAGCATGGGGTTTTCGGCGCAGCGTCCTGGTCGCGCTGCTTCTAACGAGATGCCGTGGCGAGGCGCGTCATCCGCCCCTGGCGTGCATTTCGAGATGCGGATCTTCCCGGAGCTTTTTGACTTCAATCAACCGTTCTTCCCTGACTCCGGTCTGCTCAAGCGCCTTGCGTTCCTCCGCGCCACGGTCCTTGCGGCCCTGCCAGACCGAACGGATCAGTGCCCGGAGCGAGTCAGGCGGCGTGCCGGCTCGCAGCGGTCCGCGCAAATCCGTTCCGTCCTTGGCATAGAGGCAGAGATACCACATGCCGTCCGCCGTGACTCGGCTCCGATCGCAGGTGGCGCAAAACGGCGTGGTCGTCGAGGGGATGATGCCAAAGCTGGTCCCATCCGGAAGCAGAAAACGTTGAGCCGGCGCGGAACTGACCTCCTCAACAGGCGTGACCTGGCCGTACCGCCGGCTCAGCATGTCGAGAATGGCTGCGCGGGACAGGACCTGATTCATGGACCAATCCGTTGCACCGCCGACATCCATATATTCAATGAATCGCACTTCCGCCTGGACGCGCTTGCCGAATTCGATCAGGTCCACGAGTTCATCGTCGTTGAAGCCGCGGATGGCCACGGTATCCAGCTTGAGACCCGTGAAGCCGACGCGCGACACCGTCTGAATGCCTTCGAGAACACGGACATGCTCATCCCGGCGCGTCAAAGCCCGGAAACGGTCCGGACGCAGGGTATCCAGGCTGACCGTGATGCGGTGCACGCCCGCATCGTAGAGAGCCTGCGCCTGATCGCCGAGCAGAATACCGTTGGTGGTCAGGGCCAGATCCGTGATTCGCCGGTTCTGGAACAGCAGCCGGACCAACTGCGGCAAATCGCGCCGCAGCAGCGGTTCCCCGCCGGTCAACCGCACCTTGTCCACGCCCAGGTCGGTGAAATACCCCGTGAGCGTGGCCATCTCTTCAAACGTCAGCACGTTGTCGCGCGGCAGCCAGGCATACTCCTCTTCCGGCATGCAGTATTTGCACCGAAGATTGCACCGGTCCGTCACGGACAGGCGCAGGCTTTTGAGCGGACGCCCGAACGTATCCCGGACGTCACTCGCAGCCGGCTGCGCAGAGTTGAGTGGAGCCGCGCTCATGGATGTTCCTCCACCCAGACTTCACCTGCCGGCGTATGCTCCAGCTTCCAAATGGGGGTAATCTGCTTGAGCTCGTCGATGCACCACCGGCAGGCCTTGAAGGCGTCCGCCCGGTGTTCCGCACCGACGACGATAAGCACGATGTTTTCGCCGACTCCGATCTCTCCATACCGGTGGAGAACCAGAACTTCAAGCACATCGAACTGTTTCAGCGCCCGCTCGCGGATCTCGTGCAGCTTCTTCTGCGCCATCCCCTCGTAGTGCTCAAAGGTAATGGAGCTGACATCGTGCCCCTTGGAATGATCCCGCGCCGTCCCCAGAAAAATCGAAATTCCGCCGATGCGCGTGGACCGCGCGCGCACCCGGTCGATCTCGGCGTCCACGGAGAAATTTTCCTGCTGAACGCGCACGAGCATCGCGTCATCCGCCCCACCGGCAAAGGGCGGCAACAGCGCCACCTCATCGCTATCGTGAATCTCGGTGTCGCCGTGGGCGATGTCCTGATTGACGGAGATCAACACCCGCTTCTGATGAATCAACTCGCCGATTTTCGGATACTGCGCATCCAGCGTCGCCACCAGGTCCTGCACGCGCCGTCCGCCATTGAGCGCCACCGCCAGCTCGGCCTGGTTGTTCGCGAGGGTTTTGATCAGACCGAACAGCTTGATGGTGATCATGGCCTGGTGTAGGTCCCCGATTTTCCGCCGGACTTGGAGAGAAGGTGGATGCCGCCGAAACTGATGCCTTTGTCCACCGCTTTACACATATCGTAAATTGTGAGCGCCGCCACCGACACGGCCGTCATGGCTTCCATCTCGACGCCGGTCGGTCCCGTCGTCTTGACCGTCGCCGTGACAGTAATGGCGCACCGCCCGTCCCGATCCGGTTGAGATTCTTCTTTGAACGCCAGATCCACGCTGCTGAGAAGCAGCGGGTGGCACATCGGAATGAGATCAGGCGTTCGCTTCGCGCCCATGACGCCGGCCACCTGGGCCACTGCCAGCACATCGCCCTTGGCAATCTTGCCCTTTTGAATCTGCGCCAGTGTCTCCGGCAGCATGAACACGCGGGCTTGAGCTACAGCAACCCGCTCGGTCGAGATCTTCTGTGAGACATCGACCATCCGTGCTCGCCCGGACTTATTGAAATGCGTCAGGTCGCCCATTTTCATCGAAAAATTGCAGCCTTCGCGATGATGGGAACTTGCAGGACGATTATAGGAGTCGCTTGGAATCGTAGTCAAGCAAGCGGTCTTTCTTGACGGACAACCGGCCCATCAACGACAATGCCTCATGGCCGATCACCTGATGATTGAACGCCTTGAATTCCAAGGGCATTGCGGTGTCACCGCCGCCGAACGCCGAGCACTTCAGCCCATTGCGATTGATCTGGAACTCGAGTATGCGCCTGGCGCATTCCCCCTGGCCGCCTCCACAAGTGACATCGCCAATGCGGTCGACTATGCCGCCGTCGCCGCGCGGGTCTTGGAAGTTGGCCGCAAGCAACCATACGTCCTGCTGGAAACACTGGGCGAAGCAGTGACAACTATGCTGTTTCACGAATTCCCGGTCATCAGAGCCAGGCTGTGGATTCGGAAGGTCATCCCGCCAGTGGACGACGTGCAGGGGTCCGTCGGCGTTAAACTCGATCGCGCTCGGCCGGCAACGCTCCTTGAGCATGCCCCTGCGCAATTCCTGAAAGATTCTCTCGCAATGCTCCCACGCGGGCGGGCTCTGGATGTTGCCTGCGGGCGAGGCCGAAGCACACTCCACCTGGCCTCTCAGGGGTTTACGGTTGACGCAGTCGATCGGGACGAACAGGCACTGGCTGAACTGGCCTCCAACGCCGCGCGACACGGTTTGACATCGGTTACCATCCGCTCTATGGATCTTGAAGATCCCGCTCGGCCGCCTGATATTCCGACTGCCCGCTACGAGGTCATACTCGGATTTTGCTACCTCCATCGGCCTCTCTTTCCTGTGCTGCTTCAGGCACTGAAGCCCGGTGGCGTCCTGATCTATGAAACCTTTCTCGTCGACAATCATCTCCGCTACCAACATCCACGCCGGAGAGAATTCTGTCTCGAACACAACGAATTACTGGGCCTCGCACGCGGCCTTCGGATCCTCCATTATGACGAAGGCGAACACCATGACAGTCACGGAACCGAACCTGTCTTCACTGCCCGGCTGCTCGCTCAGAAGAACTGATGAACCTGGCTGAGTAAATTTTCTCGCACGAACCATAACCCACCAAACACTCCATGAGCCGCCTTGATCTCCACCTCCATACCACCCATTCGGACGGCAGCCTGCCGCCGGCCGCTGTGCTCGCGCTCGCGCACAAAGCCGGCGTGACCGCGCTGGCCATCACGGATCATGACATCACCACCGGCATCCCCGAGGCCCTGCAAGCCGGTGCGAGCCTCGGTATTGAAGTCATCCCCGGTGTGGAGATCAGCTCACGGTTCGGCGAGAGCGAATTGCATATCCTCGGTTATTTTCTGGATTGGCAGGACCCGGCATTGCACGCCAGGCTGGCCGGGCTCCGCGCCAGCCGCCACAACCGCAACCCATTGATCATCGAGCGGCTGCGCGCAATGGGACACGACATCACCTACGACGAAGTACGGAAACTGGCCGGAACCGAATCGGTGGGACGGCCGCACATCGCGCGCGTCTTGATGACTAAAGGCTACGTCAAATCAGCCAAGGAAGCCTTCGATCGTTTCCTTGCACAGGGCAAACCGGCGTATGTGCCGCGCGAGCTGCCGGACCCGGCGGAGGCTATGGCCTGGATCAGAGCTGCAAAAGGTGTCCCCGTCCTAGCCCATCCTCTCTGGGCCAAACAAAACAGCGAAGGGCTGTTTGCATTATGCGAACGATTAAAGGCGGAAGGTTTGGGCGGGGTGGAAGTGCACTACAGCACGCACAATCCCAAGCAGACAGCCGAGTTGCGCGATATTGCGAAGCGGTTGGATCTGCTCGTGACCGGCGGCAGCGACTTCCACGGACTCACCAAACCGGATATCGAAGTCGGAGTGGGAAAAGGCGGGCTCACAGTCCCCGTCAAGCTGCTTGATCCATTGAAGAAGGCAGCCTCCGCCTAGCCACTCCCCCTCCACTCCCACTATTACACCGCACCTGTTATGATGAAAGTACGGGAACCCACATTGACGGAGGCAACCGATGCTCACCGTACTGAAAATCCTGGTCATCAGTGCTCTGCTGGCGTGGGGAAACGCGTCGGCGCAGGGCATCAGCATTATTCAAGGCAGCGATGGGACAAGCGGTACGGTGATGGAGTTGGGCAATGGGTTCCGGACCTACTCTGACTCTCACGGGAACATGGGAACGATCATGGACCTGGGAGGCGGGTTCCAAACCTATCAGTTCACGTCGCCGCATGGTGGTCTGCAGTCCGGCACGATTCTAACCCTGCCTGCGCCACGTTCTAGCTTCGGCCAGCCGGCAGCTGGTCTTGCACCAGCGCCGATGCTCCCCTTCACGCCAAGAGGACCGATCATGCCACGTGAGCAAATGACGCCGGTTGCGCCACCCACGCCGATGGCACCGAGCACTGGAACGTTCAATGCGTTTGGAAGCGGCGGCGGGGTTTCACGCTTTGGAAGGTAAGCTCCTTCTGCAACGGGGCTAGTATAAAGGGGCTTGCGGCCCCATATCAGACCAGCAAGGCCTGGATCGTTTCCGCCGGTTGCCGAACTGGACGGATGGCTTTCTCCGTCTTCCGTTGTTCGCGGCGCGCCTCTTTTTCCTTCTGATAAACCTGCCGGGTTCGCTCGTGATGGCGATTTTGAGTGTGGTACTCTGTCTGCCGATGGAATCCTCCTGAGGCGCGTCACCGTCTCGCGACAAGATGATTATTGACTACTCGGCAGCCCTGCGCCGCCTGCGGCGGGTTGTTTTTGGAGCATGGAGGGCTGCCGGCTGTAATCGCGTGCTTTGCTTCATCCCCAGGCTCGCCAGTTTCAAGACCTCCCGCCTGATCTCTTCGATAGGTGTGGGAAGTTTCTCCGGCACCATCATGTCCACCCCAAATCGTTCCCATCTGATCTTGGGCTGCCGTTTCATACGCTTGGCTTTGAATCCCTTTTTGACGACGCGCCAGGCCATATCCGTCTCCTTTTCTCTCCCTAAAGAGGTGTGTGCTACCCGCGACGTCTCTGACTGCTTCGCGAACGTGCCTCCGGCTCAAACGACGGCAGCGACGGCCCCGACCAGATGAGGTAGGGAGGCTGCTTCATGCCCTCTGCCATGCCGGGATAGAGATGTCGCGCCTGGGTATAGGCGCTGGTCTGGGCCTGGAGACAGGTCGCCGCCTCAGGCAGACTCGAGACAACCCGCAAATCCATCCGATCTCTCTGTCCCCGGTCCGCCATGTATAGCTCGCAGACAAACTGCCCCTCCCCGCAATAGGTCGTACTCACCAGCAGGTGTCCGCCGTCAGGAAAAACAGCGATTGGATCGGCGTTGAGTCTCCCCATATTCCCTGTTCCTCCGGTCGCTCTAGGATGACGTAGCGTGGATTGATTCCGCCTTCAGACCTTATGGACGGACCTCGGACGCACACTTGCGCCGTACGAGCAGCGTGCCTAAAAATCGATCGCGCGGGCAACAAGATCAGATGGACGGAAGCGCGAGAGATGGGATTGTCGCCGTGGCTCTACGGTGATGCAGTGTACTCTACACCGACGCGATATACAAATGACGGCTTCGGAGACGCACAGGAGCAGTCAGGGGCAGGAGGACAGACGTCAGGACAAGGCCCCTTCGAGCAAACGGTCAGATCTTCCGACGGTTCATATCCAGATCGGCCTCGCGCAGTAATTCTTCCGCGGATTCCGGGGGAACCGGGCTTACGGCAATGCCGATGCTGCACTCCACCTTGCGCGGCAACGCGCGCCGCTGCCCCAGATCGGCCAACTTGTGCGTGACGCGGTCAATAATCACCTCGACCTGGTCATGCCCGGCGTCAACCAGCAGCACGGCAAATTCGTCCGAGCCATACCGCGAGACGAGATCGGTGGTGCGGGTGGACTCCACAAGTGCATCTGCCACGGCACGCAACACTTCGTCGCCCATCGTATATCCGAAATGATCGTTGATCTCTTTCAGATGGAGCACGTCCAGGCTCAACAAAATGACGCTGCTGCACCGGCGGCGCGCCCCGGCGGCCAACCGCCGGTACTGGTCATGAAACGTGCGCCGGCCGGCCAGAACGGTCAACGGATCGGGAGCGGTCCTGGACAATAGACGGTTGACGTTCTGCAAGCGCGCGGCCATCATGCGCAAAAGCCCGATGGCCAACTGTGGGGACTGTTCCAGCGCCTCGGTAAAGTCATCCTGGGGAATCATCAGGCACCGCGTCCGTTCGACCGCCATCACCGTCGCGGTTCGCGAGTGGTCGAGCAGCAGGCCCATCTCGCCGACGATTTCGCCCTGCCCCAGCTCGCCGACAAACCGGTCCACCAGCGGCGCCTCCGGCGTCGCCTCGACAATACGGACTTGTCCTCCGAGCACGACATAGATGTGCGCGCCGGATTCGCCCTGCCGGAATACGGTCTGCCCAGGCAGATACACTCGCTCGACAGCCTTCGAGACTAACCGCGCCAGTTGATCCTGGGATAGCGATTGAAAGAGCGGTGCAGCAGCGAGCAGACCGGCATAGGCCCCCACCAGCATCTTACCGACCGGCTCAAAATTGGCGTGAGGCTCGCGGGACGCGCCGCCATGAATCCCTTCGTCGGCCTGACTCTCATCGAATGCCGTCAGCGCACGCGTCAGCCAGGCCCGCACGCGTGCACGCAGCATCGCGGACACAATCGGCCGCGCCAGGTAATCGTCGGCCGGCCCGATCAACATCCGCCCACTGGGGTTATCCGACTCGCTCGTCAGCATCAACGCCGGCAGGCTGGGACGGCCGAGTTTGGACCGGATTTGCTTGATCAGACCGACTCCGTCACCATGCGGCAATTGTTTATCGACGATCACCAAGCTGGGAGGCACTTCGACGGCCTGGGCAAGCGCCGTCTGCTGGTCCGGAGCCGCGAGAAACACCAATCCGTCTTCCGCCAAGACCTGCCCGATCGTCGCTGCTTCGGCATCGGTGGTGCCGACCACCAGCACTCGCTCGCCGACGATCGAACGCCGCCGCAAGGCCGAGGCCTCGTCGGGTAGCTGTGCGTGAGAATTGCCCTGCACGTTCAAGGCCAACCCTTCCGCCGCTGCGACCACGTCCAGCGCCGCACCGCGCGCCTGCACCAGACGTTTAGCAATCCCCTCCATGCGCGCAATCTCGCCATCGTCATGCAGCGGATCGTGATGAAACAACGCCAGCTGCTTGACGCCAGCCGCCATCGCGATTTCCGTCGCATAATCGACGGTGCTGTGTCCCCACCCAACTTTGCCGGGATACTCTTCCAAGCTGTACTGTGCGTCATGAATCACGAGGTCCGCCCCGTTCAGGAAAGCGATATGCCGCTGGTCGCCCGGATGCTTGAACTCCGATCCGGACGGGCTCCAGAACGGCTCATGGTCCGTGACGTAAGCTACGGTCGCGCCGCCGCTCGAGATGCGGAAAGAAATCGTCGGCGCCGTATGATTCAGGTACTGCGTCTCGATCATCACGTCGCCCAGTCGCAAAAATCCCTCCTCCAGTTCCGTAAAATGAATGCGGCTGCGCAGATCGCGCAGCGTCACCGGGAAATAGGAATATTGCATCTGGCCGGCCAGCGCCTCTTCCACCGACCGCTGCAACCCGGCAGGCGCAAAGACGTTGAGTTCGGTATCCGGCAGGAACACCGGCGTAAAAAACGGAAAGCCCTGGATATGATCCCAGTGGGTATGGCCGATGAACAGATTGATGCGGAGCGGGTGGGACGCCGACTTCAACAGATCGAGCCCGAGCAGCCGCGCGCCGGTTCCGCAATCCAGCACAATGATCGTGCCGTCCTGCGCGCGCACCTCGACGCACGACGTGTTTCCGCCGTACTTTGCCGTTTGCGGACCCGGCGTAGGAACCGATCCGCGCGTGCCCCAGAACTTTACTTTGAGCGGATCCTGCGCCATCGTCTTGTCAGCGTTGTTCAGTTATCCGGCGTTTCTACAATATGATTTTCAAACCGGGTGCAGCCTTCGGCCAACAGCCGGTTGGTCAACATTTCACCCGGCCACTCGATCGGCAGATCGGCTGTGAAGACCCAGACGTCCTGGGATGTCCACACCGGCCCATGATCGTCCGGCAATTCCGGATCGAACAAGTCGGTCCACACCGGCATGTAGACGCCGTTCCCGCACTGCGTGTGAAGATGCACGATCGTCCGACTCCGTACGGCCGGCTCGAGATCGCGCCAGACTTCCACCGTTTCATCGGCCAGTCGATGCAGCCGAACGGCGTTCTGCGCGTCAAACATCGCGTAACTGGAAAAGACCGGCGCCTCCAGCATCTGGGCCGCCGGCGCAAGCTCAGGACACTGAGCCACGAGGCCAGCCAACAGGGCTTGCCGGCTCTGTTCTTCAATCGAGTCCGGCAGGCCGGATTCCGGCGATCCCAGCAACTCGAACAGCAAAAAAGCCGTGGACTCCACGGGCGGATGCAGTCGGGCGGCCAGCAGTTGGCGGCGTTGCCCCTCCGCCATCCCTGCCAGATGCTGATGGAGTCCATGCAGCGTCAATCGCTCGATCGTGGAGTCGGTCAGAAGCCGTGGTTCCACCATCACGACCGTGCCCGCCGGCAAATGCAGATGCTCCCGCAGCAGGTCGGCCGTCGCCAGGGGATCAATCTTCAAGTGGAGGGGCGTGCGCAAATCAGCCTGCAACGGCAACTCGAGCGCGCCCAAAATGGCGTAGCGGGGCTTGTCGTCCGCCCCCTCGCCCATTGAAATCGAGCAGGCCGCCTCAGCCAGCAGGTCGAACAGCCACTCCGCCATTTCTTCATCGAGCGCGGCCAGCACGGTGAGCACGTCCTGTTCGCGATCCTGTTCCAGCAGCGCTTGCAGCGTATCAATGGCCGCATCGGCGTCGCCATGGTCATGGCGACGTGCGTTAATGAGGTGAATCAGGTCCCGGGTCAGCGGATCAGGTCGTCCCCAACTCGACATGCCACACTCCGTGAGGTAAAACCGCGGCAGAAAGACTCCTCCCGCCGCCAGACACACTCATGTTGCCAAAGTTCGCGCCGTGAAGCAAGCGTGCAGTCAGTGAAACGGTCCACGTGAAAAATAAAAAGCGCTGTCGTCCAATTCCCTGCGCGGAAACCCTTCCCGTTTTACTTTTCACTTCTCTCTCGACACCTCGCGCTCAATCCCCAATCACCTTCACCAGCACCCGTTTCTTACGGCGGCCGTCGAATTCGCCGTAAAAAATTTGCTCCCACGGACCAAAGTCCAATTTACCATTCGTGATCGCCACCACCACCTCGCGCCCCATCAGCTGTCGCTTGATGTGCGCGTCGCCATTGTCTTCGCCGGTCAGATTGTGCCGATAGTCGGCCCCCTGCGGAGCTAGCCGCTCCAGAAACTGGTCGTAATCTTTCAACAGGCCCGGCTCATCATCATTGATATAGACGCTTGCCGTAATGTGCATGGCATTGACCAGTACGAGTCCCTCCCGAATGCCGCTTTTGTGCACCGCGGCTTCCACCTGCGGCGTGATATTCAGATAGGCCCGACGCGCGTCGGTCTGGAACCAGAGTTCTTCCCGATAGGTTTTCATGGTTGTTGGGAATCAGCACGCATTTGGTGTGGCCATAAGTTTACCATATAATATTAAAGAGCCGGCAGGAAGTCAGGAGTTTCCATGGCACGCACACATTCGCGCACGCTTCGTCTCTCCCCTAACGCGCTGACCGTCCTGCGCCGGCGGTACCTAGAAAAGAACGCGGATGGCAAGCCGTTCGAAACCCCCTCGCAACTCTTCCGGCGCGTGGCAGACAATGTGGCGCAAGCGGAGCGGCTCTACGGCGGGTCCCGGCGAACCGTCACGCGCATAAGCGACACCTTCTATAATCTGATGGCGCGCCTGGAATTTCTTCCGAACTCCCCGACGCTCATGAACGCCGGCCGCGATCTCCAACAACTCTCCGCTTGCTTCGTGCTGCCGGTGGAAGATTCGCTGGAATCCATCTTTGACTCGATCAAGCACCAGGCACTCATTCACCAGTCCGGCGGCGGCACCGGTTTTTCCTTCAGCCATCTGCGCCCGAAGGACGATCGCGTCGCCTCGACCAGCGGCGTCGCCTCCGGGCCAATTTCGTTCATGCGCGTCTTTAACATGGCGACGGAAGTCATCAAGCAGGGCGGCGCCCGACGCGGCGCCAACATGGGTATCCTGCGCGTGGATCACCCGGACATCCTCAACTTCATTGCGGCCAAGCAGAACCCTGCCGAACTGACCAACTTCAACATCTCGGTCGGTCTCACCGATGCGTTCATGCGGGCGCTGGAGCGGGGGCAGGACTACGCACTGATGAATCCCAGGACCGGCCGGACCGCCGGACGTCTGAACGCCGCCTCGGTGTTCGACCGCATCGTGGAAGCCGCCTGGAGCACCGGAGAACCCGGCGTGATCTTTCTCGACACCATCAATGCCCACAATCCGACCCCGCACATCGGCCGTATCGAATCCACCAATCCCTGCGGCGAGCAGCCTCTGCTCGCCTACGAATCCTGCACGCTGGGTTCTCTCAACCTGGCCAGATTCGTTGCCGGTCCGCCAAAAAATCAGGCCCTGGATTTTGAACAACTCGCGGTTGCCACCATCCATGCCGTCCGCTTCCTGGACAACGTTCTGGACATGAACCAGTACCCGCTGCCCGAGATCGCTGCGATCACGAAAGGCAACAGAAAGATCGGCCTCGGTGTGATGGGCTTTGCCGATTTGCTGATCAAACTGGGTATCCCCTATGACAGCGCCGAGGCCCTGGCGGTCGGCGAACAGGTTATGCAATTCATCCAAGAGCACAGTCACGCCGCTTCCGCCGAGTTGGCGCGAGCACGAGGGACCTTCCCAAATTTCAAAGGGAGCCGTTTGGAATCCGATGGCCAGCGCCTGCGCAACGCGACTGTGACCACCGTCGCTCCCACGGGCACGATCAGCATCATCGCGGACTGCTCCCCTGGCATCGAACCCCTGTACGGCGTCAGCTACGCCCGCACGGTCATGGACAGCGTGCGGCTGACGTCGCTCCATCCGGAATTTGTCCGGCGGGCGCGGGCCGCCGGCATCTACTCGCTGCACCTGGCTGCGAAGGTCGCCGCGAATGAATCCATTCAAGACTTGGCGGACATTCCGGCCGATTTGCGCCGACTGTTTGTCACGGCGCACGACATCGCGCCAGCACACCACGTCCGGATGCAAGCCGTTTTCCAGCGCTACAGCGACAGCGGTGTCTCCAAGACCATCAATCTGCCGGCCAAGGCCACCAAGGCCGATGTCGCAGCAGCCTTCACGCTAGCCTATCAGTTAGGCTGCAAGGGACTGACGGTCTTCCGGACCGGCAGCCGGGAGCATCAGGTCCTGTCCTGCACGAACGTGCAATATTGCTGAGTATCGAGTGACACGCCTGCCAGCCGTTGCCGGACCATTTTATAGCGCATCTGCCGCAACGCTCGAAGCCGAGGTGGCCGGCTGCCTGGACCGCTCGGCTCAGCCCGGACCGTTGATCGCCGCGATCAGTCCCCACGCCGGGCTGATGTATTCCGGCCCTGTCGCCGGATCAGTGTACAGTCGGGTCCTCGTGCCCAAGACCGTGATCCTCGTCGGTCCCAACCACACCGGAATCGGACCGGCCCTGTCCGTGTATCCGGATGGCACATGGCAGATGCCGGGCGGAGCCGTATCGGTCAACCGGAACCTCGCGCATGAAATTCTCGCTCACTGTCCACACGCCGAAGCCGACACGTCGGCGCATCGGCGTGAGCATTGCCTGGAAGTCCAATTACCCTTTTTGCAGAGCATGCGACGGCAGGTCCAGATTGTCCCGATCGTACTTGGCACCAGAGACTCTGCCCTCTGCCGAGCCCTAGGAGAATGCCTGGCGGCCATCGTTGCGCAGAGCACAGGCACAGCCGCTTCCGACGGACGGCCACTCCTCGTTGCCAGCACCGACATGAACCACTACGAGTCTGATGTAATCACGAGAGAAAAGGACCGCCATGCCATTGATGCCATTGAACAATTGGACCCGGACCGGCTCGATACCGCTGTCACAACCCATCATATTTCCATGTGCGGTATCGCCCCGGCCCTTGCGATCCTCCACGCGGCCCGTCTACTGGGTGCAACCAGTGCAACGCTTGTCCGCTACGCCACCTCCGGAGATCGTAGCGGGGACCGCGCTCGCGTTGTCGGCTATGCCGGCTTCACCATTTAAGGGCCATGTCTTCCCGCCAACTTCACGCTCTGTAACCCATGAGAATGTTTGACAGAACAGGTGGATAGTGTTATCTACACGCCGAATGCGGTACCGATAGGCCAAGGAGGATCCGTGATGAGTGTCGCGTCAAGCGCCGCGTTGTCTGTACCCCCCCTGCCGTGGGGGAATATTTTCTTTGCTAAGGAGCCGGCTCCCGCTGGTGATCCCAACCAACCAGATATGGATAAGACCGTTGTCCTGGGCCCCCCTGGGAAAAAAGGCCCTGCACCGCCAAGCATGAAAGAGCGCCTTCTTTTTCTGGTGTTGATCCTGCTCATCGTCTGTGGTGGTGGATACCTCGCTGTCAATCCGGATATCTTGATGAGCCTGCTCGGCGATGCGCCTGGAGAAACCCCTCCTCCTCAGGTGCCCCCCAAAGTTGCCAGGCCGGCGGGGTCGCCCTCTGTTCCAGCGTCAACTCCGAATGTGCCTGCGGCCGTTCCAGCATCCGTGGCAGCCACCGCTCAGCCGGCAGCCATGCCAGCTGCATCGGCACCGACGGCCAATGCACCCGCCATTCCTGCAGCGCCAGCGACGATGCCGGCAATGCCTGTTCCCGCACCAACGCCAACAGTCGCGGCAAGCGTCCCGACACCAGCAGCTATTCCGGGAGTGCCGGCCATACCGACGCCGAAATTTGGTGAAGGGCAGAAGGTCTCCGTCGCCGCTCCGACCCAGTTGACCACCGATGCCACGGGCAAAAAGCCTGGAGCGGCCACGGCTGCGCCCGGTTCGACTCTGGTCATTCTGGATGCAGACCTGCAAAGCTACGCGTGGGTCTACTCCGTCCGCACAGAACAGGGCGCGACCGGCTGGGTGGCGGAAAAGAACCTCATCGCCAAATAACCGCAACTCTGTTATCGCTGCAGCCTGCCTTGCACGCGCGGGGGAAGCCCCGTGTATAATATCGTTCCGTGCTTCCAATTCGGTGAGGGCGCATGCTGCATGCGATCATCTTCGATTTCGACGGCGTGGTGGCGGATAGCGAGCCCATCCATTTAGCCGTCTTCCAGCGGGTCCTCGGCGAACTGGGTTTTTTTCTGAGTCCCGAGGAATATTACGCCGACTATTTGGGATACGACGACAAGGGCTGCTTCCGGGCCTTTCTCACCGCCCATGGCCAATCCCCTTCGGATGCGACCATCGACAGCCTCGTAGCCGGAAAAGCCCGGGCCTATCTCGATCACATCAAGCAACACTTGATTATTTTTCCCGGCGTGCGGGAACTGGTCCGCGACGCAGCCTCCCGCCATCGTCTGGCGATCGCGTCTGGCGCGCTGCGGAGCGAGATCGAGTATGTTCTCGAATGCGCGGGAATCCGCAAAGAGTTCGAGCACATCACGAGCGCTGAGGACGTGCGCCAAGGCAAACCCAGCCCTGAACCGTTCGTCCATGCCCTCGCCTCGCTCAATCGCGCCGTGCGATCCGGACAGGCCGGGCTGGAGCCGGACGACTGTCTGGTGATCGAGGACTCCATTCCCGGTATTCGTGCGGCGCATGCTGCCGGCATGAAAGTCCTGGCCGTCGCCAACACACACACCGTCCAGGACCTGCACGAAGCCGACGCATTGACGCACT
>DASQGO010000127.1:0-17060 GCA_035632555.1 Nitrospiraceae bacterium | reverse complement strand
CGTTGGCCGCCACCAATGCGAACTGTGCGTAGCGATCCACCCGATCCGCGTGCGGTCCGTCGAGATATTGCGCCGGCGTAAAGTCATGGATCTGGCCAGCCACGCGCGACCGGTAGGCGTCCAGCGGCAGATCATCGAATGTACGGATGGCGCTGATGCCGGAGCAGCCTTCCAGCGCCGCTTTCCAAAACTGCTCGACGCCGATTCCGATCGGAGAGACGGCGCCGAGACCGGTGATAACGACCCGTTGGTTCATGAAGAGATCCGTGTGAATGCGCTGACGGGATGGAAGGTTGAGATAATCACGTCTGCGTTCTTTTTACTCTATGTGTTCCGTGTCGTCAATGCCGGACCTGGAGGAAAAGCGCCGACCCGAACGAGAAAAACAAAAGATTCGCCAGCCAGCCGGCCAGCAATGGCGTGAGCGCGCCGCTGTGTCCCAGCGCGATGGCGACCGAGTGGGCGGTCCAGTAGAGAAATCCGACTGCCAGCGCGAGCCCGATCCCGATCGCCATGCCCCGTCCGCGGACGCCGCTTTGCCGCAGGCTCAGGGCGATCCCGACCGTGGCCATGACGAT
Organism: Nitrospiraceae bacterium; assembly: GCA_035632555.1. Lineage (GTDB taxonomy): Bacteria > Nitrospirota > Nitrospiria > Nitrospirales > Nitrospiraceae > 2-02-FULL-62-14. The sequence goes on along the minus strand of DASQGO010000127.1, from coordinate 16,482 downwards.
GCTGACGAAGGGAAAGGCGATCCGTCCGTAATAATCGGTCAGGAATCGGGCGACGTTATAGCCGTCTTTTCGAAGCCGGTTCGTGTAGGTGCGAAGGTCCGCCAGCGTCATCTCCTCCGTTTCGGTGGACAGCCAGGTGCTGAAATCCTCTGGAGTCTGCGATAAGGGGATCGGTGCGTGCTCGAACGCCTCGACCTGGACGATGCCGTTCGGCAGCAGTTTTCGATGGGCGCCGTTTAGGAGAATCCAGCCTTGCGCGGTGTAGTGTGCGCCGGCGGCCTCGGTCATCTTGATCAACCGGAAGTCCTCGCCGAGTTGGTACAGGCTGATACCGTGCAGCGTGGAGCCGTCCGGCTCGACCAGGTCGAAATTCATCAGCGTCCGGTCGCCGATCTGAATCCAGGACCGGTCCGTTTTGGCCGCCGGACCGCTCTGTTTCTTTTCGATTTTGGCGGTTTTGACGTACTCGGCCTGCGTCGTTGCGTGGGGGATGACGACGGCGCTGAAAAGAAACAGCAGGCAGGCCACGGCGGACGAAAACAGGAAGAACGGGGCGGCGATGCGGGTGAGACTGATGCCGCAGCTGCGCATCGCGGTAATTTCCCGGTTGCGGGAAAAGACTCCGAGGGTCAGCAGCGTGGCCATGAGGACGGCCAGGGGAGCGATCTGGAAAAAGATCGCCGGCATTCTCAATGCGAAATACTCCGCGACGGTGAGGAGTTCGACGTCGTACCGGATGAATCGTCGGATTTTTTCGAAGAAGTCCACGACCAGATAGACGGTCATGAGCCCCGCCAAACACATGCTGAACACCTTGGCCAGTTCGCGCAGCATGTATCGGAATAATATGGTCATCGTGGCTACTGCCGGTTCATGCGGACAAACAACACGACGGTCACGACAAAGAAGAGTGCATTCGGCAGCCAGGCGCCTGCAAAAGGCGGGAGCACCAGGGTCGTGACAAAAAATTCACACAGCACGTTCAAGACATAGTAGGCGATCACGATGCCCACACCGACGGCGAATCCCCCGATGCGCCCGGACCGTTTCGAGACAATGCCGATCGGCACGCCCAGGACGCCGAAAATCAGGGCGGCTGTAGGGAAGGCCAGATCCTTATAGGATTCCATGAGCCGGCGGAGGGCGCCGGGGTCACGCCATTGCGTGCGCTCGAGTTGGGCGAGCACGGCCTCGCGCGAGGGGCGTTCGTCCACGGCGGCGTACACGCTCTGGTCGAGGCTCAGTTTTAGATCGTAGGCCGAAAACGAGACTTGCTGATACTGCTCGATATCGTTGGGATGGCTGTGCACGGTTCCGTTCAAGAGGCGCAGGCCGACCTGGCTGTTTCCCGGATCATTCAACAGCGTGTAATCGCCGGCGACAATCACGCGACTGTCAGCCGGATTGCGGTCGTCAGCAATAAAAATGCCCCTGCGGAACGGGCCGGTCTGGCTGTCGGAGACGTAAATGACCATGTGAGGAACCGGCTCATTGAAGACGCCCTTGTCCAGCGCCAGGGTCAGCTTGTCCCGCAGCAGGTTCATGGCCAGTTTTTTTAATGAGACGCTGGTCCATGGCTGACCCCAGTGGGAAAGGGCCAGGGTCAGGCCGAAGACTAGGCAGGAGAACAGCAGGACTGGGCGGGACAGTCGCAAGAGGCTCAGGCCAGAGGCCCGCATGGCTAGGAGTTCCTTATCGAAGGATAGCCGGCCGAAGGCTGTGATCGACGCGATGATGCCGGCGATGGGAAGCGTCAGGACCAAAAAGGACGGCAACAAGTGCAGGAAGACCTTCGCAACGGCGGCGATTCCGACGCCCTTTGAAACCAGGAGTTCGACCAGGCGCAGGAGTTCCTTCGTCAACATGACGAAGCAGAGCGCGCTGAGGCTGATGAAGAAAGGCGCCAGCAGTTCGGCAAAGATGTATCGATCGAGGATCTTCCGCACAACGCTCCGTGACTTGCGATGAAGGACAAGGAAAATATACGGGATTTCCAACGGCTTGTAAATTAAACGCAGAAGCTTTTGATGGCATCGAACCTGTCAGAAGTCGCACGGATGCCCGAAAGAGGGCATTAATGTACTTGACTCGGTAACCTGCCTATGTTAAATGCTTGCCCGAAATTTCGGTGTTTCAGGATACACATGCGGATAGTCACTGTGTTGCAAGGGCCGCAGGGGGGCATTTCCTTCTGCGGTATTTTTTTGTCCGGTTTGTAAGACGGGCAGGATGGGTGGCCATCCACCTGGTGTAGGAAAGGAGGGGCGCGTGAGGAGCAAAGGCACCGTCAAGTGGTTCAACGATCGGAAAGGGTTTGGGTTTATCCGGCTCGAGAATGGGGAAGACGTCTTTGTGCACTACTCCGCGCTCCAGGGAGAAGGATTCAAGACTTTAAAGGAAGGCGAGAACGTCGAGTTCGATATCGTGCAGGGCGCGAAAGGGCCGCAGGCGGCCAACGTCCTCAAGATGTCCGCGTAGCTCGGCGACAACGCTGCTCATCGACACGCGTTTATGCTAGCGGGGGGTCCGTAGCGCAGGCTGCGGACCCCTTGTCGTTTTCGGGCTGTTTACGGGACACCTTATCGGTAGGTCCGCCTCGCAACGTGCCGTTTTCTTGACAAGACAGCGGCCCCCCCTTTACTCTGACCGCTAGACTCCTCATGCAGGAAGGTGTGCTGTGGCTCTCGACAAAAGCGCGGTTCTTGACAACGCCCAGAAATATGCGGCGCAGGGCAAGATTCCCGAGGCGATTGCCGAGTGGAAAAAGCTGGCCGATCTCTCGCCGAACGACGGCACTCCCTACAATGCCATCGGCGATCTCCACCTCAAGAAAAATGCCACGAACGATGCGACCGAGGCCTATTTCAAGGCCGCCGCGGCCTTTCGCGCCGGCGGGGTGGCCCTGAAGGCCATTGCGGTCTTTAAGAAAATCCTCAAGATCGATCCCAATCAGTACTTGGCGTACAAGTTCCTCGCCGATCTGAACGCTGAGCGCGGACTGACCAGCAACGCCGTCGCAGATTATCTGGCGCTCAGCAAGCTGTACCTGAAAGCCAACAAGCCCAAAGAGGCGTTGGAAACCTATCGCGCCGTCATCAAACTGGAGGCGTCCAATCTCGATGCGCGTCGGCAGATGGCGGATCTCTGCCTGAAACAGGGCTGGGCCGAGGAAGGCGCCAAAGCGTTCATCGATCTGGGACGCGAATGTGCCAACCAGCGACGCCTGGCCGAAGCCAAGGAAGCTTACCAGAGCGCGCGCAAGATCGATCCGAAGAATCGCGAAGCCGAGCAGTTGTTGCAGGCGATGGAATCGGGCGGAGCGGCTCCGCCTCCCGCGTCGGGTGCGCCAGCCGGGTCGGCCGCGCAGGCAAGCCAGATCGATCCTGCGAACCTCGGTGGGATCGCCAAGCCCGCGCTGCTGGAGTATGCCAACGCGCAGATGAACAGCGGCCAGTATGGGCCGGCGGAAGCGGCGCTCTCCGAGTTGTTGAGTCGGGAGCCTGGCGAACCGGAGGTTTGCCGGCTGCTTGCCCGCGTGCATCTCAAGGCGGGGCAGATCGTGGTGGCGCGGGGCGAAATTCAGTTCTTCGCGGAAACAGCCATCCGGTCGGGGGATTACAAGCTGGCGGAGTCCATGATCCAGGAGTTCCTCGAAGTCAATCCCACTTCCGTGACCATGCTGGAATTGATGGGCAAGGTCCACGAAGAGAGCGGTGACAAGGCAACCGCCGCGACCCATTATGGACGGGCGGTGGAAGTGCTGTTGGAACATCCGGATCCGGACAATCCGACCCTTCCCCTCGAGATCTTCGAGAAAATCAAAGAAATTGCCGCCTCCAGTCCTGTTGTCGCCAAGCTGACGGCATTGTTCCAGGCAGGCCAGGCGGCAACCGCCAAAACGTCGCATGGGTCCGGGCTCGTGATGGAGTCCGAGTCGGCGCCTGCATCTGCCGCCGAAGCTCCCGCCGCCGCGGCTCCTGAGCAGGAGCAACACAGCGAGCAGGAGTTGATGGTCCGCTATGAGTTGGGTGTGGCCTACAAGGACATGGGCCTTTTTGACGAGGCGATGGAAGAGCTTGCGGTTGCGCTCAAAGGGCCGGCCTGTTTTGTGAATGCCTCCCATGCCGTGGCCCTGTGTCTGAAGGCGAAGGGAAAAACCAAGGACGCGATCGGCTATTTGGAGCAGGCTGTGGCAGACCATGGATGCGCCGGAGACTTGGCGACGATGGTGCGTTACGACCTCGGCGTGCTGTACGAGTCCGAGGGCCAGTTCGAGAAAGCGTTCCAGATGTTTTCAGCGATTCCTGCCTACAAGGATGTGCCGAAGCGGCTTGAATGGAGCAAGAACGGCGGCTCCAAAACCGCTACCCGGTAGCTGACAGGCTTCAACGCATTATCGGTCAACCTGAGAGAGGCTGACCCTTCGGCACCAATTCCCTAGGCCACTCGATTGGGCGCGAGTTTCCCTTCCAGAACAGCCAGCACGTTCTCCACGCACATGAGACCCATTCGGATTCGCGTCTCCGTTGTGGCAGAACCGAGGTGCGGCAGCAGCACGACCTGGGAAAGTTCACGCAGGCCCGGATGCAACTCCGGCTCACACTCGTAGACGTCGAGTCCGGCTCCTGCAAGTCTTCCTTCGCGCAACGCCTGCACCAGCGCCGCTTCATCCACCACCGGTCCACGCGCCGCATTGATGAGAAATGCCGTTGGCTTCATGAGCCGTAGCGCGGCGTCATTGATCAGGTGCTGGGTCTCCGGCGTCAAGGGGAGGTGGGGACTGAGAAAGTCGGAGCGGCGCAGTAGTTCTTCGAACGAGACCCGTTGCCACGCAGGGTTGGCAGACTGCAGCGGGCGTTCGCTACGCGTCCAGTACAGCACCTTCATCTCGAATCCGTCCGCACGTCTTGCGACGGCCTGTCCGATGCGTCCCATGCCGATGATACCGAGTGTCTTGCCGACCAGATCAACGCCCAGCATCTGGGTCGGCGACCAGCCGGTCCACTGGTTCTGGCGGACAAGCTGATCGCCTTCGACCACTCGCCGCGCGACTGCGAGGATCAGCGCCCAGGTGATGTCGGCAGTGGCGTTGGTGAGGACGTCCGGCGTGTTGGTGACGACGATGCCGCGGGCCTTGGCCGCGTCCACATCAATGTTGTTGTAGCCGACGGCATAGTTGGCAATGACGCGGAGTAACGGCGCAGCGGCCAGCGCATCGGCGTCGAACCGTTCATTTAATGTGCAGATAACGGCCTGTGCGTCGCGAATACCAGCCAGGACTTCCGATTTGGAAGGCGGCCGGTCGGCCGGCGGCACGGTCAGGGCAAAGTGCTGATGAATGACGGCCATGACCTGGGTCGGCAACGGCCTGGCAAGATACAGTCGGGAATTCATCGCATGCCATCTTAACCAATTCATTCCGAGCGGACAATCGGACGGCAGTGCGGTGCAGAGCCGCGCGCTTATTGACTTGACGGAGCACCGTTTGCTACATTGCCATATTCATCATAAGTGCTTGAAACATCCGCCGTATTGAGCTTTTCTTTCATCAGACCATAAGGGAGTGCGACACGTGAAATTCGACGAACAAGACGTTCCGAATCGGTGGAAACTACAGGCCCAGGGACAGACCGGCGAATGGGGCGCGGGCGAGACGACCGAGGAGCAACTCCCACCCGCGCCGGCCAACGTGGCAGCCAAGCCGGGCAACGGCAAGATCACCATTACGTGGGATCCTGTTCCGGAGGCCATGTATTACAACCTTTATTTCCTCACGAACAAAGGCGTCAGCATCAAGTTTTCCGAGCTCACACGCCCGATCGCCAGTCCGGAGGATTTCAAGCCCGTCATGGGCGTGAAGAAGGAAAAGGGCAACTGCATCGAAGGCGCCACCTCGCCCTATGTGCATGACGATCTGGCCAACAGCACCTGCTATTACTATGTCGTGACGGTGGTGACGGCGCAGGGCGAGAGTCTGGAATCAGCCGAGGTGATGGCCATTCCGTCTCCTTACTTGATCGTGCAGGCGATCGGCCAGGAAGGCGTGGAGGACGGCGAATTCAAGGCGCCGACCGGCATCGCGCTTGACAAGGACGGGCATATCTACGTGGCCGACACGGACAACCATTCCATCCAGAAATTCGACAAGGACGGGAAGTTCCTGGCGCGGTGGGGCGGAGAGCCCAGCGGGCAGGACGGCCAGTTCTACTATCCGCGCGGGCTTGCGATCGGTCCGGAAGGCGAGGTCTACGTCTCGGACAGCGGCAACAACCGCATTCAGAAGTTCGATGCGGAGGGTAATGTGATGCGCGCCTGGGGCAAATTCGGGTTTGCCTGGCGCGGGGCGGACATGGGCAAGTTCGACGTGCCGTGGGGTGTGGCGACGGATCGTGAAGGCAATCTCTATGTCTCGGATACGAGCAATTCGCGCATCCAGAAGTTCAAGTCGGACGGCACGCCGCTGCTCAAGTGGGGCCGGGACGGCAGCTTCGACGGCGCCTTTTTCTTTCCGCGCGGCGTGACGGTGGACTTCGTCGGCAACATCTACGTGGCCGACGAGAGCAACAACCGGATTCAGAAGTTCGATGCGCGCGGCAGCTTCCTGGCCAAGTGGGGGAAGGAAGGCAACGGCCCAGGCCAGTTCAAGGCGCCCTGGGGCGTGGCCTGCGACAAGCTGGGCAACGTCTACGTGGTGGACAGCGGGAACCATCGCATCCAGAAGTTCGACGGCAATGGCACCTTCCTCTGCCAGTGGGGCAACCGTGGTGTGACGGAAGGGCAGGTGAACTTCCCTTCCGGCATCGCCGTGGATGCCGAAGGGTATGTCTATGCCGTGGACAGCGGCAACAACCGCGTGCTGAAGTTTGCGCCGACTGAGGAAGAATTGAACCGGCTGTTGCAGAACAAGCCGCAGGAAATCACCGACGCGCCGGCGCCGCGCAGTCTGGTTGCCAAGGCGGGCGACACGGAAATCGCCTTGAGCTGGCTCGATGTGCCGGGCGCCGTGTCCTACAATCTTTATTTCCATACGTCGCCGGGCGTGACGACGCAGACGGGCACGAGGATCGAAGGCGTGTCCAGCCCCTATGTCCACAGCGGTCTGACGAACGGCAACCCCTATTATTATGCTTTGAGCGCGGTCTACGAGAACGGCGGCGAGAGCGTGCTGTCCGAGGAAGTGACCGCCATGCCGGTTTTGATCGACATCACGGCGCCGCAGAACCCCTACGCGGTCGTCAACCACGGCGCCTTCATGACGAACACGCCCGACGTGATCCTGACGATTTCGGCGAACGACGTGGATACCGGCGTGGCCGCCTACTACATCGCCGAAAGCCCCATGGCTCCCAGCGCAACCATGCCGGGCTGGGTCGAGGTCGAGCCGGTGCATACGTTTGGGGCGACGATTCCCTGCACGTTGTCGCCTGGCGACGGTCCCAAGACCGTCTACGTCTGGTTCAAGGACATCGGCAACAACATTTCCGTCCCGACGAGCGCCAGCATCCTGGTCAATACGTCCGGCTATCTCTGTGTCTCCAGATGGGGGAAGCCCGGCCGCGGCGCCTCGCTGCTGCACGGCGGCGAGTTTTCAGCTCCGATGTACGGTCTGGCGGTCGATCAGCAGGGCAGCCTGTTCGTGGTGGACAACGGCAATAACCGGGTTCAGAAATTCGACAACGCCGGAAACTTTATCATCCTCTGGGGCAGCTTCGGCTCCGCCAATTCCAACTTTCACAACCCAACAGGTATCGCTTGCGATGCCAAGGGCGACGTGTACGTGGTGGATACCAACAACCACCGCGTACAGAAATTCGACGGGAAATTGGGCGGCTATCTGATGAAGTTCGGATCGCGTGGCAATGCCGAAGGACAGTTCAGCTCCCCGTGGGGCATCGCCGTGGACCGTGTGCGTGGCTATATCTATGTCGCAGACAGCGCGAACTTTCGCGTGCAGAAGTTCGATGCCAGCGGCGAGTTCATCATGCAGTGGGGGAGCTTCGGAACCAACGACGGACAGTTCTATTTCCCGCGGGGTGTGGCGGTGGATTCCGCGGACGGTGCGGTATACGTCGTGGATATGGGCAACCATCGTATCCAGAAATTCGACACCAGCACGAACGTGCTTCCGCAGTTGATCACGAAGTGGGGCGGGGGGATCGGCCCCGGCCACGCCAGCGATCCGCGCGCGCAAGAACCGGGACAGCTCCGGTCACCCTGGGGCATCGCGGTGGACGGCCAGGGCGACGTATATGTGTCGGATACCGGCAATCAGCGTGTACAGAAGTTCGACCGTGAAGGCAATTTCATCACGCAATGGGGCGGGTTCGGAAACGGCGCCGGGCAGTTCAATTTTCCCTACGGCATTGCCGTGGATGCGCGGGGGAGCGTATTCGTCGTGGACAGCGCCAATACGCGTGTTCAGCAGTTCATGCCGGCGGACGAGGGCGGCGAGCGGTTGAAGGAAGAAGCCGAGGCAGCCGCAGAGCTGTCCAGTCAGGCGGCCGAAACGCAGCAGCGGTAGGAGCGGGATCATCATGCTGGAGAAGGAAGTCAGAGTCGGATTGACCTACGACGATGTCGTGCTGGTGCCGGCGAAGTCCGAAGTTCTGCCCGGCGAAACGGACACCCGCACGCATGTCTCGCGCAACGTGACGATCAACATCCCGATCGTCAGCGCAGCCATGGACACCGTTACGGAAGCGCGTCTGGCCATTGCACTGGCCCGGGAAGGCGGCATCGGCATTCTTCACCGACTGCTCTCTCCGGAAGATCAGGCGGTTGAAGTGGACAAGGTCAAAAAGTCTGAGAGCGGCATGATCCTGGATCCCATTACGATTTCTCCGGACGCCACAATCCGCGAGGCCCACCAGCTCATGACCAAGTACCGGATTTCCGGCATTCCCGTCACCAAAAATGGCAAGCTCGTCGGCATTTTGACCAACCGGGACCTGCGCTTTGAAAGCCGGATGGAGTTGAAGGTCTCGCAGGTGATGACTAAGGACAAGCTGGTCACGGCGCCGGAAGGCACGAGTCTGGAGAAAGCCCGCGAGATTCTGCACGAACACCGGATCGAAAAACTGCTCGTGGTCAACAAGAAGTTCGAGCTGAAGGGCCTGATTACGATCAAGGATATCGAAAAGCGGATCAAATACCCGCATGCCTGCAAGGATACGCACGGGCGCTTGCGGGTCGGAGCGGCCATCGGAGTCGGTCCGGAGACCGAACACCGGCTCGATCTTCTGGTGAAGGTCGGCGTGGATCTGGTGGCGGTGGATACCGCGCACGGCCATTCGCGCAGCGTGCTGGACACGGTCAAGGTCGTCAAAAAGAAATATCCCAACCTGGATGTCATTGCCGGCAACATCGCGACGGCGGAAGCTGCGCGCGATCTGGTCAAGGCCGGTGTGGATGCGGTGAAAGTCGGCGTCGGGCCCGGCTCCATCTGTACGACACGGATTGTGTCGGGAGCTGGCATGCCGCAGTTAACCGCCGTTTCCGACTGCGCCGCGGCCTTGGCGGGGACCGGGGTGCCGATCGTGGCCGATGGCGGAGTCAAATATTCAGGCGATGTGACCAAGGCTCTGGCGGCCGGCGCCTCAGCGGTCATGATCGGCGGCATTCTCGCAGGGACGGAAGAGTCGCCGGGCGAAACGGTGCTCTTCCAGGGCCGGACCTATAAGGTTTATCGCGGCATGGGTTCGCTCGGGGCCATGGAAAAGGGCGGCAAGGACCGCTATTTCCAGGCCGGACGGGCGGAGTCCAAACTAGTGCCGGAGGGGATCGAAGGCCGGGTGCCATATAAAGGTACGCTGTCCGGCGTTATCTACCAACTGGTCGGCGGCGTCCGCTCGGGCATGGGCTATTGTGGTTGCCGGACGATCCCCGATTTGCAGAAAAATGCCCGGTTTATCCGGCAGACGCTGGCCGGTCTCCGCGAAGGCCATGTCCACGACGTGATCATCACCAAAGAGGCCCCGAACTACCGCACTGACGGAGAGTAAGACGTTAGACGTTAATCGTTATTCGTTAATCGCAAGAAATTACAACCAGGCTCGGCTCCCTACGTTTAACGGTTAACGATTTACGATTAACGCCCCATGGAACTCTGGCATGACAGAATTCTGATCCTCGATTTCGGATCGCAATATACCCAGCTCATTGCCCGCCGCGTCCGAGAAGCCCACGTCTATTCACAGATTCTTCCCTGCACCGCCCCGTTGGCCACGATCGCGGCCTACAGGCCCAAGGGCATCATCCTGTCCGGCGGGCCGGCCAGCGTCTACGAACGGAAGGCGCCGCACGTGTCCCGGCAACTCTTCGATCTGGGCGTGCCGGTGCTCGGGATCTGCTACGGCATGCAGTTGATGACGCATCTGTTGGACGGTGAAGTGGCCAAGGCGCCTCATCGCGAATACGGCCGTGCGGAACTGTTCATTGACGATGATTCCGATCTGTTCAAAGGCGTGGGGGAGAACCGTTCCACCACCGTCTGGATGTCGCACGGCGACCGGATCGAACGGATGCCCAAGGGGTTTCGTTCGATCGCGCACACGGACAACTCGCCGGTGGCCGCCATGAAGCTGTCGGATGCAGCCCGGCGGTTCTATTGCCTGCAGTTCCATCCGGAAGTGGCGCATACGACCGGTGGGTTCCGGCTCCTGCAGAACTTCGTCCACGACATCTGCGGGTGCAAGCCGACCTGGACGATGAGTTCCTATGTGGACACGGCGGTGGCGCAGATCCGCGAGACGGTGGGCAAGGGAAACGTTATCTGCGCGCTGAGCGGCGGTGTGGATTCGTCGGTGGCGGCCGTTCTGGCGCATCGCGCGATCGGCAAGCAATTGACCTGCGTGTTCGTGGACAACGGTGTCCTGCGGCAGGGCGAGGGCGCGCAGGTGCGCAAGACCTTTGCGTCGCATCTAAAGCTCAATTTGCATTTTCTCGACCGATCCGCACAGTTTGTGAAAGCGCTGAACAATGTCGAGGATCCGGAAAAGAAGCGAAAGATCATCGGCCGGCTCTTCATTGAAAATTTCGAGAAGGAAGCGAAGCGGCTCCGGCGCGTGGATTATCTGGTGCAGGGGACGCTCTATCCGGACGTCATCGAAAGCGTCAGCTTCAAGGGTCCATCGGCGACGATTAAGACGCACCATAATGTCGGGGGGCTGCCGACCAAAATGCGGCTCAAACTCATCGAGCCGTTGCGAGAGCTCTTCAAAGACGAGGTGCGCATACTGGGCAAGGAACTGGGCCTGCCGGACGATATCATCTGGCGCCAGCCGTTCCCAGGGCCTGGATTGGCGATTCGCATTCTGGGGGCTGTGACCAAGGAGCGGTTGGACATCCTCAAAGCTGCGGAAGTTATCGTTGCTCAGGAGATCAAGAACGCGGGGCTCTACCGGGAAATCTGGCAAGCCTTTGCGGTGCTGCTGCCGATCCGGACCGTCGGCGTGATGGGCGATCAGCGGACCTACGAGCACGTCATTGCCGTCAGGGCGGTGACGAGCCTGGACGGGATGACGGCGGACTGGGCCCGATTGCCGCCCGAGTTGATCGGGACGATCTCAAGCAGAATCATCAACGAGGTGCGCGGCGTGAATCGGGTAGTGTATGACGTCAGCTCAAAGCCGCCTTCAACGATTGAATGGGAATAGTCATGGATGTCAGATTGCAAAAAGTGATTGCCGATTCAGGACTGGCCTCCCGGCGCAAGGCGGAAGAGCTGATCGTGCAGGGGCGTGTAACCGTCAACGGGCAGGTGGTCTGCGAACTCGGCACCAAGGTCAACCCTGAGAAGGATCATGTGAAAGTGGACGGGCGCCATTTGAAGCCGGCTCCGCCGCAGACGTTTGTGATGCTGAACAAGCCCAAGAATATCGTGTCCACCATGAGCGATCCGGGCGGCCGGGGGACCATCGCGGATTTGCTTCCCGGTGTCCACGTGCGGGTGTTCCCCGTCGGCCGGCTTGATTTCGACAGCGAAGGACTGGTTCTGTTGACGAATGACGGGGAATTGGCGCAACTGCTGCTTCATCCGCGTCACCATGTGCCGAAAACCTACCTGATCAAGGTCAAAGGCATGCTGGCCCCCGAGCATATTGATGTTCTGCAGAAGGGGATCATGCTGGATGACGGGCGGACAGGCCCGGCGGTCGTCAAGAAAGTCGGCAAGGCGACCGAGAATTCCTGGCTGGAGGTCACGATTTTCGAAGGACGCAAGCATCAAGTAAAGCGCATGCTGGATGCCGTAAATCATCCGGTGCTGAAGCTGAAGCGCGTGAAGTTCGGGCCGCTCGCGTTGGGCGATCTTCCGACGGGGCACTACCGCTATCTCACGGACCGCGAGGCCAATGCCATGCGCGAGCTGGCGCGGGATCGGCTGGACGCGCAGACGGGGGGCGGGCAGGCTCGCGCCAGGCAGTCGCGGTTGAAACGGGCACGGGCGAAATGGGCGCGGAATGCCCGTTCGAGCCGGCCACGCACTGTGTCTTCAAAGCAGGTGCCGACATGAAGCTCCGCACGCACACGTGCGGCGAATTGAGCGCCGCGCACGTCGGCCAGACCGTGGTCCTGAACGGCTGGGTCCACACGCGCCGAGACCACGGCAACGTGATTTTTTACGACATCCGCGACCGGCACGGCATGACCCAGGTCGTGTTCAACCAGGAAACCAACGCGAAGGCGCACGAACAGGCGCACCAGCTTCGGAGTGAATTCGTCGTGGCAATTCAAGGTACCGTCTCGAAGCGTCCGGCCGGGTCCGAAAACCCGAAGCTGCCGACCGGGCAGATCGAGGTGATGGTGCAGACGGTGGAGGTGCTCAATCCGTCACAGACGCCGCCGTTCCTGATCGAGGACGAGGCGGAAGTGACCGAGGCGTTGCGATTGAAGTATCGCTATCTCGATCTGCGCCGGCCGAAAATGCAGAAGCTGGTCGCCATGCGGCACCACGTCGCGCAGGCGGCGCGGGGGTTCCTGAATAAGGCAGGTTTCCTGGAAATCGACACGCCGATTCTGACCAAGAGCACGCCGGAAGGGGCGCGTGATTATCTCGTGCCGAGCCGGGTCAACCCGGGGATGTTTTTTGCGCTGCCGCAGTCGCCGCAGTTGTTCAAGCAGATCCTGATGGTCAGCGGCATGGATCGCTACTACCAGATCGCCCGTTGTTTCCGGGACGAGGATCTTCGCAACGACCGGCAGCCGGAATTCACCCAGATCGATCTGGAGATGTCGTTCGTGGACCGGGAACAGGTCATGGCCCTCATGGAGCAGATGATCGTGACCGTGTTCCGGGAGGCGGGCGGCGTGCAGCTTCCAACTCCATTTCCTCGTCTGCGCTATGCAGAGGCCGTGGGCCGCTACGGGTCAGACAAGCCGGACCTGCGGTTCGACATGCCGTTGCAGGATGTGACCGCTTTTGCCGCGACGAGCGACTTTAAGGTTTTCAAGGATGCAGCGACCAAGGGGGGGATCGTCAAAGCGCTGGTCGTGAAGGGCGGCGCGTCCCTGTCGCGAACGAGGATTGACGCACTGGGCGAAACAGCCAAGAGTTTCGGTGCCAAGGGTCTGGCATGGCTCAAGATCACGGCTGAGGGACAGCTGGAATCAGTCATCGCCAAGTTTCTGGATGCCAAGGCATTCTTTGCATCCCTGCCGGATGCGAAGCCGGGCGATTTGGTCCTGTTCGGCGCCGATAAACCAGCCATTGTTCATGACGTGCTCGGCCGCATCCGTCTGCAATTGGGAGAGGAGCTGAAGCTGATCGACACCACTGCCTGGAAGCCGCTGTGGGTGATTGAGTTCCCGTTGCTGGACTACTCGGCGGAAGAAAAGCGGTATGTCTTTATGCACAATCCCTTTGCCGCCCCGGTGGACGAGGACCTCGCCTTGCTGGATTCGGAGCCGCTGAAAGTGAGGGCGAAGGCCTATGACATGGTGCTCAATGGCAATGAAATCGGCGGAGGGAGCATCCGGAACCACCGGAGCGATGTGCAGTTGCGGATTCTGGATCTGCTCGGCATCAACAAGGATCAGGCCAAGGCAAAGTTCGGGTTTCTGCTCGACGCGCTCGAGTTCGGCGCGCCGCCGCATGGCGGCATCGCGTTCGGGCTGGATCGCCTGATCATGTTGCTCGGCAACGCCGATTCGATTCGCGACGTGATCGCTTTCCCGAAAACGCAGAAGGCTCAGGACCCTCTCACCGATGCTCCTTCGCCGGTTGATCCGGCCCAGCTCAAAGAACTGCGGATCAAGCTGGATAAAGTCGAGTAGCCCTCCCTCGCCGGTGTCTGCCTCCGTTCCATGCAACCCCGACAATCGGTGAACGCGCCGCCCGTTCATGCCGCGTGCGCCACAGACGATCATGCCGATATCGTCTGCGTGGGGGCCGGAGCGGCCGGGCTCGCGGCCGGAATTTTTTCGGCCGGCGCGGCATGCGATCGGGAACCGCTTCGCATTATGGTCTTGGATGGAGCCAGGAAGATCGGGGCCAAAATCCTGATTTCAGGAGGCGGCCGCTGCAACGTGACGCACGATCAGGTTACGCACGAGGATTTCAACGGCTCGCCACATATCGTCCGGAATATCCTGGCGGCGTTTGGTGTCGAGGCGACGCGGCGTTGGTTTGCCTCTCTCGGTGTTGAACTCAAGCGTGAAGAGACCGGCAAGCTCTTTCCCGCGACCGATCAGGCCCGCACCGTGCTGCACGCGCTGACGGATCGCTGCGAGGCTCTTGGAGTAGCCATTCTTCTGCACCACCGGGTAGAGGACATTTTCCCCCAAGCTGAAGGTCCGAAGGGCCTCTCTTTTCTTGTCAGGCATGGACAGGGCGTGCTGTCAGCCCGTCGCGTGATCCTGGCGACCGGCGGCCGTTCGCTACCAAAGACGGGAAGCGACGGTGGGGGGTGGAATATTGTCCGCAGGCTCGGGCATGAGGTCACGCCGACCTACCCAGCGCTGGTGCCGCTCGTTCTCCAGCATGGAATGTTTCATGCGGAATTGTCTGGGGTATCGCATGAGGTCGAGTTGACGACACGAGTCAACAGTCGTACCGTTGACAGGCGTCGAGGCAGCCTCTTGTGGACGCATTTCGGCATCAGCGGGCCGGTGGTGATGGATGCCAGCCGTTTTTGGACTCAGGCACGAGGAGAAGGCGCCGAGGTTGAGATGAGGTGTAACGTGTTGCCCGATATGAATCGTGACGAGGCCGAGCACTGGCTCAAAGCCAAAATCGCTGAGCAGCCAAAACGTGCGATCGCGAAGCTTGTTTCAGGTCATGTGCCGGATCGCTTTGCCACGGTGCTCTGCCGATTTCTCGGCGTCGATCCGTCTATGCCGTCCGGGCAATTGACGCGGGAGCAGCGCCTAGTGCTGGTGCAAGGTCTCACGAGTTTGCAGTTGCCGGTCGAGCGCGACCGCGGCTGGAATTATGCCGAGGTGACCGCCGGCGGTGTGCCGTTGAACGAAATCAATTTTCGCACGATGGAGTCGCGTAAGGTGCCCGGATTGTATCTGATTGGAGAGATCCTGGACTGCGACGGGCGCATCGGGGGGTTCAACTTCCAATGGGCGTGGGCGACTGGCTATCTCGCCGGGCGTAGCGCGGTCGCCAGCTTGCCTGCGATCAACAAAATGCGCCAATGGCGGGGTACGGACTTCCCGTGAGGCGCAGTTCCATCATGTATGGCTTCGAGAGATGCTGCGAAATGGATAGCTGTTTCCAGCAGCCGCTACTTCAGACGTTTTTGGGCTCTCCACTCCCATGGCGGAATCGGCTCTTCCTCTTCACTATTCACCCATAGGCCGAGGCGCGCGGCTTTCGCTTTCGACTGGACTTCGCCAAATATGGATGATTTGTCCATCGACGTCGTCCATGCCAGACCGGCCTTGACCATTTCATAGGCCAGAATCCTGTTTTTTGAGAATCGCACTCCGCCATAAATGGGAGTGCCGGCTTGAGACGTCTCGATTCTGACGACCCGCCCCTTGACCAATTTGGCCGCAAAGCGTTTGGCCTCCGGCCCGTACGGCTGGTCGAGTTCTGGGGCGTCTATGCCGGGGAGTTCCACGGTCAGGCGTGTTTTATTTCTAAGAACGATGAGGGTGTCTCCGTCTTGAACGTCGATCACCATGGCATCGAATGTGAAAGAATCGGCCAAGGTGTCCGGAACGTTGGTCAGAACAATCCACAGCGCCAGTGCGAATATGCCGGTCATGCCAAAAGTCAAAGATCGTTCCATCGGCATACCTTTTCACGGCGCATTTATGCGCCGGCCAGTGTGATGGAGAGTTGCAGTTCCTGGCCGCCACGGAGGACACGGAGGGTCACTGTTTGTCCGGGCGTCGTTTGTTCCATGAGATAGTTTTTTAGTTGGGCGGCATCGGTGATGGCGGTGTCGTTAATCGCCACCAGCAAATCTCCCTTTTGCACTCCGCCGTCCTTAGCCGGCCCCGTGGCATCTCCGCCGCTGCCACGCCACTTGG
>DASQGO010000126.1:0-6248 GCA_035632555.1 Nitrospiraceae bacterium | reverse complement strand
GTGTCGGCATCCTCGACCAGGAAGCAGGCGCCGTTGACGTGCTTGACCGCCCAGTCCCCGACGAGCATCCGGTCAATCCGGTCGATCCGTTTTGCCAACATGCGATTGAACAGAATGGATTGGTAGGCATTCAGGTACCAGATGCGCTTGGATCGTGGCATCTTCGCCCGCCGCTTTTCGTCATAGAGCAGCGCGGCGCCCACTTCATAGTTGGTGCCGTCGCGCCCCTGCCGCTGCGGCCCGAAATAGTTGGGCACGCCGCGCCGCGTCAATTCTTCCATCATCAACGGGACCATCGCCGAGGCAGACGGCTCGATCTTTCGAATGACGAGATGGAACATATTGCCGGCATGGTGCCCGGTCCTGAGCCGGTTGCGATGGCGGCCCAGAATCGTGATGGAGAGAATCTGTTCATCAGGAACAATGCGCGCAACCATCTCAGGCGTGACATGCTGGAGTGACACCATCTGCGTCGTCACCGCGCGGGCGTCTTTCAGACCGGCCACGCCGATGCCATGGACCTTCACGCCGAGCGTGGACGACAATCGCGAAACGAGCTGCGGCGTGGACAGGCCGCGCTTGGTGATGGACACATAGAGATGCTCGCCCTGCCCGCAGGGCAGGTAGAGCGGCTTCTCCTCGACGCGGAAATCCTCCGGCGTGGTCCTGATCACGCCCCCGATGCCGGCGAAGGCATGGGTCAGATAGGGCAAGGCCTCTTCAACTCTCGTGGGCATGTCGAACGTCCAGTGTTATACTGCCTTCGCCATGATACCAACTTGTTCGCGGACGTTCATCGTAGCATGGTTCGCCGTCCTGTGGCTGTGGTGGCCCGGCCTCATTGCGGCGCAATCCGGAGATGTCTTTCAGGACTTCACGGGACACATCGAACGGCAAATCAAGCAGGACAAGCAATACTTCGTCGACGCGCAAACCTGCACCGAGTGGTTTTACAAGCAGCAGAAAAAACCGGGCCAGCCGAAGGCCGAGGGAATCGCATTTTCCGGCCCTCTGCCTGCCGTTCAAACACCGGACTGTCCCGCGCGCTATCCCGGCGGACTGAATGCCGCGCGGGAGGATTTCAGCTCGACGCAATCCACACTTTCGCTGAGCCTGACATTTTACCAATTCGCGCTGGTAGGCGATCGCAACGATGACGGATACTACAATCCCGATGAGCTGCGGGACATGCTGGAATCCTTCGGATTTTCCTACGACAGTAGCCGTCCAGCCTCGGCGCACGTGGCGGCCCTGACGTCCGCGTTCGACGGCCTCCATAAAACCGGCGGCCTCGAACGTCTCATGAAGAGCATGGGCACACTTTTCGACAAGGGCTACCGCCTGACCCCACGCGACCGCAGTGCGCTGGATCAAATCTCGAAATAAGCGGACAAAGAAAGCAAACTGCGGCCCGGTCTCCCTTCGTGCTCGCGCAACGCGCGAACAAGGGGATCAACTAGGGCGCCCCTCTCCTTTATCTGATTAATCTATTCTCTCCAGCGCCTCCCTACACCGGCTCCTCACCGTCTGATCCCAATCCTCTGTCGCCATGTGTTCCAGCTTGGCCTTCGCCTCGCTCGCCCGCATCCGCCCCAACCCCAACGCCGCCTGCGACCGCACCCACCAATGGTCGTCATCCAGCACTTGCATCAGAGTGGGTACGACGGACGGGTCGCGCACCACGCTCAGATAACTGGCCGCCATGCCGCGCGTCCGGTGCTGCTTGTCGCCGACGGCCGTCTTCAGCGTCCGGCTGAAGATCTCCAGAAAATCCTTCGCAACCGCCTCCAGCCCTTCGAGGCGGTATTCATTCAGCTCGATCAGTTCGCAGGCCAGATCAAACCGCTTCCCGGGCGAGGTCTCCCGTTGAAATCGCTCCAGCAATGTCGCGCGCGTGCGCCGAATCTCCCTGCGGCGGCGAAGCCTGCGGACCACCGTCCAGATACAGGCCAGCACGATGGCCAAGACCGCAGCCAGCGGCACCGCCTGTTCGACGATCACATCCTGAACGTCCGGTGCGAGGCGCTTCCAGATCCAGACGCCGGTGATAACCAGACCGACCAGCAGAAGGGCGACCGTCGGATTCACCTGGCCCCGTTGCGCGGAAGGAATCATGGGCGCATCATAAGAGGCGGACGGCAGCCCGTCAACGAACCCCGCATCCGATGGCGACACGTTGACACTTCATTCTAACTAGGACTATTATCACCCATGGAATCGCCGCATCTCAAAGACGATCCCTACCTCAAGGTGCTCCGGCCGCTGGTGGAAGCCTACCTCGCCTTCTGGCGGGAGGGCAGCCGGCACATCAAGTCCCTGAAGCTGACCCCGTCGCAGTTCGACGTCATCGCCACCCTGGGCGATACGGACGGCATGACCTGCGCCGAACTGTCCAACGCCACGCTGGTGACGAAGGGCACGCTGACCGGCGTGCTGGACCGGCTGGTCGCCAAGGGACTGATCAAGCGCGAAGCCATCCCCGGCGACCGCCGCTGTACCAGGATCAAGCTGACGGAGAAGGGCGACGCCTTGTTTCGAAAAGTCTTTGCCGCCCACATCGCGCATATCCGCCCGTTCTTCGAACGGGCGCTGAGCCAAAAGGACGTCGAGCAGATACGGACGCTGCTGCTCCGCATCCGCGACAGTTTTGAGGAGAACCACCATGGAAAAGCCGGCAGACGCTCAGCATACCATTCATGACCTGTTGGCGCGCCGCTGGAGTCCGCGCGCCTTTGCGGACCGCCTGGTTGCGCCGGATGTCCTGCGGAGCCTCTGGGAAGCCGCCCGTTGGGCCCCGTCCAGCGCCAATCAGCAACCGTGGAGTTTTCTCGTGGCGACCAGGGACGACCAGCAGGAATTCAGCCGCATGCTGGGATGCCTGGTGGAAGGCAATCAAATCTGGGCCAAGCAGGCGCCGGTGTTGATGGTCTCGGTCGCCGCCAAGCTCGACCGCGACAACGATCCCAATGCCCATGCCTGGTACGACGTCGGGCAGGCCGTCGCCGACCTGTCCGTCCAGGCGACCGCGCTGGGCCTCTTCGTGCATCAGATGGCCGGCATCCTGCCCGATAAAATCCGCGAGCTCTACCAAATTCCCGATTCGCACGAACCGGTCACGGGCCTCGCGCTAGGCTATCCCGGAACGCCGGAGCAACTCCCCGACAAGCTCCGCCAGCGTGAAATGGCCGCGCGGACCAGAAAGCCGATCGGCGAATTCGTCTTCTCGGGCCGCTGGGGTCGAAAGTCGAATCTCGCCTGAGCATGCCCGCTTCACGTCAGCGTCGATGCGAATGGGCCACCAGCGATCTCATGGCCCGTTATCACGATGCAGAATGGGGCGTGCCGGTCCACAACGACCGCCGGCTCTTTGAATTTCTCATTCTCGAAGGAGCCCAGGCCGGTTTGAGTTGGGAAACCGTCCTGAAAAAACGCCCGGCCTATCGAAACGCCTTCGACAACTTCGACACAAGCAAGATCGCCCGCTACACCTCAGGCAGAGTAAAAAAACTCCTCGCAAACCCTGGCATCATCCGCAACCGGCTCAAGATCAAGGCCGCGACGCAAAACGCCAGGGCTTTTCTCGCCATTCAAAAAGAATTCGGCAGTTTCGACCGGTACATCTGGCAATTTGTCGGCGGAAAGCCAATCACGAACCGGAGACGGTCGCTGAAGCAGATTCCCGCCCAGACCGCCGAATCCGACGCCATGAGCAAGGACTTGAAGAAGCGCGGGTTCGCCTTCGTCGGCTCTACCATCTGCTATGCCTTCATGCAGGCGGTCGGCATGGTCAACGACCACACGGCCGCCTGTTTCCGTTACCGGAAGGTCTGAGGCCCGCCGTGCGCCTGACCATCCTCGGTTCCGGCACCAACGTCCATCCGACCCGCGCCGCAGCCGGCTATCTCGTCAAGACCGATCAATTGCTCCTGCTCGACTTCGGGCCCCGCACGCTGAAGAACCTCATGAAAGCCGGCGTGAACCGGCACAGGATCCGCCACATTCTGTTTTCGCATTTTCATGCCGACCACTTTGCCGATTTCGTGCATTTTTTCTTCGACGCGGTGTTCCATTCGAAGTTCGTCGGGAAGCGGCCTGATCTGACCATCATCGGCCCGCGCGGTACCAGAAAGCTCTTCGGGACGATGCTGAAAAACTTTCCGGGCTTCAGCGCCGCGCGATTCAAGACCACGATCCGGGAGGTCAAGGATCAGACCTTCACGATCGGCAGGACCCGCATCACGGCTCGCACGGTGGAGCACAGCACCAGGCTGCACTGCCTGGGCTATCGCATCGAATATGGAGGAAAAGTTTTCGCCTATTCGGGAGATTCGATGGACTGCGCCGGTCTGCGGTGGCTTTGCCGCCAGGCCGACGTGGCCGTGCTGGACTGCTCATTTCCCACCCAGCGGCGGGAGACCAATCACATGCATGCAGGCGATTGCGGGAAAGTCGCACAGGCAGCCGGCATCAGGCGGCTTATCCTCTCGCATTTTTATCCGGCCGCGGAACGGTACGACGTGAAGGCCCAGGCAGGCCGGCACTTCAAGGGACGGATCGCCAAGGGAAGAGATCTGGCGACCTGGCTGGTGTAACGTTCAGCGGCTCAACGCTCTTCGGGTTTGCTCTCGCCCAGGATTTCCATGAACCGCGTCAGGCGGTCGCGCTTGACGTGCTCGTTCATCTTGTCGTAGACGGCGACCAGATTCTTGAGCATGCGGATGAGGATGGCGCGTGTGGAGCTGTGCTGGAGGTACTTGTCTTCGAACCCGTAGCCGGCCTGCATCAGGAACCGCTGGCAGTCCTTCTCGGTCAGCAGCGCGCCGGCGTTGAAGCAATCCACGAACATCTTGTAGCGCTCGGCTTCGTACTTGACCAGAAAATGGCCGGGCATGCCGATGCCATAGACCGGAAGGCTCAGGCGTTTACCGATCAGGAGATAAAAGGCGGAGAGGCTGATCGGAATGCCGGTCCGGCGGTCGATGACGCGGTTGAGATAACTGTTGTCCGGCTCGTAGTAGTTTTTGGTGTTGCCGCGGAACCCCTGCTCGGTAAAGAGATAGCGGCCAAGCGTCTTGACCGTTTCCTCCCCCGAGACACGCGTCCCGATCCGGTCCAGCACCTCCTCGGCCATCGCATCGAGTTTCCGCGTATAGGCGTCGACGTCCAGCCCCGGGTACGCATACCGGGCGATCAGAAAGGCGCCCCGTTCCATGTCCAGCTGATCCTCGGGGCCGTCCAGCAACAGCCGCAGCTCTTCTTCCAGCCGGCCGCCGCGAATTTCGTCGAGCACGCCTTCGATGCGCTGTGCCATCTCCGGCTGCTCGATTTCGGCTTCCAACAGAAGCGGAATGGCCGGATCGCCGATCTCGATGAGCTTCTCTCCGATCGTCTTCGCGACCCTGGTGTTCTCGTCGGACAGCAGCTTGATCAGCGCCTTGATCTGATTTTCACCGGTGGGCGGCATCGGTCATTCCTATCCCATTGCCCGGCGAAACGCCCGGGCGCTGCCATAGAGACAGACGGCATCGAACACCAGCATGATCATCACGACCATCCCAACCTTCGGCAGGGCCTCGGCCCAGCCGGAAAGAATCAGGGGCCGGACCGCGTCGATGGCCCAGGTCATGGGATTGAACTTCGCCAGGAAGCTCATCCAAGACGGCATGGCCTGCAGCGGCACGAGCGCCGAACTCAAGAAAATCATCGGCAACGACAAAAATCCCAAGACCGAGAAGAAATCGCCGTGGCTTTTGACGGAAAAGGCCAGCGCCATCGAGATGGCCGTCAGCCCCACGCCGAAGAGCATGCTGATCAGGAGAATCATGGCGATGCCGGGGAGCCCGGTTGCCGCTTCCACGCCGAAGAACCAGGCGACGCCGAGAATCACCAACACCTGCAGGCACGTGATCGTCGTGACGAATACAAACCGGCTCAGCACGACCGACGTCCGGTGAATCGGCGTGGACATGAGCCGCTCCAGGAAACCGTTCTCCTTGTCGAACAGCAGATCCACTCCGCCGGCCAGGCCGTTGTTGAGCACCGTCATCACCACCACGCCGGCGGCCAGAAAGCTGATGTAGTTGGGGGCCTGGGTCACCTGCACATCGGCCGCGCGCTGGAACAGATTGCCGAAAAAGATCAGCCAGAACAGCATCGGCTGCACGAGCGTGAACAGCATGCTGAACTTCTCGCGGCTCAACCGGCGGACCCACCGCATGGTCAGCGCGCCGACTTCCTGAACATACTCG
>DASQGO010000125.1:0-13338 GCA_035632555.1 Nitrospiraceae bacterium | reverse complement strand
TGGCCGTAGGCCGCGGCAATGCGATAGAGCAGCGCCAGCGACAGAAGACTGCCGGCAAAGGCGCTCAGCGGCAACCAGACCACGCCGGCCGCTGACAGACCCAGCACGATCGCCAGCGACGCGCCCACGGCTGCTCCGCCGGAAACGCCGAGCACATAGGGATCTGCCAGCGGATTGCGCAGCATGGCCTGCAACGTCACCCCAACCGCGGCCAGACAGCCTCCGACCAAAAACCCCAGCACCAGACGCGGCAGTCGCACCTCGAGCAAAATCACTGCAGACGATCCGATGGATTCAGCCGCCGGGCGCCCGTCCTGCAACGCGCGCCAGAGTATCGTGGCCGCCTCCGCCGGGCTGATCCGCTCCGCGCCGAATTGCAGGCAGATCAGAATCGTAGCCGCACTGGCAACCGCCAGCGCAGACACCGTCGTCATCCACCGCGTCGCCGTCAGTATGGACGGCAGTCTCTCCTTGGTTTCCATCTCGACCGGAATGGCCGCCCCCCGCATCATCGTGCCCTCCCCGATGGAAAAATGTCCGGATGAAGCTGGCGGGCCAGCAGTTCCAGCCCGTCCACGACACGAGGGCCCGGCCGATCCAGCAGCACGCTCGGAATCTTCACAAATCTGTTCTGCTTGACCGCCGAGAGCGTCGTCCAGCGCAGCCAGCGCTGTTGCTCCTGATCCGGAATGCCTTCCTCCGTGCCGATGGGAAACAAAATCACTTCCGGGTCCTGCTTGACCACTTCCTCCAGACTCAATCTGGGATAGGATACCGGAGCGCCGGCCGCGACGTTCGCACCCCCGGCCAGTTCGATCAACTGATGGATGAAACTTCCGGGACCGGCCGTCATCAACGGATCGCTGTTCAGCACGTAGAACACACGGGGACGCGGCGCGGACGCGGTGCGGGTCTTGATCTCCGTCACCCGCCGGCGCAAGTCGGCCGCAACCGCATCCGCTTTTTCCGACCGGCCCAGCATCCGTCCGATCGTCTGAATGTGTCGCAGCACATCCTCCAGCGTATTGGCGTCCAGGATAAAGAGCGCAATCTTGAGCTGGTCCAGCTTACCCACCATGTCGGGGCGGATGAACGCGCGCGGCGCCACCACGAGCGTGGGCTTCAAACTCAGCAACACTTCGAGGTTGGGAAAGGAGCCGCCCACTTTGGGCTTGGCCTTCGCCTCCTGGGGGTAGTCGCAAAATGACGTTACACCGACAACCTGTTCGCCGGCGCCGATGGCAAACAGCATTTCCGTCACGCTGGGCGCCAGCGACACGATGCGCGTCGGAGGGTCCGCGAGAAAGATCTTACGGCCGGCATCGTCCACAAACGTGCGCGGGGCCAAGTTGGCCATGAACGGCATGCCGGTCAGGATGCCCTGCTGTCGGCGCTTCGCCGCCATCTGCTCGGTCTCTCCGTCCTGGACTGTCCATGCCGCCGACGTCATGGCGGCAAGCAGGAGCCCGGCCCCCGCTCCCGCCAGCAACATCTTCGGCAACCACGTGCGCAAACAAAAAATCCCCAAGGCCTGGGAGACCCTGAGGATTGCACCCGCTTCTTCACCCTCACCCTTCCCCAGCCCACGAGGGAAAGTGGAACATCGGCCGGGTAGGTCTTCTGGCTTCTGGGGTCTCACCTACTTCCCGCCCTTCCCATCTGCGCAGGCAGACAGTGGCTACCGCGGGTTTCGTCCCCAGTCACAGCGGCGGGACCGCGAGGGTTTCACACCCTCTTCCCTTCACCCGGACCGTTCGTATTGTGGGCGTCACAATAGGTGAGCCTTGCATTGGAGTCAAGAGCAAAGTCTTCTCCGCCCGGCATGGCGGGGAATTGCAATCATTCCGGCACTTTGGTATATCCACCTGCGATAGATGCAGCGCGTGCCTGCACGTGAGGAGCGTCAATGGGAAAATTGTTCGCCTACATTTTTGTTCTGGCGCTACTCGCGGGCGCCATCAACATCGGCGGCCTTGTCTTGTCCGGAGCCAAGGATCCCGTCTCGGACGCCTTCACCACCTACACGAATCCGCCTCCCGACTTCGTCGCCAGCACCACGGAGAACGGATATTTCATGCTCGTGGGATTTGCCGCAGGGCCGAACGTCGACCCCGCCAAGATCGGCTATGACATCTGGCGCGAGGCCGAGAACGCACGCGGCCATTATTTTTACGACTACGCCAAGGAGGGACGGACCGAACTGCGCACGCCCCTCGATCTGACCCAGATGATTCAAGCGTGGAAAGTCGAAGACTTTGTCGCAAAGCCCGAGCAGTTCGAAGACACGCTGAAAACCTTTCAATCCGGCTCCAAAATACTGCTGGACCGCTATGCCCAGTGGCTGGCCATGCCGTTCGATGACAAGGGCTACGGTCACACCGGGAGCCCGCGAGTGCGCGAAGTCTACATCACGCACAGAGCCTACCTCGCGACAGGATTCCTGCAGGGCCAGGCCCAGGGAATCGACCGGCTGGCGACAGACCTGTCCTCCTGGCGGGTGGTCCTGGCGCACGCCAAAACGCCCGCGGTGAAGCTGGTGGCCTCGGCCGCAATCAATGACGATACCCGAATCATGTCTGCGTTGCTGAGCCGTCAACCGGACGAGGGCACCGTCAAGCAACTGGCCGACCTCACACAACCCCTGACCGACGAAGAACGATCCCTGCGCTGGCTGGTGCAGCACGAATTCGTCGCCGGACTGAGCCGGTTTAAATCCATTCCGCTGACCCAGGGCCCGGGGCCCCGGCAACAATCGGAAGACAATGAACGCTGGCTCACCACCATGGCCGGCCTGAACACCGACACCTTCGAACGGATCGAATTTCCGCTGCCTGCCAATCCGGTTCTGCGCGCGCTGGCGAAAAAGCAACGGACCTTGAATATTTATGCGGCCTATTACGAAGATCTGAATAAAGCGTTCAGCAACGTGCCGATCAAGCTCCCGACGCTGCGGGACATCGCCAAACAGGGTCCGCACACCATGCTCGACCCACTCCTGAATCCCATTGATAACATTTTTGCCAGCGCCGCCGAGCCGGCTTGGGGCACGTTCCTCGGCTACTTCAGGGAAACGGATGCCCGCCTTCGTCTAGCCGGCTTGCAGATCGCCTTGCGCCGCGCACCCCGCCAGCAAGTCATGGCCACCGCGATCGGCCAGGCAGGCCCGGACTACTATGATCCCTTCACAGGCATTCCCATGGTCTGGAACGCCTCTCAAGGCACCATCTACAGCGTGGGCCGGGACGGCCGGGACGATGGAGGAGAGGGTTCGTTCGATGTGAGCGTCAAGCTGGACGAACCGCTTCCGACACCGAAAATCCCCGTGAAGCCTGCCAAGCCCGCGAAGCCGGCCAAACCTGCCGGCAAAGCCGCGCCCAAGCCGGCGGCAAAGACATAAGCCAGTTCTTGCACTTCCATGAAAATTTTGCGCAGCCAGCGCGGCGTCATCGGGACGGTCGGCGACGTTCTGGTTTTGCTCCTCGTCCTCATGACCATCGGCGCCTGGTGGATCACACAGCGCAACAAACCGCGTGGAGCGCCGCCGCCAGTTTCAGTCGCACCGGTCGCATCCATCCCGCCTCCAATGATTACTCCAGGCCAGACTGCATCACCGGTCCCGCCGCTGGCTGCGCCGCCTCCGTCGTTGCCAGGCGGCCAACTTCGCTCCTTCACGCCGGGATCGCTCCCTGGCTCTCAACACGTTGCGGCCCTTGAAACAATCCATGCCTTGATCGAGCAGGGACAGGACATGGAAGTAGAAAGCAGGCTGGCTGCCCTTCCCCGCGAAGCTTTAAGCGACGACCAGATCCGCCAAGCTGCGTCGGTCCTCTGGAACAATCTCGGCATCATCCGGCAGCAGTCGCGGGGAGCCTCAGCGGCTGTCCCGGCATTCAAAATAGCGGTCGCGCTCGCGCCCCGCGATCAAACGCTCCGCCTCAACCTGACCCATGCCTACGTCGAAACGAAGGACCCGGCGTTGACGAGGGAATTCCTCGAGGGAACCATCCAGCTTGCGCCCAACGACCCCGTGGCGCATGTGGCCCTGGCCGACCTGCTCTACGACAAGGACGACCTCGCCGGCGCCATGCTTCATTTGGAGCATGGCCGCCAGCGCATTCCAGCCGGATCTCCCCAACGGCCGTACCTGGACCTGGTCGTCGCCCGCGTATCACGCGCCGAGAAAGCGGAACAGAAATTTTCCACCCGCGAAAGCAGCCACTTCCTCGTCAAATTTAACGGCAGCGAGGACTACGATACCTGGACCAAGGTGCTGGACATTCTGGAGGACGCGTACCGGGACATCGGCCAGAAGTTCAGCTATTTTCCAGGCAAACCCATCACCGTCGTGCTGCATACCAAAGAGACGTTTCAAGGCGCGACCGGCAGTCCGGCCTGGGCGGACGGGCTCTACGACAGCGTGCTGGGCCGCATTCAGGTTCCCACGCAGGGGGCGCTGACCGATCAGGCGTGGCTGGCCCGCGTGCTTCGGCACGAATTCGTGCACGCCCTGCTGCATCAACGCGTCGAAGGAGGGCGGGTGCCCCAATGGCTGAACGAAGGCCTGGCGATGCAGCTTGCCGGAGACAACGTCTGGCCGGATCTCGATCGTGTCATCAAGGGCGAGGTCGCGCTGATCCCGCTCAACCGCCTCGAAGGAGGCTGGAGCGGCTTTCCGCAGAGTTTGGCAACCATGGCCTACCTGGAAGGCAACTCGGCGACCGCCTATCTGATCGAGCGCTACGGGATGGGCAAGGTGCAGGACATCATCGAATCGCTGGCCGGCCGGCAGCCCCTGGCTTCCGCCATCAAGGACCGCCTGTTCATCTCCTACGACGAATTTCAACAGCGGTGGAGCGAGGACATCAATGAAAAGATCAGGGCTGGGAAAAGCTGATCCCGCCCGGACTCATCGAAAGTGCGCGGTCACTCCTACGACAAACATGTTGGCCGAATAGTCGCCCTTGAGCGCGGTCGATCCGGCCCCGGTGCTGACAGCCTGGCCGAAATTGAACGAGGCTTGCGCGTACTTGTACTCACCGAACAACGCCACCTCCCTGGTGAAAAAATAACGGGCGCCGGCGAGCGCATTGAGTCCCGGCACGGCATTGTCATCCTTCGCGCCCTGCGAGTGCAGATCAGCGAAGAACACTCCCAATCCGATCCCTGCATACGGCTGAAATTTCTCTCCAGGGTAACGAACGACCGCATTCACCGCCCACGTGAGCGTCCGCAGCGAGGGGTCTGCGGTCGTAAGCGTGCACGGGCACCCGGGACCGGTCCCGGGCACGGTTTGAGCTTTGAACTTTGGCGCCGCTGCAAACAGTTCCGTTTCAAGCCCGAACCATTCCACCTTGGAAAAATAATGTCCGAGCTTGATTCCAGCCACGACAGAATTTTTCATCTCCAGGTTGGAATAACTTCTTCCCTGACCATCGCGCACATCGCTGAATGCGTTCGGAAACGCACCGCCCAGCATGCCCCCGAAATAGGTTTCGGCATGAGCGGCTGAAGAACACACCCCCAGCAGACCCGCCAGGCCCATGAACACGATGACCGCCGGCCGCAATGCTCCCCCAGCTCGTTTCATTGGCGCCATCAGAAACCTCCCGCCTGATGCCGATGAGAAGAATTTATGACTGCAGGGCCTCGGTGTAAAGAAATTTTCCGAAACCGGTCTTCGCCGGAGCCATCCCTCACAGCCGCGGAGAAGTTCGTCCGAACAGCCGGTACCGATGGCGCGCAATCAGGTCATAGAGCAGATACGCCGCCTGGCGCAGCCAAGGCACGCGCCAGAGCGCCAGCAACGCCCGCCCGCCGCGCAGACCCGGCAACAGCGGCACAAACGCATCCAGCCCCTTCGTGACCGTCCCATCATCTTCAACCAAAAACGCGGCGTCCGGACGACCGGACTTGTAGTCGGACCTCAAGCATCGAGCCGCCTCCTCGCTTTGATACGGCACGAAGCGGACCTCGTTACCATCGGCGCGCCGCTCCAGCATCTCTTTCGCCGTCACGCAGAGGCGGCACTGCCCATCGTAAATCAGGATGCGTTGCGGCTTCGCCATACAGGCACGCTAGCACCCGTGTTCCTCGAAGGCAAGGCACGTACGGTTCTGGTATAGTCGCGCCATGATGCACCGGACTGTCATGGCCCTGCTGGCGGGACTGCTCTTCACGGCAGCCGTGGTACATACCGGCTCGCAACCGCTTGGCTGGCTCCTGTTTCTGTACGGTCTTCCCCTTGCGTTGGTCGGATGCCTGCTGGCGAATCAGCGGTGGGCGCTGATGGCGGCGGTGATGTACGGCACAGTGGGGCTCGCGTTGGACGTCTCGACCATCGTGCAGGGGCTCACAAAGTCGGACGTCCCGCAAACGATTCTCGCGGCGAGTGGAGTAACAGCCGCATTGAATTTCCTGCTGATCGTATTCGGCGGAAAGGGATTTTTGAACGCTATGAACGCTTTGTCGCCTCCAGAATCCCCCCGTCCCAATCCTCCGTCCCCTTCTTCATCGTAAGCGTCCTCACGCGTCCGAATCCCGCCTGCTTCAACCATGCCGCAGTATCGCGGACCGAGTAGGTGTTACCCCGATCGGTGAACAGCAGCATGGTCACGGCGAACAGCGAGGCGTCCTGAGGATGCAGACCGTTCGCATCGTGCAGAAATGCGTCCTGAATCAGGAGACGGCCGCCGGGAACCAGCGCCTTCGCCATCTTCCGGAACAGCCGCTGATTCTCTTCCGGTGAATAAATATGGAGCACGTTCGAGAACCAGATGATGTCATACCGTCCGGGGATCGGCTGGGCGGTAAAATCCAGCGGTAGATATGACAGCCGCTTCCCATGCGGCAGGGTCTTGGCGATCTCGCGCGCCACTGCAAGCGCCGGCGCGCGGTCGCAGACCGTCGCCTTGAGCGCAGGATTCCGCTTCAAAAACGCCAGTGCGTAGGTGCCGGGGCCGCCGCCCAAATCCAGCAGCATCCTAGCGCCGCGAAGATTGACCTGGGCCGCAATCTTCGGCGCGACATCGAGCGAACGGTGGTGCATGGCCCAGGTGAACCGGCGCCGGTAGGCCGGCTCATCCGGATCGTCGTTGTCATCCACCGGCCTGCCCCGCCGGACCGATCGCGTCAGCGTTGACCAGTCGTTCCAGTGGTTGCGCAACAGATCGAGATAGGCCCACCGATAGGCCGGGCTCTTTTTGTTGAGTTCCCTGCGGGCAAGAGGACTGTTCCGGTAACGGGAGCCGGTCTTGACGAGCAGACCGGCGCAGGCGAGATTGCGGCAGAGAATGTCCAGTCCGCGGACGCTGACACGAAGTTTCTTCGCCAGGGAGGAAACAGTCCAGGCCCTGCCGCCGATGGCGGTGAACAGGTCGAGATCCAGCGCAGTGAAGATGATCCGCGGCAACCGGTAGGCAGCGACGACTGCGCGAAAATCTTCGAACGTGCGAACGGAGGAATCCGGCTTCATGCTTTGCCGGCGAATTGCTGCCTGCACCAACGGACGGCTGTCGCCACTTCGTCATATTTCTGGAAGTCGACAGCCCGCTGGAAGGTGATCGCGACGTACTGTTCGGTCATCTCCGTCTGCTCGTCGAAACCGGCGTCGCGCAGCCGCTTCCGGAACTTGGCGGCCATGGGTTGGAGATAGTACTTGGCCTGCTTGGCCAGTTCGTCCGTGCCCAGGTCTTCCGGGGTCCCATCCGAAAGCAGACTCTGGATGTCTTCGATGTCCATACCCGCCTGGCAGACCAGCCGGCCGTCCGGCGTGATTTCCAGTATCCAGCCGTCGTCGTCCAGTGCGAGCGCCAGCGCGCCGCCCGGCTCCAGTTCGTAGAACGCCGGCTCGGATTGACACAGCCGCGTACGGGCCTCATTCCATGCCGGGGCGGGAGCCGGCACCGCCTTCTCGCTCATGCGCGCATCCTTTCGGCTAATCGGGCCTTCAAGGCTTCCAGCCGCCCAATATTCTCCTGCAACTTGGGCAGATTGTATTTGCGGTCCATTTCAACCACGAGTTCGAGCAGATCGGCGGCCTCCTGCAATTTCCCCAACTGTTCGCAGCATCCTGCCATGACATAGCGGGCTCCGCCCGTCCGCAATTCGTCGCGCATCCGTTCTGCAATGGCCTGGCTGGTCCGGCAGCAGGCGACGGCATTCTCATAACGCTGCTGCATGAAATGCGTCCGCGCCATCATGCGCCAGGCATCGGCCATGCCACCCTCGTTGCCCAGCCGCTTCATCAGGGCCAGCGACTGCTCGTAGCACCGCATGGCCTCATCGTACTGCCCGGTCTCCCGCGCGACGAACCCCAGATCGGAAAAGAGCACCGCCAGCGCGGCTTCGTCATGCGTCCGCTTCAGGATATCCAGGGCTTCGAGGTAGTAGGCCCGCGCCCGTTCGTATTCGGCCCCATCCGCGCGCAGGTTGCCGAGATTGGCCAGCGTCGTGCCGATCCCGCGCTCGTCCCCGAGCAGTTTTTGCAACTCCAGAACCTCTTCATAATGTTGCTGCGCGGCTTCACGCCGGCCGCTGACGGCACAGATGTTCGCGACATTGCCGAGCGTCGCCACCAGCGCGCGCTGATCGCCGGTTTTGCGGTCGCATTCCAAGGCCTTCGCGTAACATTCGTAGGCTTCCGTGTAATGGCCGCGGGAGAAGTGTTCGTTGCCCCGGCGATTAAGCTGTGCGGAAGCATTCTCGCGCATGGCAATCAGGCAAGAAATTGTTCGACCACGGGTTTGGCGCCCGTGAGGATTGACGCGCCGTCGCCGACCAGCAGCGTGTCGAAATTATATTTCAAAATCCGCTTCAGACCTTCCCGAGCCTTGCCTGCGTCGGCATATTTCTCCGGCGGCAGCATGTTGACCGATCCCTGCGGCTTGCCGATCAATGCATCGCCGACGATAAGAATGCCCTTGCCCTGCTGGATGAACAGCGCGGATTCCCCAGGCGCCTTCTGATCGTTCAATTGGATGGCCCAAATTCCGCCGGACAGCAATTCACCGTCCTTGTAGGTTTTGTCGGGTTTAATCGTCATCTGCGGCGCATCCGCCACCGGCACCCAGACCTGGCAGTGAAATTCTTTTTGAAGCGCCGCGGCTTCCCGCTCATGGTCGCGATTCGTGATGAGAATGTAGTCCACCTGGCCGCCGCGCTTGGCCTGGGCCAACTCGTCCGCCGCCATGGGAGGCGGATCGACAAGAATCCGGTGCTCGCCGATTGTCAGAAAGAGGCCGTTGAAGTCAAGTTTCTTTTCGTCCGAAAACCAGGACCACTGCCAGATGCCGGGGAGCAGTTGCTTTAACATGGTCAGAGTGCGGCGATGGCGTCTCTCACAACCTTCGTAACCTTGCCGAGGATGTCCGCTTCGCTGGGGAGATCGATGATGTCATCTTCCGGGATGGTGATGAATTTTCGGTTGGCGCCCTTGGTCAGCGAAATCAGAAACATGCTGTTGGTTGGCTTGACCGGCACCACCGCGTGCACGGAAGCATCCAGCCCCTTGAGAAGCTCGTGAAACTTCTTGATGCCGGCTTCAATCTCATCCATGTCACAGCCCTTTGGAACCGGCCAGCAGCTTGTTCACTTCCTGGATAATTATGTCCGCACCAGCCAGATCCATATTTCCCACCCGCTGCCAGCGAATGATGCCGTTCTGATCGATGACATACACATTTGGAATAAACTTTCCGCCCCCGTAAAGCTTGTCCGTCTCCTTCTTGGGATCGAGCAGGTACGGATACGTGATCTTCACGGGAAACGCCGTCAAAAACTCCATCACGTCCTCTTTGGAATTGCCCGAGGAATTGACGCCCACCACTGCGACGTTTTTCCCCTGCATCACGTCATGGACCTTTTGCAGATTGCTCCCCTGTATCAGACACGGCTCGCAAATATGGAACAGCCCCAGCACCACGATCTTCCCCTTGAAGCTCTGGAGCGACACGGGTGCGCCGGTAATGGAGTTCAAGGCAAAATTCGGGGCCGGTTCGCCGACTTTGAAGTACCCGGCGGCAAACACCGGCAACGCAAGCGCAAACGACGATAGTGCAATCAACAATAGACGTTTCATAGCGATACCCCCTCACGCACGATAGCAGACGAATGACCCCTGCATCCTAGCACTGCAATTTTCCATGGGCAACTAGCTCCGAAAGCGTTTTCTGTGGTTGCTCAAAAAGGCTATCCAACGAGGCCGCAGGGAGTCCGGCGACTGAGACGTACGTTTTTTGGTACGTCGCAGGGGGACGGACGACCGAGAACAAAGTTGGGAGCCTTTTTCAGCGACCTACGAGTGGTGGGATTCGAACAGGCCAAGTTGCAGTTCTTCAGCCTTCGTGAACGGGATGGGGTACTGCTCGGTGAAGCAGGCGCTGCAGTATTGGGGAGGCGAGGCAGGGGAAACCTTTAGCATGCCTTCAAGGCTCAGGTAAGCCAGACTGTCCGCCGTGATGTATTTTTTGATTTCCTGCAGCCTGTGGTTGGATGCGATCAGCTCCTTCTTGGTCGGCGTATCGATGCCGTAAAAGCAGGGCGAGATGATGGGAGGCGAGCTGATCCGCATGTGCACTTCCTTCGCTCCCGCGTGGCGGATCATCTTCACGATCTTGCGGCTCGTCGTCCCGCGCACCAGCGAATCGTCCACCACCACGACGCGTTTACCCTTCAAAATATCCGGAATCGCATTGAGCTTCACTTTCACGCCGAAATGGCGGATCTGCTGTTCCGGCTCGATGAACGTCCGACCGACATAGTGGTTGCGGATCAGACCGGTCTCGAACGGAATCCCCGCCCCTTCTGAAAAACCGAGCGCAGCCGGCACGCCGGAGTCCGGCACGGCGATCACCAGATCAGCCGGCACCTTGGATTCCTTGGCCAGTTGCCGCCCATAGGCCTTGCGCGCCTCGTAGACCGTGTTGTTGCCGAAAATCTTGCTGTCCGGCCGCGCAAAATAGACGTACTCGAAGACACACATGGCCTCGCGCGTCTGGGAAAAGGGCTTGAGCGAGGTGACGCCGCGGGAATCGAGCACCACCAGCTCGCCGGGCGCGATGTCCCGCACATATTCCCCGCCGATCAGATCGAGCGCGCAGGTTTCCGATGCCACGACCCAACTGCCCTTGACCTGGCCGAGACAGAGCGGGCGCAGCCCGTAGGAATCCCGCGCTGCAATCACGCCCTGGTCTGTCAGGATCACGACCGAAAAAGCGCCGCGCACCTGGCTCAACGCATCCACAATGCGCGCGAGCAGCGTGTCGGCGCGCGAGTGAGCGATCAAATGGATGATGACTTCGCTGTCTGTAGTGGACTGAAAAATAGACCCGTAGGCTTCCAGCTCGTTCCGGAGCATCTGGGCGTTGATAAGATTTCCATTGTGGGCCAGCGCCAGGTTGCCGAAAGCGAAATTCACCGTCAGCGGCTGGACGTTCTTGAGTCCGCTGCCGCCGGCCGTGGAGTAGCGGTTGTGGCCGATCGCCATGTGGCCGTGCAGACGCTTGATCACCGACTTCGTATAGACGTCGGCGACAAGTCCCAGACCCTTTTCGACATTGAAGTGCTCGCCGTCGGACGCCGCGATACCGGAGCCTTCTTGTCCGCGGTGCTGGAGCGCATAGAGCCCGAGGTAGGTGATATTGGCCGCTTCTTTATGGCCGTAGATGCCGAAGACCGCGCATTCGTCGTGGAATTTATCCGGGGTGATGAACTGGGGACGCGGCGGGCGAGGCGTGGGCTGTCCAGCCATCGGAAGCTCTGTTCGGGTGCGGTTCATGACCCCTTACTTCCTTACGCCTGCCCTACGTCTGATTGAGCGCCCGTTCAAGGCTGTTACCCCATCGATCTAACAGGGTTTTCAGCTCTGCGTCAACACGACAGGCCGAAGCCTGCCTGCCTGCTTCGACGTCAATAATCAGCCGCTCGCCGCCGACGGTCCCGATCTTTACCGCCGGCACACCCATCGTCTGAGCGACCGCCAAAACCTTTTCGGCAGCATCGGCCTTCACCGAAAGCACCACCCGCGACTGGCTTTCGCCGAACAGCAGCGCATCCCGTCTGATCGTCTGACCAGCTAATCGTACCACAGCGCCGAGCAGATGTGTTGGAGTGGACACGCAGCATTCAACCAACGCCACGGCCAGGCCGCCGTCTGAACAATCGTGCGCCGATTGAACGAATCCATCACGAATCAGTTTCAACGTGCAGGCGTGGAGCGCTTTTTCGGTTTCCAGGTTCAGATAGGGCGGTTCGCCCTGCTCGCGATGATGGACGACGCGCAGGTATTCCGTCCCGCCGATATCCTCCCGCGTCGCGCCGAGCAGAATGATCGCATCCCCCGCCTGCTTGAACCACTGAGTCATGGCCTTGTCGGCCTCTTCGATCAAACCCACCATCCCGAGAATCGGCGTGGGATAGATGTTGAGCCCGTTCGTCTCGTTATAGAAGCTCACGTTGCCGCTCACCACCGGCACGTTGAGTTCCTTGCAGGCGTCGGCGATGCCTTCCACCGACAGGATGAACTGCCACATGACTTCCGGCCGCTCGGGATTGCCGAAGTTGAGGCAGTCCGTGAGGCCGATCGGCTCGGCGCCGGAACAGACGAGATTGCGCGCCGCCTCCGCCACCGCGATCATGCCCCCTATATATGGATGCAGTACGCAGTACCGGCCGTTGCAGTCCGCCGTGATCGCCACAGCCTTGTTCGTTCCCTTGATCCGGAGCACCGCCGCATCCGAACCGGGCCGCACCATGCTGTTTGTCCGGACCATGTGGTCATACTGCTGGTAGACCCACCGCTTGCTCGCGATCGTCGGCGACTCGAGCAACTCGAACAGCGTGGCCGTGTAATCCTTCGGCTCCTTCAGCGCGTCGAGATTGAGCGCCTGGAGATGTTCCTGGTAAGCCGGCGGGGCATTCGGGCGCTCGTACTTCGGACCGTCTTCGGCCAACGCTTTTGCGGGAATCTCCGCCACCACCCTGCCTTGATCCTTCACGCGCAGAATACCGTCGCCGGTCACGCGGCCCACCACGGCGCAATCAAGATCCCATTTGCGGCAGATGCGGAGGACTTCCTCTTCCTTTCCCTGCTTCGCCACCATCAACATCCGTTCCTGCGATTCCGAGAGCATCAATTCATAGGGCGTCATGCCGGGCTCGCGCCTTGGAACATGCGTCAGATCGAGTTCAAGACCGTTGCCGGCCCTTGAGGCCATTTCGCAGGACGAACTAGTGAGGCCCGCCGCGCCCATGTCCTGGATGCCGGCCACGGCGTCCGTGGCGAGCAGTTCGAGGCAGGCTTCGAGCAACAGTTTCTCGCGGAAAGGATCGCCGACTTGCACC
>DASQGO010000124.1:0-31818 GCA_035632555.1 Nitrospiraceae bacterium | reverse complement strand
TCCGAAGGCGGGAGGAATTTGCGGGTAGCATCGAGTATCAGTTCATGAACGACAAGGGCACGGCCTTCATCGATTCCGATCTGCTGCACAAGGGGAACGTGAACCTCAAACAGTTGAGCGTCCATTCCGCGCTGGTGAGTGAATCGGGGGAACCAGGATACGTCGGGGAGCTGCACAAGCGTCGGGACATTCCGGTCATCACCGGCTATGCACAGACGAAGGGGTTCGACAAATCGCACAACCTGAAATGGACCATCCTGCTTCGGATGGACCAATCCGATCTGCTGACGCCGATCAGGAAGGTGCTCTGGACCCTGGGGGCAGTCAGCCTGCTGATCGGGGGACCGCTGTTTATCACACTGGTCTGGTCCACCACGCGCTTGAAGAAGGAATGGGCCCTTGCGCAGGGAGAGCATGCCCGCGCGGCACTGGCCGAAGCGAACTACAGCGCCTTGCTGGAATCAACCGGCGAAGGCGTCTGTAGCATGGACAGGGATGGCCGGCTGGTCTTCATCAATAGTGCCGGCTCGATCAAGCTGAGATACCGGCCTGATGAGCTGCTTGGCAAGCGTGTGCACGACATACTCCATCATAGCCATCCGGATGGCTCACCGTATCCGTTCGATCAGTGCCCTGTTACCCGCACCATCCGTACCGGACGAAGTTGCGTCCTTGAAAACGACGTGTTGTGGCGCAAGGATGGCACATCCTTCCCGGCCAAGTATTCCGCCTACCCGATTCAGGAAGAAGGTGGAATCAAAGGTGCGGTCGTCATCTTCAATGACGTCACAGAGAAGGAAATCGCACAAGAAAACCTCAGAAAAAGCGAGCGCTTTTTGCATCAAGCTCAGCAGATCGCCCGGTTGGGCAGCTGGCACTGGAACATTTCCTCCAACGTGGTGCAATGGTCCCAGCATCTGTATCAGCTCTTCGGCCTTAGCCCTGACACAGCCGTGACCTTTGAAGTGTTCCTGTCCCTCGTCCATCCGGAGGAGCAAGCCTCTGTTCAATCGGCTGTAGAATTGTCTCTCCTCCGCGATGCTCCCTACGACATGGAATTCAGGGCGGTCAGACCGGACGGAACGATCTGGTGGATCCATGCTCGCGGCGAGGTAGTCCGCGACAGCACCGGAATTCCTCTTGTCATGGTGGGGATTGTTCAGGATATCACCGAGCGCAAGCGAACTGAGGACGCATTGCGGGCGAGTGAACAGCGCATGCGCGCCGTTCTCGACGGTGCGCTTGATGCCGTCATCGGTATGGATGGGCGGGGAGTGATCACCGACTGGAACCCGCGGGCAGAAACGATCTTCGGTTGGTCGCGGAACGAAGCGATCGGACAAAATCTTGCGGAGACCATCGTCCCGCCTCGCTACCGGGAGCGGCACCATCACGGCATGAGAAACTTTCTTGCTACCGGCGAAGGGCCGTTGCTCAACCGCCGCATCGAAATCACCGCCCTACGCCGGGACGGGACCGAGTTTCCGGTGGAGTTGACCGTCACCGCGCTGAAAGACGAGACGGGACATCGGTTTACGGCTTTCCTTGCCGACATCACCGAGCGGAAAATCGCGGGAGGCAATCTGCGAGACAATGAAATGCAGATGCGGCTGTTCATGGAGGCAACAGCAGACAGTATCTGGAATTGGGATCTGGTTACC
Source organism: Nitrospiraceae bacterium (assembly GCA_035632555.1). Lineage (GTDB taxonomy): Bacteria > Nitrospirota > Nitrospiria > Nitrospirales > Nitrospiraceae > 2-02-FULL-62-14. The sequence continues at coordinate 30,157 of DASQGO010000124.1, read as the reverse complement.
AACCACCTTGCGCGCAGCTCGGGCTTCGAAAAACTCTTCGGCTATGCAGCAGAGGAAATAGCTCCGACCATCGAGTGGTGGGTCGAGCGGCTTCACCCGTATGACAGAGAGAGAGTATGGACAGCGTATCAAGATACGGTCACCAGCGGTCGTACGGCCTGTTCTTACGAATACCGGTTCCGTCGGCGAGATGGTTCTTATGCCGTCGTCATTGACCGCTGCTATATGGTACGTGACGGCATTGGAAAGGTTGTCCGCGCGATTGGCGCGATGACGGACATCACTGCGCACAAGCAGGCGGAAGAGAAGTTGCTTCTTTCCCATGAGATCATCACCAACGCGCACGATCCGATTTCAATCATGGATCTGCAGGGACGCTTCACGTATCAGAACCCCGCTCATGCCTCGCTGGTTGGGTTTTCCGACGACGAGTTGCTCGGCAGGACTCCCGCTCTGTTCCTGGGAGAAGAAATGTTCGCATCGATCTGCCAAGAGTTGACGAGGACCCAGAGTTACCGTGGTGAGGTAGTCGCCCGCACGAAAGACGGCGTGCCTAAGGACCTCGAACTGTCGGTGTTTACGATCAGGGATACTGCAGACAGGCCCGCCTGTTTTGTGGCCATCAAGCGCGACATTACCGAACGCAAGCAGACCGAGGAAAAGCTGCGCGAGCGATCCCGGCAACAGGCGATCGAGGCTGAATTGAGCCTGATGGCCGCCACGGTCCAGGATCTGTCGAACCTACTGGGCACCGCTGCCAAACTGGTGTCGAACGCTCTGGAAGTGGACTACTGCGAAGTATTGGAGCTGCTTCCGAACAGATCGGAACTGCGGCTTCGTTCCAGTTCCGGCTGGAAGAGCGACTGCATCGGGCAGGTGCAGGCGGCGGAAACGGGCTCGCTGGCTCATGCCGCACTGCAGTCGAGCAGGCCGGTCGTCGGGACTCTTCCGAACGACACACGATTCGGCGGCCCGCCGTGGCTGCGCAAGCATGGGGCCATTGGCGGAATGAGCGTGAGCATCCCCGGCAAGGAGAGTCCCTGGGGCGTGCTAGGCGTCTATACAGCCGGGAGGCGTACCTTTTCCCGTGACGACGTCAATTTTCTCCAGACCGTCTCCAGCATTCTTGCGGCGGCGATCGAGCGCATGCAAGCCGAGAGTGTGTTGAAAAATGCCAACCAGACACTTCGGCTCCTGTCCCGCCAGTTGCTGCAGGTCCAGGAGGAGGACCGCCGCACGATCGCCCGCGACCTGCACGATGAAATCGGCCAGTCGCTGACGGCGATTAAGCTGAACGTGGAACGCGCGCAACGGACTTCGGATGCCGCCGCCAGGTCCCGCATCATGCAGGATTGCGTCGAGATCACCGAGCGCGTGCTGGGTCAGGTCCGTGATCTCTCGCTCGACCTGCACCCCTCGATCCTCGACGACCTGGGCCTGGCATACGCGCTGAAGTGGTACGCCGACCGCCAGGCAACGCGGGCCGGATTGAAGGTGACGGTGACGGCGGATCCGTCCCTGCCGCGCCTGCCCCAGGATATCGAAATCGCCTGTTTTCGAATCGCCCAGGAGGCCCTGACCAACGTCGTGCGTCATGCATGCGCCAGCCAGGCCGGCATTACGCTGAAGCGCGGAGCGGCCGCAGTGGAGTTGTGCATCCAGGATGACGGGATCGGATTCGTCGTGGACAAGGTCGCTGCCCCGGTCAACGGCAAAGCCAGCATCGGGCTGACGAGCATGCAGGAGCGCGCGAAGCTTCTCGGCGGCTCGGTCAAGATCGCGTCGGCTCCCCGCCGGGGCACCAAGGTGATCGCGACGCTGCCGCTGCTGGTTGTCTCGCCGGCCGGCGTACCGGCAGAAGAGGTGCCGCGATCATGAATCCCCTTCGCATCCTGCTGGCAGAAGATCACACGCTTGTCCGCGCCGGCATCCGCGCATTGCTGGAAAGCCTGGAAGGCGTCGAAGTCGTTGCCGAAGCGGCCGATGGCCGGGAAGCCTTGCGGCTGGCGGAGGCCCATCATCCCGACATCCTGCTGATGGATATCACGATGAAAGAGCTGAACGGGCTGCAGGCAGCAGCCCGGCTCACCAAAGAGCACTCAGCCACCCGCGTCATTATTCTGTCCATGCACGCGGACCAGGTCTACGTGCGCCAGGCGCTGCAAGCTGGCGCGGCGGGCTATTTGCTCAAAGGCGCGGATGTGGCCGAACTGGAACTGGCGCTCAAGGCCGTGACTCGGGGGGATACCTATCTGAGCCCATCGGTCTCCAAGGATATTGTCGGAAACCTGCTGAACGGCAAGACACCGGCAGCCAATCCGCTGGATGAGTTGACGCCGCGCCAGCGAGAGATTTTACAGTTGGTTGCGGAAGGCCGGACGACCAAGGAGATCGCTGGTCGGCTGGATCTCAGCAGTAAGACGGTCGAAACCCACCGGGCCCAGTTGATGGAACGTCTGGACATTCACGACGTGGCCGGTCTCGTAAAATTCGCCATCCGAGTCGGTCTCACTCAGGCCGATAAATAGACAGAAAATAAAGACTTTTTCATTGCAAGGGTTGTTTCTCTCGCCTCTCAGGAATTCCCTGATATGGTCCTGCCTGTTCCTGTGTCATAGTAGCCCCCGTTGCGGAGGATTTTCTTCCGATGGGTGGTGAAAGAGCAGACAAACGGCGCGTCCGCACACTGATGGTGGACGACCATACGGCATTTCTGGACGAGCTGACGCACTTGCTTGAGGAAGACCGCGAGATGGACGTTGTGGGACGGGCCACGTCCGGCGAAGACGCTTTGCAACAGACCACTGCGTTGCAGCCCGACCTGGTGTTGATGGATCTTGCCATGCCGGGGATGGGCGGTCTGGAGGCGACGCGCCGTCTGAAAATCAACGCCGGAACCGGCGCTCCGCGCGTGATTGTGCTATCTTTGCACGATCATGCGATGTATCAGATGGCCGCATTGGACGCCGGCGCCAACGGTTTTGTCCCAAAATCGAAGCTGGGAACCATGCTGCTGCCGCTGATCCACTCGATATTCCCTGCCGCAACCGCAGGCACGGTATCGAGTTGAAGGGGAAGGATCTCGTGTATGTTGACGAACGGCGGCGAGAGAGCGCCGAACGCGCGCCGAAGTAGACAGGAGGATACTATGCCGCAAGGCTCCGGTTCCGTTCAGCCTCGCATGTTTTCCCGCCGTCTCATCAAAATTCTGACGGTCATGGAGCGCTTTCGCCAGGAAGCGGAGGAACGAGGCCACCTGCCCTTTGCGGATGCGCTGCAGAGCTGCACACTGGAGATATCCGGCGGCAACATGGATTGTCCGCTCGGCAAGCTCGTGGTCGACGAATCGGCACGCACGGGAGTCTTTATGGCGTTTAACCTCAATGCTCCGGCTCCACGCCGCGAGGTGGCTCCTCCAGCAGGCAGGCAGGCTTCGACCGACATTTCCTCCGCAACAATCCTTGAATGGCAGAGCAAGTACAGCAAATTGTGGAACCTCCTCAAAGAAGACGCCAAGCTTGCCAGAGACACCGATTGCCTGGAAGCGCTGGAGGCATGCAACGATCTGACCCAGACGAATCACCGGTGTCCGGTCAGAGATCTGATCGCGCAGGGACTGTCGCATGGAGGCAAATCCTGAACGGCAAGCCCGATTGGAGGGCGATGCCATGTACCCAACGACCTCTCCCACAACGGCATGACGATTTGGTCCGAACAGTCCTTCTCGCTGCGATAAAATCCTAAGGAGCGCCTCCATGGAAATCGTCTGTTCGCAATGCCGGAAGCCTTTCGTGCAGGCGGTTCGGAGGCAGGGAGTCTTGGACCGCTTGCTGCACTGGGCATATATTCACCCCTACGGCTGCCAGATATGCCGGCATCGCTTCTACGTGATGCAGTGGGGACTTCGCCCGCCAGAAGCTCCCGTGGACGGCAGCCAGTATCGGATGCGGCCGGTCCGGGTCCATGCGATGCTCACGGACGAACAGGGCGAACATGAGGGGATGATGACCGACCTGTCCGCAAGCGGCTGCATCATCGAGACGCGTACCTCCCTTTTGGAGGGCACCTTGCTCGGCATCCGGTTGGATGCGGTGGACGATGAACCGCCCATCGTCGTGGAAACGGCGATCGTGCGGTCTGCCCTCGGCGCGCGGGTTGAAATGGAATTCCTGCGGCTGGCCCAACAGGAAAATGCGCGATTGAATCAATTCATCACGAACCTGTGGATCGAGGGCACGCAGATCGCCCGCAGCAGCGGCGGCTGGAAAACACAGCCGCACGGCACGCCGTAAAACGCGGCCCGTTGACCATCGGCACCCCCTGTTTCCCTCCCGACCGCGCGTCGCACGTCCAGCGCCAGCGAAAACGCGTTCTCCCCGTTTCAACCGAGCCTGCCTGGCTCCTTGTCTCCATGCAAGGCTCCGTGTTACGATTTTCTCCGGCACCACGCCGGCTGCGAGGAAAGAAGATTGGCCCCAACGCCTGAGGTATCGAACCGAACGGGATGGGAAACCGACCGTCAACGCTGTCTCTCCACCCGCGACGCCTTGATCGCCGCCGGCCTGTTCGACAAATCCGGCACCGACACTCCTCAAGGCCAGACGCCCGTTGCCGCGACCCGTTGGCGAATCGCCCCGCACCCTCTTGCACTTTCACCCGATGAGGTGGCTTTTTTTCAATCCCTCGGCGGCCACCTGCTCGCCTTTTATCGGTCACTGAACCATCTGTATTTTGAAAGTGTCCACGGCACGCAGCCGCCATGGATTGCCGCCTATTTGGACCAAGGCAAGCCGGACTCGTTGATTGCCTACAGCCGGCTCGACCGGTTCCGGGACTTGCTGCCGGACGTGATCCGCCCCGACGTAATCCCGACCGACACCGGGATGATCATGACTGAATTGGATTCCGTCCCCGGCGGCATCGGACTGACCGGCTGCATGGCGCAGGCCTATGGACAAGGGGAGCCCGGAATTGCCGGCGGACGAGACGGCATGGTCCGCGGCTTTGCCGCCATGTTGCGCGAACGGATGGAAGGCCGAACCGGCGGCGCGGCCATTGTTGTCTCCGAAGAGGCGCAGGAGTATCGCCCCGAAATGGAGTGGATGGCGGCCCGGCTGCGCGAGCAGGACCTCGCGGTCTTTTGCGTGGAGCCCGACGAGGTGGACTTCACCGAAGACGGCCTCCGGTTGGCCCGCGACCATCGCCCAATCGCCCTCCTCTACCGTTTCTTCGAATTGTTTGACCTGCCCAACGTGCCGAAGTCCGAACTGATCATGTACGCGGCGAAGCAGGGACGCGTGGCCGTCACGCCTCCGTTCAAGCCGCAGATGGAGGAAAAACTGGCCTTCGCCCTGTTCCATCACCCGGCCCTGACGGCGTTCTGGCAGGCGGACCTCGGGGAGGACGCCTACTCGGTTCTGTCCCACCTGCTGCCGAAAACGTGGGTGCTCGATCCGCGCCCCCTGCCGCCCGCCGCCGTCATCCCGGGCTTGCAGTTGGGAGGGCGGGCCATTGCGGATTGGCGCGACCTGGGTCACGCCACGCAGAAAGGACGCCGGTACGTGATCAAACCGTCCGGCTTCTCGCCGCTCGCATGGGGCAGCCGCGGCGTATCCGTCGGGCACGACCTTTCGCAATCAGAATGGGCCGGGGTGATCGACCAGGCGCTGGCATCCTTCCCGACCACGCCGCACATCCTGCAGGAATTCCACAAAGGGCGGCAGTTCGAACTATCCTATTATAATGAAGCGGCGCAAGAGATCGAACCAATGACGGGGCGGGCCCGGCTGTCACCCTACTATTTCGTGTCCGGCGGCAAGGCGGAGCTGGCGGGCATCCTGGCCACCGTCTGCCCGCTGGATAAAAAGTTGATTCACGGCATGAAAGACGCGATCATGGCGCCCTGCGCAGTCAGGCCGGAGGCGCACTGACGTGGCGCTCACCTTCTATCACGTCAATTGGTGCCCGGAATGCCTGGCAGTGCGCGAGAAACTCGAGTTACTCCAGGTGCCTTTTGATGAGGTCGTCGTGCCCGACGTCCGCACGTTCCGCAAACAGGTCTACGAAGTCTCGGGGCAATACTATGTGCCGGTCATCAAAGACGGCGAGCTGGTGTTGAGCGAGACGCGGGACATTCTGGCCTACCTCGATGATCGGTATGGAGCCGGCGGTTCAGGGCCGAACGCTGTCGCGAAATTTGCCGCCCTCGCCCGACCCAAATCCGAAACGCTGGGCAAGGACGACGAACACCCGTCGTGCCGTCTGACATAGAGGAGACCGCATGGAAGTCTGGCAAAAAGTACTCGCGCAGAGCGTGGTGAAACCCAAAGATCTTGCCGCCCGGCTCGGCGTGGATGAAAAAGAAATCGAAGCCATCGTCGGCCCCTATCCGATGCGCATCACGCCGACGGTCCTGGCAACGATCAAGGAACCGGGCGATGCGATCTGGAAGCAGGTCGTCCCCGACCGGGCCGAGATGGAGGATTTCGACGCGCCAAATGATCCGCTTGAAGAAGACCTGATGAGCCCCGTGCCGCATCTGGTCCACCGGTACCCCGACCGCGTGCTGCTGATGGTCACGAACCAGTGTCCGATCTATTGCCGTTTCTGCACCCGCAAGCGCCTGGTCGGCAAGCCGGGCTTCATTAAAAAGGGCGACCTCGACAAGGCGGTGGCCTACCTGCGCGTGCACACGGAAGTGCGGGACGTGATTCTCTCCGGCGGCGACCCGTTGCTGCTGCCCGATCATTTGCTGGAGAAGGTGCTCAGGGCATTGCGCTCGATTCCGCATCTGGAAATCATCCGCATCGGCTCCCGTGTCCCGGGCACGCTGCCGCAGCGCATCACGACCAGCCTGTGCGAGATTGTCAGAAAATACCATCCCGTGTACATGAACCTGCATTTCAACCATCCCGACGAGCTGACACCGGAGGTCACCGAAGCCTGCGGCCAGCTGGCTGACGCCGGCGTGCCGCTCGGCGCGCAGACCGTGCTCCTGAAGGGCGTCAACGACGATCCGGAAATCATGAAGCAGCTTGTGCACAAATTGCTGCTGGCCCGCGTGAAACCCTACTACCTCTACCAGGCGGACCTGACGAAGGGCACGAACCACTTCAGGACCACTGTCGAAACCGGCCTCGAGATCATCCGCGCGCTGCAGGGCCACACCAGCGGAATGGCCGTCCCGCACTTCGTCATTGACGCGCCGGGCGGCGGCGGAAAGATTCCCATGCTGCCGGGAGACTACCTGGTTCACATGGACGACGAAGGCGTCGTGCTCAACAATTACGAACACAAGACCTTCCGCTATCCGCAGCCGGGAAACGGCCATGGGCGCGAGCTGCCGATGGCCGGGGCGCATCCCCGTTCCTCCGATTGCTGCGAAGGAAGCTCGTGAAGACACGACGCTCCACCGCCGGGCGCGCCTTGCGTCACGGCATCCTGCCGTACCAATCCATCAAGCGGCTGCTCGCCGACGGCGCCATCAGGGCTGACGTGCCGATCCAATCCAGGCAGATCCAGCCGGCGAGCCTCGACCTGCGCGTAGGCCGCAAGGCTTATCGCCTGCTGAGCAGCTTCCTGCCCGAACAATCCGAGATCAAGGCGCGGCTGAACGTGATGGACTTCTATCAGTCCGATCTCGTGATGTACGAGATGGATTTGACGGGTGGCGCGATTCTGGAAAAGGGGCACGTCTATCTCGTCCCCCTGCTGGAATCCCTGCGGCTGCCGCCGGGGCTGCGCGCGCGGGCCAACCCGAAGAGCACCACCGGACGCCTGGACGTCTTCACCCGTGTGATCACGGACCTCAACACGGGCTTCGACGAAATCCGCTCGGGCTACCAGGGCCCGCTCTATCTGGAAATCGTGCCCCGCTCGTTCGCGATCAAGATCAAGACCGGCTATTCGCTCAATCAATTGCGGCTTATTCAGGGGCCGGCTGCCGTCTCGGATTCCGCCCTGCGCACGCTGCACCGGAAGGTCCCCGTGCTCTTTCACAACGACGCGCGCGCCCAACCGCTGACATCGCGCGAGTTGCGGGTGGACCGCGGCCTGTTTCTTCGCATCGACCTGTACGGAGAGGACGAGCGGGACGGCGTCATCGGCTACCGCGCGAAGAAAAACAGCCACGTGATCGACTTGTCCAAAGTCGGCCACTACGCCGCCGCCGACTTCTGGGAGCCGATCAAGCGGCACCGCAACGACAGCCTGCTGCTCGAACCGGAGGAGTTCTACATCCTTGCGTCCAAGGAACGGATTTGCGTCCCGCCCGATTACGCGGCCGAAATGGTCGCGTACGAGGCGGCCTGCGGCGAGCTGCGGACCCATTACGCCGGCTTCTTCGATCCTGGTTTCGGCCATGGCCGCGGCGAGATTGCCGGTACGCAGGCCGTGCTGGAAGTCCGCCCGCACGACGTGCCGTTTTTGATTCATGACGGGCAAACGTTTTTCAAAGTCGTCTACGAGAAGATGCTCGACATTCCGACGGAGGTGTACGGGGTCAGTCTGGGCTCCTCCTATCAGCGGCAAGGACTGACGTTGAGCAAACATTTTAAGGTCTAAGGATACGAATGGCACCGACCGATCTGCCCGAACGTCCCAACAATCACAACACGACGACGCCGTCTTCCGATCGCGGCACGCATCACGACGACGACCACCACCTCCACGTGCCCGGCATGATCATCGGCTCGTCGCTGGTCTTCCTGGGCTTTCTCACCATCTTTCTCTCGATCAGCGGAGGCTTTGAGATCGATTACAAGCCCCTCGTGCTGTATTTCACGGGGCTGGCCATCTGGGCCTATTCCGCCATCGCGAACCTCACGCTGCGTTATACGGTGATGACGGCCGCCATCACGCTCGGCCTGGCCATTGCCCATTACGGCGAGGTGCACTTCTGGCACAAGCAGGCGGTCTTCTGGGCGACGGTCATTATGGTTGCCTATTTCATGTTCACCAGCGCCGCCCCGGATAAACGCGAGTAGCACCTGCCGGCGTGCAGATCGCCGTCATCATCCCCACGCTGAACGAGGAACAGGCGCTGCCGGACACGCTCGCACGCACGGTACGCCTGGGCTTCGACGAGATCATCGTGGTGGATGGCGGCAGCACGGATCGCACGCGGGCCATCGCGGCCTCGCACCATGTGCGCTGCGTGACATCGGCGCCGGGACGCGCCTGCCAGATGAATGCCGGCGCCGCTCACAGCCGGTCGGACGTTCTGCTGTTTCTCCATGCCGATACACACCTACCCAACACGGCCCGGCACGCCATCGAGCGGGCGCTGAACGATTCCGCCTGCGCCGGAGGGCGGTTCGACATCCGGTTCGAACGGGACACTGGCATGGCCTGGCTGATTGCGCGGCTGATCAATCTGCGCTCGCGCTGGAGTGGGATCGCCACCGGCGATCAGGCACTCTTTGTCCGGCGCGAGGTCTTTGCGAAACTGGAAGGCTTTGCCGACCTCCCCATCATGGAAGACGTGGACTTCACCCGCCGCCTCAAACGCGCCGGCCGGGTGACACCGCTCCATGCCCAGGTGATCACCTCCTACCGCCGTTGGGAGCATTGCGGAGCAGTCCGAACAATTGTCTTGATGTGGACCCTCCGATTCCTGTATTGGATAGGCATTCATCCAGGCAGACTGCACCATTTTTATACCGCTATTCGCTGATATCTCAGCAGGCATGCACCGACGGCGTCGGTGGTGCGCATGCTCGGCAGCCGCAGCTTGACGTATTTCTGATCCATTCGTGAGGAGAAGAGGGCACATGAGCCCTCGGCAACAGACAGATTCCGCGCGTTCCGGGCCGACCGCTTCGCGCCAGCGGTCCGACTCCGCCCTGATCATTTTCGCCAAGGCGCCGATCCCCGGCCACGTCAAGACGCGCCTCTGCCCGCCGCTCACCCCGGACGAAGCCGCCAGCCTGCACGGCAGCCTCGTGCTGGACATGCTTGAGCGAAGCCGGGGAATCGCTTCGATGGACCGGTTTGTGGCCTGCGCGCCATCATCCGAACACGTCTTTTTCAAAATCTTGGAAGAACGGCACGGCGTCCGCCTGATCACGCAGACGGGCGACGATCTCGGCGCCCGCATGACCCGCGCCTTTGCCGACATCTTTGCGCTGGGCTACCGGCAGGTGCTGGCGATCGGCACGGACCTGCCGACTCTGCCCGGCTCGTCGCTGGGTGACGCGGTGAAACTGCTGGCCGCTCACGATCTGGTGCTGGGTCCGGCGCTGGATGGCGGCTACTACCTGATCGGGCTGCGCAAACCGGAACCGGAGTTGTTTGCCGGCATTCCATGGTCAACCGATCGGGTTCTGTTCCTGACGCAACAGAAAGCCGCCGCGCTGGGGCTGCGCACTGCGCTGCTGCCGGTTCGTCGTGATATCGACACACCGGACGACCTTCGGGCTGTGATCGAGGAAGCGGGGCTGCGGAGCCGCACCCCACAGGCAAACAAGTCACTTTCGCCCCGCACGGCTGGTGTGCTACGCTTATTGGCAGATCGGCTAGGCAACCCACGGCACACCCAAGAAGCCGGGAACGCGGCCACAGCCCTATGACGTTCTCCCCCCAAGAGACCGGACGGCACGAGGCTCCGACGACCGGCATGCGCTGGCTGATTAACGTGCGGCACTGGTCCGTGAGCACGAAGCTCATGATCATGATCGCGCCGCTGCTCGTGCTGTTTCTTATCCTGTTTGCCTGGGCCTTCGCCGGCCGCCAACGCATGCAGGTCCTGGAGCAGCAGACCACCACGACGGCCGAAGCCATTCTGACGCAGATTCAAGCCGATCGTGAGTACTATTCCTCCGTGGTCATGCCCCGGTTGACGGCGCTCCAAGCCAGCGTCAGCGCCGATTACCATCACACCCCGAACGCGTTTCCGCTCCCGGCGACTTTCATCCGGGAAGTCACGGAAATGATCGCGAATTCTCCAGCCGGCTACCGGATCAAACTGATCAGTCCCTGGCCGATCAACAAAAAGAACGGCATTCAGGATTCCTTCCAGGAGGAAGGTTTCAAGGCCTTGCTGACCACGAATGCGAAAATGTTCAAGCGTCAGGAACAGGCGAACGGGACCACGGTCATGCGGTTCCTCGCCCCCGACCGGGCTGTGACGAACAGTTGCCTGGGTTGCCACAACGTCCATCCCAACAGCCCGAAGCAGGATTTCCAGTTGAACGACATCATGGGTGGCATCGAAATCAGCATTCCCATCGAATCCGCCCTGCAGGCGGCCCGCCGGGATCAGTTGTGGCTGGTGGCGGGCGGAGGCGGCATCAGCCTCATCGTCATGATCCTCATCGTCTGGGGCTCCCGCGTCGTCGTCACGCAGCCGGTCCGCGAATTGACGGCGCAGATGCAAAAGATCTCCAGCGCGAGCGGCGACGTGGCCGAGGAGCCGGCGGTCCGCCGGCGCACCGAGCAGGCCATGGGCGAAGAAATCCGGCAGCTCTGGCACGGATTCTGGGACATGTACCTCAGCCTGCGCCTGCACCAGCAGGAACACTCGGCCGATTTGGAGCAGCAGGCCGGCGAGATGCAGATCCTGAACCAGCGCCTGATCGACATGCAGAAAATCACGCAATCCATGCAACAGGCCATCTCCGAGGAAGAGGTGTACCGCATCCTCTGTCACACCCTGCAGCAGAGCCTGTCATTGCGGCAAATCCTCATTCTCCGGCTCAATGCCTCGGAGGACCGTCTCGAAACCATCTGGACCTCGCCTAAGCGCGAGGATCTCGCCATCGACGGCTACCCGGTCTGGAACGAGCCCCACCGGTGCCCGGTCATCCGATCCGGCCGCGAGTATAAGGTGCAGGACACGTCCCGTGATCTGGTCTGCGCGTCGAGCGTCTCGAACAAGCAGACCGGCGGCTACTGGTGCGTCCCCCTGGTCATCGGCGGGCGAACCATCGGCGTCGTGCACCTGGTCAGCCAGGAAACCAACCGCTGGACGGAAGACACGTGTCATTGGATCGAAGCCCTGGTCAACGTGGCCGCGCCGATGATCGGCCACCTCCAGCATCTCGAGCGGGCCAAGCGGCGCGCGTTGATCGACGAGCTGACCGGCGCCTACAACCGCCGCTTTCTGGAAGAGGCGCTCGCCAAGCTGGTCGTGCCCGACGACCGCCGGAGAGGCCAGGTTCTGAGCCTGATGGTGATCGATTTGGACCACTTCAAGAAGGTCAACGACACGTACGGACACCAGGTCGGCGACCTCGTGCTCAAAACCGTCGCGCAAACCCTGCATCGCACGCTGAAGGAAAGCGACGTCCTGGCGCGCTACGGCGGGGAGGAATTCGTCATCGTGCTTCCGCGAACCGACACGGTCGGGGCCGTCGCGGTGGCCGAACGTCTGCGCATCGCCGTGGCGGGACTTTCGCTTCGAAAACTGGCGCCTGCCGCGCCGGAGCGGGTCACAATCAGCATCGGAGTCGCCTCCTACCCGATCCATGCCTCGACGGTGGCGGAGCTGATCCACTCCGCCGATGAAGCCCTGTATCAATCCAAATCGCAGGGACGCAACCGCGTGACCTGCGCCCCGGACTCGCTCGAAGTCGCCTATCGCAATCCCGACGAGCAAGACATCCCGCGGTGAACATGCCCGTCGCCGTCATCACCGGCGGCGCCCGCGGCATCGGGCGCGCCGTCGCCCTTGATCTCGCCGCGCAGAAATGGCGCGTGGCCATTTGCTACCGGACGAGCGAACAGGCGGCCACCGGCACCGTTCGTGACATCACCGCGCACGGTGGCGAACCGCTGTCCGTCCGCTGCGATGTCTCCGATCCTGCTGCCGCCCAAAATTTGATCCGGCGCGTGGAACAGTCGTGGGGGCGGATCGACGCCCTCATCAATTGCGCCGGCCCCTACCACCGCCTGAATCTCTTGGATGAGACTCCGGAGGGATGGATCGAGATGTTCGATCACAATCTCCATCCCGTCTTCTATCTGGCACAGGCTGCCGCGCCGGGCATGAAGGCGCGCAAACAGGGACGGATCGTGAACTTCAGCATGGCCAATGCCGATCAGATGATCGCGCAACCGGAGGTGACCGCACACTACATCGCGAAAGCCGGTGTGCTGATCCTGACCAAAACGCTGGCCAAAATGTTGGCGCCACACGGCATCACGGTGAATGCCATTTCGCCAGGCTTTATTGATTCCGGCAGCGCGCCGCCCGGTGAACTGGCCGGCATGGCCAAGAAGATTCCGGCCGGCTATGTCGGCGAGGTCAAGGATACGGTGGCGGCAGTAAAGTTTTTGCTGTCAGATGACGCACGTTACGTGACGGGGACGAATATTCACGTCTCGGGAGGATGGGGAATCTGATCGGCATTCGTCGGACACGAGAGAAAATCGCTCTCGTTCGGCAATGGACGAATGGCGCTTATTTTTTGTCGAACGCTTTCTTAAGCAGCGGTTCGATCTCGCCCTTGGCGGCCATCGGATCGAGAATGTCCGTGTCGCCGTAAAACTGCCCGTCGATGAAGACCTTGGGCAGCGTCGGCCAGTTGGTCATCTTGTTTAAAAATTCCCGCTTGGCCGGGTTTTGCAGCACATCGACCAGCTCGTAGGGGAACCCGTACCGGTCGAAGAACTGCATCGTCTCCCGCGTGAACCCGCACATCGGCATCTGCTTCGTGCCCTTGCCGTAGATCAAAATCTTGTTCGCCTTGATTTCTTTCTGCACTTCTTCTTCGATGGGATTGCTCATGATCGGCCTCCTTAAGCTGACAGCGTCCGGCCCTTAACTTCCATCCGTGGTTTCGGCCTTGATCTCGAGCGCGTGAATGCGCCCGTCTTTCATCGGCTCATCCAGCGCCTGATAGACCATCCGGTGCCGGTCCAGCAGATTTTTGCCTTTGAAATGATCCGAGATCACCTTGATGCTGAAATGGTCCCGCGTGCCGGTCCGATCCGTGACGGACACCGCCGCGTCCGGCATCGTCCTGCGAATATAGCTGGTGAGCGCATCGTTGGTAATCACCGGGGCCGGCCTCGCTGTTGAAGAGAGAATACCGTAGCATCCGGCGCTCATGCAACCGGAGCTACCCCTGCTCCCGCCGGCCGTATAGCAGGGTGATGTTCACCCGGCGGTTCTCATAGCCCTCTTTGAAGCTGATGCGGTCCGTGGCGTGGAACAGATCGGAATTGAAAATCACCGCCCGGTTGCACCGGTACGGGATCGTCACTGCCTGCGCGCCCTGTTGTTTGAGCCATGCCACCACTTTGGGTTCATTCCTGGCGTTGTTGTACTCCTTGAAGCTCCAGTCCCGCGGGGCCTCCCGATCCCACACGACCAATCCGCCCCGGTCAGGATCGAGATTCGCCGCATCCGGCGTGATCCAGAAATTCACGTTCACGGCTGCCGCATCGGCGTGCATGTTCAATCCTGTCAACGCGCTGTCGTATTTGAAGGCCCAGGCCTGAGTCAGCTTGTGCTGCGCAAACACTCCGGGAAATTTGAGGCGCAACTCTTCGGCAATCTGCAGCAACAGCGGGCAGGCGAATCCGTCTCCCAGAAAAGCCCCGATGTAGCCGTTCGGATAATCCCGTTTCCAGATTGTGGATTCCAGGCAGAACCGGCGGATGGACTGCAGCGCGTCCTCGGTCAGCAATCCGTCCACATGCATGATCTCGGGCCGTTTCGCATGATAACGGGCTTCGATCACGGCCACATCCAGAGAAGAACTGACGGCGCCGTCCGCCAGTTGCGGACAGTCGGGAGCATGAAGGATGCGGTTGAAAGACGGGGCGATGGCTTGATACTCCCCGGGACTGACCGGCATGCGCCACGACGAACCGTTTCCCTGCGCGGCCCGTTGCCGAAGTTGCCGGAGCATGTCCAGATAACCCTTCTGCGCCTGTCCAAGCAGGCCGCGATCCAGCAAATACTGCACCTGCTCGGCATCGTGCTTCATCCGCGCCCTCGACACCGTCGTGTCTTGCACCGGCCAGCCGTGGTTCTGCTTGGTCTCCGCCGAGGCCCGCAGCTCTTCGGCGGCGCGGTCCAGCTTCCCCTGCCACAGATAGGCGAACGCCCGGTCGTAGTGCGCCTTCACATAGCCCGGACGGAGGGCCAGTGTCTGCGTAAACGCCGCCACCGCCTCATCCAACTTCCCGGAATCCCTGAGCGCGACGCCGAGATTGTTCTGGGCTTCGACATGATGGGAATTCAGTTTCAATGCCTGCGCATACGACGCGACGGCCGGTGCAAACTTCCCCTGCTCCTTCAGCGCCACGCCGAGATTATTGTGCGTCTCGGAAGAATTGGGATTCAGTCGCAACGCCTGCTGGTAGGCCGCCACGGCCTGATCGAGCTTCCCCTGCTCCAGCAAGACGTTTCCGAGATTGCTCTGAGCTTCAAGATGGGAGGGATTCAGCTTTACCGCGCGCCGGTAAGCGTCAGCCGCCTCGTCGAGCTTTCCCTGCTTCTGCAGCACCACGCCCAGGTTGAAGCAGTAGGGTGCTTTGGTGGAATCCTGTTGAATGGCATCGGCGATCAGGCCGGCCGCTTCTTCCAGACGACCGGCCTTGTAAGCCACCAGGCCCAGCAGGTGCAGGGAGTCGGCATGGCGAGGCTGCTCGGCGAGGATCTGCCGGTAGAGGTCCTCCGCTTGCTGGAGCCGCCCGGCCTGGTGATGAGCCACCGCTTGCGCAAACGTCTGCTGAAGATGGCCCGGCACCTGCGGCCCCCGCCGCTTCTCCTGTTTTTTTCGCTCGGCGCGATTCATGGCGTTAGGCTAGGCCGCTGAGGAAAGCCTGTCAAGCAGCCGTCGCAGAGTAAATCGGGAAAACCAGATGATTACTTTTTCTTCGTCTTTTTCGGAGTCGGGAGGGATCGCTTGTCGAGATAGGTTTTGAGTACCACGGCTTGATTGAAACGCTCGTCACGTGCCGAGTAGAGAAGAGTCAGCGTACCCCTCTTCGCTCGTTTCACCAATGTAGCAAGAGACTCGGAGTTCTTGCGCAGTTCAGCATAATAGCGCATACGAAACTCGGTCCAGTGCTTGGAATCATGGCCGAACCAGACCCGTAAAGCCGATGAGGGCGCCACGTCGCGTAGCCACAGATCAATCCGAGCGTTTTCCTTTGAGACGCCGCGTGGCCAGAGTCGATCGACCAATACACGGAATCCGTCCGTCTGTTCGGCTGGCGCATAGATTCGTTTGATACGAATTGCCATTATTCCTTCGCTACAGCCCGATGGTCTCAATCTTCTGGATGTCCTCGGGAGCGAGTATGAACTGTTCGACCGCAAGAGCTTCTTTCATATGTTGTGGATTCGTGGTGCCGGTCAACGGCAGCATGCCGATCTGCATGGCGAACCGGAAGATGACCTGCGCAACATCTACCTTGACTCGTTGCGCGATGGCCCGCACATCCGGATCAACCAGCACCCCCCGATTGGCAGTCAATAGTGAAAACCCCTGATAAACGATGCCCTGGGCCCGGCACATCTCCCGCACGTCCTTGTCCCATCCCAACGCGGCATAGCAGCGGTTCTGCACCACCATGGGTTTGTGCGTCGCCCGTTCGCACAGCAGGGCAAGTTGTTCGGCTGTGGCATTGCTGATGCCGATCATTTTGGCTTTGCCGGAATGATACAGCCCTTCGATGGCCGCCCACACCTCCCAATCCGCCGCTCCGAGTCCATAGCGCGAATAGGGCCCGTGCAGGACATAGGAATCCAGGTAGTCGGTGTGGAGATGGCTCAACGAACTGTCGAAGGACTGTTTGACCTGCGTGGTGAGATCAGCTTTCACATCGTATGGAGTGCGATGATCCTGGCCGTTGACCGGCGTGAACTTGGTCTGGAGAAACAGGGACTCGCGCGCGATGCCCTGCTTCGCGAGGGCTTGCAGGGCATCACCGACCAGCGCTTCCTGATAATGGATCAGTTGATTAGCCGTGTCGATGGCCGTGAAGCCGGCCGCCACGGCTTGCTGGACAAGCTGGGCCGTGGCCTCTTTTTTCCATGCTGTGCCATACATCCAGGATGGAATCGGCACATTATTGTAGGCTTTCAAGATCATGCGCGGTCTCCGGCTGTATTGGCTTACTCCGGTTCCCCTCTCCTTGTCCAGCTATCGTCGACGGCGTAGGACAAACCTCAGAGCGGAAGGATTGACGTCGATGCGGCAACATGCTTGACTACTAGTATCCGCCTTATAACGGAAACCAGAGGAGGTTGCTATGCAACGCGTGATCGGATTTCTCACCCTGTCGATGCTGCTGGCCGGGCTCAGCGGCTGCAGCTACATTTTTTATCCCCGCGCGGGCGACTATGCAACGCAGGCCAAGGGTGCCAGCGGCGTCGAGACGATGATCAATCTCACGAACATGATGGAAGCCACCGCGGCAAAGGCCAAAGGCGGCAAAGGCGTCGACAATGCGTTCGACGACCTCCACAATCAGCTCCACGCCCTTCTGGATTCGTTTTGCGGGGTGACAGAGGCGCAGGCTAAAATGCCGGCCTACGATCTGACCGTCACGCACAAGAAAGAAATGCTGGCGATCTTCAAGCGGCTGTGGAAATTCAAAGACGATCAGCCGCAGCGGGATCAGCATCTCGATCTCTTGGCCGCTGAAGTGAAGGAACTGCGCGAGACACTGCAGACATTGAAATAATCCCCAAACGGAGGCCGGTTATGAAATCCTCGACTTCAGCCGAGAGCGGCGCCATCACGCTCCTGATCGGGACGCGGAAAGGCGCATTCACGCTCAAGAGCGACCGTGCCAGGCGAACGTGGAAACTTTCAGCCCCCATGTTCCTTGGCCATATCATCCATCACGTTGTGTGCGACCCGAGAGACCGGCGCACGATCCTGATGGCGGCCAGCACCGGGCATCTCGGACCAATTTTGTTGCGATCGACCGATGCCGGAAAGACCTGGAAAGAGTCTCCTGCCCCGCCCGCGTTCCCCAAGGTTCCCGAAGGCGAGAAGGGCCGCGCCGTGAATCACACGTTCTGGCTCACTCCCTGCTACGCCAACGAACCGAACGTCTGGTATGCCGGCACTTCGCCGCAGGGTCTCTTTCGGTCCGACGACGGCGGCTCGACCTGGAAACCGTTTTCCTACATCAACGACGACCCCAAGTATCGCGAGTGGATGGGCACCGTGCAGGACGGCACGCCCGACGGACCGAAACTGCATTCGATCATCGTGGATCCGCGCAACCCCAGACATCTCTATTTCGGCATGTCCGGCGGTGGCGTGCACGAGTCCGTTGACGGAGGGAAAACCTTCAAACCGCTTCTGCAGGGCATGGACGTGGTCGAAGGCTTCGACAAATCCACTCCGACCTTCCACGATCCCCATTGCATCCGGCTCTGTCCGACGAATCCGGACCGACTGTATCAACAGAACCATTGCGGCATTTACCGGATCGATCGGCCGTCAAATGAGTGGGTGCGCATCGGGAAGAACATGCCGAAGCAGGTTGGGGACATCGGTTTCCCGATGGTGGTGCACCCGCGCGATGCGGACACCGCATGGGTCTTCCCGATGGACGGGGGGACTGTGTGGCCCCGGGTAAGTCCGGACGGCAAACCGGCCGCCTATGTCACGCGCAATGCCGGGAAAAGCTGGACACGCCAGGACAAGGGCTTCCCCCGCTCGAACGCCTGGTGGACTGTGAAGCGGCAAGCTATGACGGCCGATGCGCACGAGCCGGTCGGGCTCTATCTCGGCACGACGAGTGGAGAAATCTGGGCAAGTCGCACCGGCGGGGCAGGCTGGACGTGTCTTGCGAGACATCTGCCGGAAATTTATTCCGTGGAAGCGGTCGCGCCCGGACGATGACGGTCCATATTCCCACAGCACTGCGCTCCTACACGGCACAGCATGGCGAGGTACAGACGGAGGGTTCGACGCTGGCAGAAGCCCTGTCGGACCTGGACCGCCGCTACTCCGGCCTGCGCTTTCGGATCATCACCGAGCAGGACACGATCCGGCCGCACATCAGAATTTTCGTGAACGAGTCGCAGGTGCAGACCTTGGAGTCTCCGCTTCAGCCTGGCGATGAGATCTATATCGTCTGCGCGTTGAGCGGCGGATAAAGGGAGAGAGACATGACGTAGCAGACACCCGAGCAGATCATCGCAGGCCAGCGCCAGGACTGGAACCGCGTGGCCGGTGGATGGGAGAAGTGGGACCGGTTTTTCGAAGAGCAGATGACGTTCCTGAATCACCGCCTGGCGGCCGACGCCCGGCTCCGCCCGGGCATGCGCGTGCTCGATCTTGGATCGGGGACCGGCTATCCCGCACTGCTCGCGGCACAGACCGTGGGACCGGGCGGCAGCGTGGCGGGAATCGACCTGGCCGAACAGATGCTGGATGTGGCCCGCCGCAAGGCCTCGTCGCTCAAGCTCGCCAACGTCACGTTCCGCACGGGCGATGTGACCGCGCTGCCGTTCGACGCAAACTCATTCGACGCCGTGACAAGTCGCTTCTGCCTGATGTTTCTGCCGGACATGCCCAAAGCCGCCGCCGGAATCGCGCGGGTCCTGAAGCCCGGCGGCTGGCTGGCAGCGGCGGTCTGGTCCGCGCCGGAGAAGAATCCATCGATCGGCCTCGCGATGGAGGCGATCAGGAAGGTGATTGAGCTGCCGACGCCGGACCCCTCCGCTCCAGGCATTTTCCGGCTCGCGAAACCCGGGGATCTCGCCGGCATGCTGCAGCAGGCCGGATTGACCGACGTGGCGGAGCAGGAATTTCTCGCGGAGCGGTCGCACGCATCCGCCGAGGAGTACTACACGAGCCTCATGGAAATCGCAGCACCGGTCCAGAATCTCATGGCCGAACTCTCGGCCGATCAGACACAGGATGTGAAGCAGCGCATTCTTCAAACCGCAAATCAGTACCGGCGGGGCGGCAGGATCGTCTTCCCCTTTGCCGTGCGGATGGTCGCCGCGCGCAAACCGGTGCAAACATCCTGATGCTTGCCAGGACGGATGGCTTCAAGGACTTCGTGCTGGATCAGCTCCACGGCCTCCGCGGCGTGGCCTGCCGTTCCATGTTCGGCGGATATGGGCTCTATCATGGTGACGTCTTTTTCGGCATCGTTCACAAAGGCCGGCTCTACTTCAAAACGAACGAGACGAGCCGGGCCGCCTATCGAGAACGCGGGATGAAACCGTTCCGTCCCAATGCCAGGCAGATGCTCAAGGCCTATTACGAGGTTCCGGTGGACGTGATGGAAGATGCCGAACAGCTCGTCGTCTGGGCCGCAGAGGCTTTCCAGCCCGTTGACACCCCTGCACCCGTCCGGTATATGAACATCGCCCACCGCCACAGGAGCCGGCATGATTGACGACATCGCCCGGAAAGTCAGCGAACGCTATGCCAAAGCCGCCGCCACCGGCGAGCAGATGTGCTGCCCGACCAGCTACAATTTCAACGACCTCAAAACATTCATTCCCGAGGAAGTCCTGAACATTTCCTACGGCTGCGGCACGCCGGCCGGCCTCGACACGGTACGTCCAGGCGAAACTGTATTGGACATCGGCTCCGGCGGCGGGATCGACTGCTTCGAAGCGTCCAGGCGCGTCGGCCCTTCCGGCCGCGTGATCGGCATCGACATGACCGACACGATGCTGGAGATCGCCCGGCGCAACGCACCGATCGTGGCGCGGAACCTCGGGCACCCCCCCTCGAACGTCGAATTCCGCAAGGGCATGGCGGATGCCATGCCGGCGGACGACGGCAGTGTGGATCTGATCATTTCCAACTGCGTCATCAACCTGGCTCCCGACAAACGGAAAGTGTTCCGGGAAATGTTCCGCATCCTGAAGCCCGGCGGGCGCTTCACCATTTCCGATATCGTCGCCGACCAGACCGTGCCGCAATATCTCATCCACGACACGGAACAGTGGGGCAATTGCCTCTCGGGCGCACTGACCGTCAGCGACTACGTTGGCGGCATGGTCGAGGTTGGCTTTCTGGGCATTCATCAAATGACGACGATTCCCTGGCGAAAGATCGACGGCATTCAGTTTCTCTCCATGACCCTGACCGGCTACAAACTTCCCCTCGCTCCGTCGAGCGGCCGTGGCCGGTTCGCAACGTTGACGGGGCCCTTCAGCAGGGTGACGGACGAGCTGGGGCAGACGTACCGACGCGGTGTTCCGCAGCAAATCAACGCCCGGACGGCACAGATGTTGGACATGCCGCCGTTCCGACGCATCGTGACAGTTTCTGATGCGCCGCTCACCATTGAGCCATCCGATCCTCGCTGGCTGGCCGTGTTGCCGGAGCAGAAGCCCTGCGTCTGGAATGGAGACTTCGCGATCTTCACCGGACCTTTCGCCGAGGTCGAAGATGACGACCACCATACCTTCCGCCGCGGCATGCCGCTTGAGATCTGTTCGAAGACGTTGAAGGTGCTCGCAACCGACCACTACCAGCCGCACTTCGCCGTCACCAATCGCGCGTCGGACTCCGTGTCCGGCACAGCGGTCTCCTGCGCACCCCAGGGCGGTTGCTGCTGAGCCGTTTCGCGATGAGGACACCCGCATGGCGCTGACGCTGCTGGGCCGCCAGAATCCGCTCGCCTCTGCAGCAGAGCAGCTCCGCATTCTCGCACAAGCACAATCCTGTCCTCCGTTCGAAACGCCCATGCGCCAGGCCGGGCTCGATCCGCTGCAGGCCACCGGCATCACCGTGTTTCAGATCAACGTCGGAAAGCTCTGCAACCAAACCTGCCGGCACTGTCACGTGGACGCCGGGCCGGACCGCCGGGAGAGCATGAGCCGGGAAACGGCCGAGCTGTGCATGGCAGTGCTGGCCAAGACGGACATTCCGACCGTAGACATCACGGGCGGGGCGCCGGAGCTCAATCCCAATTTTCGCTGGCTGGTCGAACAGGCGACGAAATTGAACCGCCGCGTGATGGACCGATGCAACCTGAGCGTCCTGTTGATTCCCTCGCAGACCGGCCTCGCCGAATTCCTTGCGTGCCACCGGGTCGAGATCGTCGCCTCGCTCCCCTATTTCCGGACTGCGCAGACCGATGCCCAGCGGGGCGACGGCGTCTTCGACAAGTCCATCGAGGCGTTGCAGGTGCTCAACCGGCTTGGCTACGGGCGCGAGGGCAGCGGTCTGCTGCTGAATCTCGTCCACAACCCCGTCGGCGCGTTCCTGCCGCCCAAACAGGAGGCGGTCGAAGCGCAATTCCGCCGCGCGTTGCAGCGCGTCCACGGCGTCACGTTCAATCATCTTTACACGATCACGAACATGCCGATCAGCCGCTTTCTCGAATTCCTGGTGGACAGCGGCAACTACGAAGGGTACATGGAGCGCCTGGCCAACGCGTTCAATCCGGCAGCCGCGGCCGGCGTCATGTGCCGCTACACCATTTCGGTGGGCTGGGACGGCACCCTCTACGATTGCGACTTCAACCAGATGCTCGATCTCCCGGTCAATCACGGCGCGCCCCGGCATCTCCGCGATTTCGATCCGGCCAGGCTGCACACCCGCCGCATCGTGACCGGCAATCACTGCTACGGCTGCACCGCCGGATCCGGCTCTTCGTGCGGCGGCGCCGTGACATAACGATCATCCCCTACGCGTTCACCGAACCCTGCCTCCCGTTTTTCGTAGCATCACACTGCTAAAAATGGTATATACGTGCCTCACAACAGTGGCCGGCCAATCGAAGGAGCGGGGACGGATGCAAGACTTGGCTAAGGGAACGCGCAAGCGGCATGCGATGATCGCGATTGCGCAATGGTTCGATTCCTCCCTCACCGGCCGCTACATGGATGAACACATCCCGGCATGGGTCACCTGGACCCGCTGGCTTCCATTCCTCACCGTCCATCTTATCTGCCTGGCGGTGATCTGGGTGGGATGGAGCTGGGTTGCCGTGGCGACGGCCGTTTCAATGTATGTGATCCGGATGTTCGCCATCACCGGCTTCTATCATCGTTATTTTTCCCATCGCACGTTTAAGACGTCCCGTCCGATGCAATTCGTCTTGGCCCTGCTCGGCAACTCGGCCATGCAGCGCGGCCCGCTCTGGTGGGCGGCGAATCACCGCCAGCACCATGTGCATTCGGACGGCGAGAAGGACATTCATTCACCGGTTCAGCATGGATTCTGGTGGAGCCATCTGGGATGGATCACCTATCCGCCAAACTTTGGAACGGACTTCAAAGCCGTACCTGACTTGGCCAAATTTCCCGAGCTCCGGTTCCTGGACCGATTCGACGTGCTCGTGCCAGCCGCGCTGGGCACCGGGATGTTCGTCTTCGGAACGGTGCTCAATCACATGGCTCCCGAACTGGGCACGAGCGGCGCCCAGATGCTCATCTGGGGATTTTTCATCTCCACGGTCGTGCTGGCGCATGCCACCTTCTCCATCAATTCCCTGACCCACATGTTCGGATGGAAGCGCTATCAAACGGACGATGAAAGCCGCAATAATTTCTGGCTGGCGCTCATCACGCTGGGAGAAGGATGGCACAACAACCATCACCATTATCCGACCACCGCGCGGCAGGGGTTTTTCTGGTGGGAAATCGACCTGACCTATTATGGTCTCCTGCTCCTGGAGCAAATGGGGTTGATCTGGGATCTGAAGCCCGTCCCCGACCGAATCCGCAACGTTGCGCCGTCCGCGCTGGCCGTCTCCGCATAACGCTCCGCTTTCCCGCATTCATCAGCCACAGGCCGAGCTCCTGTTGCTCCCGCAAGGCAAAGTTTGTTATGGTGCCGCTCGCGAGGACTGACGCATGGTGTGGGACCCGAAAGATCCCTGGGGAAAAAAGAGTGACTCGATCGACGATGCCGTGCGGCAGGCCCAGGACCAATTGCGCCAGATGATGCCGTTCAAGGGCCTCCGTTCTGTTTTCCTTCTGGCCTTTCTGGTGATCGCCGTCTGGCAGAGCACGTTTATCGTGGCGCCGGACGAAGAGGGCGTGGTCAAGCGCTTCGGCGACGTGGTCCGCACCGCGGGGCCGGGCCCGCACCTCAAAATTCCCTTCATCGAGACCGTCCTCCATCCCAAGGTCGAAAAACTGCACCGGATCGAGATCGGCTTCCGCACCGACCGCCAGGGCCGCGCGCAGGTGTTTGCGCAGGAAGCGCAGATGCTGACGGACGACCTGAACATCATCGCGGTGGAATTCATCGTCCAGTACAAGATTAAAAGCGCGAGGGATTATCTCTTCAAAGTCGACGAAATCGACGACACGATCGAGAAGGCTGGTGAAGCGGCGATGCGGGAAGTCATCGGCAAAAGCAAGATCGACGATGCCCTGACCACCGGCAAGGCGCAAATCCAGGAAGGCGCGCAAACGTTGCTGCAGCACATCCTGGACCAATACCAGGCCGGCGTCCAGATCGCGGCCGTGCAGCTGAAGGATGTCAACCCGCCCGAGGCGGTGGCCGCCGCGTTCAAAGACGTCCAGAGCGCCAAGGAGGACCGTGAAAAACTCATCAACCAGGCGCAGGGCTACCGGAACGACATCATCCCCAAGGCCAAGGGCGAAGCGGCGCAGATGGTGAACCAGGCGAAGGGCTATGCCCAGGCCCGGCTCGCGCGGGCGGAAGGCGAAGCCACCCGCTTCGTCAAAACGCTCAAGGAATATGAGCAGGCCAAGGATATCATCAGCAAGCGCATCTACATTGAAACGATGGAAGAGGTGCTGGGCGGCGTCGAGAAAGTCGTCATCGACGGAAAAGTTTCGGAGCGGCTGCTCCCCTACCTGCCGCTCGACCGGATGAAAGCGCAGCCTGCCGGGGAGGAAAAGAAGCGATGAGCAAGCAGGGCCTCATCCTCGCCCTTCTGGCGATCGCCGTGCTGCTGGTGGGGCTCGGCGTGTCACCGGTGTTCATCGTGGACATCACCCAGACTGCCATCGTGGTCGAATTGGGCAAACCGAAGCAGAACATCACGTCGCCGGGCCTCTATTTCAAGGTGCCGTTCATCCAGGACGTGACCTACTTCGACAAGCGGCTGCTGGACTATGACTCCTCCCCGCAGGAAGTCATCACGCAGGATAAAAAGACCCTCTTCATCGACAACTTCGCCAAGTGGCGCATCGTCGATCCATTGAAAGTGTTCCAGGCGTTTCAAACGCAGCGCGGCGCCCTGCGCCGGCTGGACGACATCATCTATTCCGAGCTGCGGGTCGAATTGGGACGGCACGACCTGCCCGACATCGTGTCCAAAACACGCTCGGAAATCATGGCGATCGTGACGCAGCGCGCCAACGAAAAGGCGGCCGTCTACGGGCTGGAAATTCACGATGTCCGGATCAAACGCGCGGATCTTCCCGAACAGAACGAAAAGGCGGTCTTCGCCCGCATGCAGGCGGAGCGCGAGCGGCAAGCCAAGCAGTATCGCGCCGAGGGCGCCGAGGAAGCCCAAAAGATCCGCTCGGACGCCGAAAAAGATCGGGAGATTCTCCTGGCCGGAGCGTACAAGGAAGCCGAGCAGATTCGCGGCGACGGCGATGCCAAAGCCTTCAAGACCTACTCGTCGGCTTACCGCCAGGATCCGAAATTTTTCGAGTTCACCCGTTCGATGGAAGCGTACAAAAAAACCTTCTCGCACAATTCGACGATGGTGCTGACCCCCGACTCCGAATTTCTCAAATACCTCAAGCAGCGCTAGCGCACCACCTCGGGCGAAGCTTACGACAACCCGACAATTTCCCCCGTCTCCGGATCGACGTCGATGTGTTCGCCGGCCGGCCGCTTCGGCAGGCCGGGCAGAAGTTCGATGCCCGAACAGACCGCTGTCAGAAATCCTGCGCCCGCCAGTATGCGAAGTTCCGTGATCGGAACGGTAAATCCAGACGGCCGGCCCTTGAGCGCCGGGTCGTGAGACAGCGACAGCGGTGTCTTCGCCATGCAGATGGGCCATCGGTCGAATCCCCATCGGGTTGCCCGCTCAATGTCCCGCTCCGCCTGCGCGTCATAACGGACTCCGGCGGCGCCGTACATCCGCATGGCAATCGTTTCGATCTTCCTCGTGATCGGCCACGCCACGTCATACAACGGTGCAAATCGGTTCGGCTTCCGGCAGGCCGTCATGACGGCCTGGGCGAGCGTTTCCGATCCTTTCCCGCCGTCCCGGAAGTGAGTGGTGACCACCGCGCCCGCCGCTCCAGCCTTCTCGGCCTGCCCGCACACCCAAAGCAGTTCGTCGTCCAAATCCTGATCGAACGCATTGACCGCCACAACCGCGGGAATCCCGTAGACCTGCACGTTGGCAAGATGCGCTTCGAGGTTGGCAAACCCCTTGGCCAGCGCGTCACGGTTCGGTCCGGCCAGGCCCGCGGGAACCGGCAGTCCGGATTTGACTTCCCCGCCGCCGCCATAAAATTTCAATGCCCGCAGGGTGACGACGATGACTGCGGCATCGGGCGCCAGCCCGGACGCCCGGCATTTGATATTGAAAAACTTCTCCGCCCCCAGCTCGCTTGCAAAACCGGCTTCCGTGACAACATAGTCCGCGCAACGCAGCGCCAGCAGGTCGGCAAGCACGGATGAATTGCCGTGCGCAATGTTTCCAAACGGCCCGGCATGCATGAAAGCCGGAGTCCCTTCCACCGTCTGCACGAGATTGGGGCAAAGAGCATCCTTCAACAGCGCCGCCATGGCGCCGGCGCAGCGCAGGTCTTCCGCCGTGACCGGCCGGCCATCGCGGGTCGCTCCGACGACGATCCGGCCCAGTCGGGCGCGCAAATCCGAGAAACCGGTCGCCAGTGCCAGGATTGCCATCACCTCGGAGGCTTCCGTGAGAACGAAGCGCGTCTCGCGCTCTTCGCCGTTTTTTCCGATGACCCGAACATGCCGCAGCGCCCGGTCGCTCACGCTGACGGCCCGCGGCCAGGTTACCTGCTTGGGATCCAGGTCCAGCGTATTGCCGTGGAAGAGATGATTGTCCACGAAGGCGGCAAGCAGGTTGTGCGCGGATTGAACGGCGTGCGAGTCCCCCGTCAAGTGGAGGTTCATCTCCTCCATCGGCACGAGACAGGCGCGCCCGCCTCCGGCGCCGCCGCCCTTGAGGCCGAACACAGGCCCCAACGACGGCTGCCTAAGATTGACGGCCGCCCGTTGGCCGAGGCGGCAGAGCCCCATGCCCAGCCCGATTGCCGTCGTCGTCTTGCCTTCGCCAAGCGGCGTGGGATTGACCGCTGTGATCAGCACGTATCGCCCGCGAGGGCGGTCCGCAAGTCGGGACAGTGTTTCGAGCGAAATTTTGGCTTTGTAGCGGCCGTAGGGGATCAGCTCGTCCTCGCGCAGGCCGAGTTGCTCGCCGATCTCAAGGATGGGGCGGGGCGTCACGAAGGACTTCTCAAATCATGCATGGGGAACAACTGCGCCCTGGATCGAGTCCTTGCACTATAGCACGGGACCGGCGCCGCGCGGACGATTCGCGAAAAGACGAGCCGGGAAACACGATGTGGCTGAGGACGGGCAGGAACCCGGAAGGGAAATCTAGTCGAGAATGTAGTTATGAGGATTGACGGTTTGGCCCTTGATCTTGACCATGTAATGGAGGTGAGGTCCCGTCGAGAGCCCCGTGCTGCCGACCAGCGCGAGGATATCGCCGCGCCGTACTTTCTGTCCCTGCCTGACCAGCAGTTTCGCCAGATGGCCATACTCCGTTTCGATCCCGTAGCCGTGATCGATCAGGATCACGTTGCCCATCTTGGCATCGAAACCAGCCGATACGACATGCCCGTTCGCGGGACAACGGATGGGCGTGTTGGGCGGCGCGCCGATGTCGAGTCCGTCGTGCATGGCGAGCTGATTGGTAAAGGGGGAAATGCGGGCGCCAAATCCCGATGTCACCCATCCCCGCACAGGCCAGATAGAAGGAGTCGCCGCCCAGCGCGCGGACTTATCCTTGGCCGCTTCGATTAACTCTTCCAAAATCCGCTCCTCCACCGTGGAGTGGTGTTGAAGCCAGCTGATATCCTGCTGGACTTTTTCGATCAGCGGTTTGCCCTCTTTCGGCGCCACCTCGGAGGAAGGAGGCGGATCATCCGGCATGCCGACTGACTGACTCACCGGCAGCGCGCCATCAATTGGTAGCCCGCCATCCATCGGACGTTCGCTGCCGCCTTTGCCGCTCATCATATCCGTCGGTTTTTGCTCCTGGATTCCCAGCATGATTCGCAATCGCTGATTCACCTCTTTCATGGCCAGCATGCGGCGTTTGAGATCTTCCAGCGACGAGGAGAATACGGTGGTCTGTTCGCGAAGCGTGGCGGTTTCTTCCCGGAGCACTCCCAATTCCCATACCTGGCTCGATTGGATCACATAATGGGTCAGAAGCAGGCCCTGCGCCAGGAGGAGCCCGAGCCCCAGGACCTTGATCCGTTTCATGACCGGCCCTGAAAAGCTGAACCGCAGGGGAGCGGCCTTGGCTCCCCTGAAGATCACAATGGTGCAGGCATCGGCAGCTTGTTTTTTTCCTGTCGTATCCATTTCCCTGTCCGTCATGGCTCCTGCTCCGAGCCATTCATAACTGCGAGCGAGTGGTAAGTCTACCCAAACTTCCCCTAGTGGTCAACGGTTTTGTCTTTTTACAAACTCTTTTATTTCAATGACTTGCGAGTCGATTGTTGTATCCAAGCCAGGTAATCAGCCGTTCCGTGTGTGAGCGGAACAGCAATCACTTCCGGAACCTGGTAGCTATGAATCCGCTTGACCTCGCTGGCCAACCGGTCAAACAGGTCACTCCGAGACTTGGCGATTATCAAGACTTCACGTTCATTCGAAATCTTTCCTTCCCAGCGGAAAATTGAGCGAATTCCAGGCAGCACGTTGACACAGGCAGCCAGTTCGGCTTTGACCAGCGCCCGTCCGATCCGGCCTGCCTGTTGTTTCGAGGCAGCCGTCATCAGCACGATAATAGGCCGCCGCCCCTGCTTCGTTCTTTTGCTCTCTGAGCCCTGCCATTTCATACCTCGCGTCCCTTCAGCGAAAATTGCCCACGGCCAGCCGTCACCGGATTGACAGTCTCACAAGCGTACCCCTATGATTAGGTTCGTTCCGAGAAAACCGTTGAGACTGCCCTGAGAGGGAGGCCGCGACATGGGATTCACCATTACCGTCCAGGAACTCAAGCAACGATTGGACAAGGGCGACAAAATCGTCCTGGTGGATGTCCGGGAGCCCTGGGAATATGCCACAGCCAAGATCGAGGGCGCGATCCTGATTCCGCTTGCAACCATCCCGCAATCCCTGGACAAGCTCGACCGCAACGCCGAGATCGTCTGTCAGTGCCATCACGGGATGCGGAGCGCCGACGCCACCACCTTCCTCCATCAGCAGGGGTTCAAGAACGTCAAGAACCTGGTGGGCGGAATTGACGCGTGGTCCGTTCACATCGACCCGAAGGTCCCGCGCTACTGACAAACGGGTTCACGGCGCGCGGAAAAACTCCACCGTGCGCGCCAGCCCGTCGTCCAGCGACACGCGCGGCTCCCATCCAAGCTCCTGCCTTAACTTACTGGCATCCACCACGCTGCGAGCCTGTTCGCCCTTTTTCGACGGGCCGTGAAGCTGCTTGCATCCCGCCTTGGTCAGGTTCGCAAGTTTGCCGAACAACTCGTTGACGGATGTTTCGTGCGCCGTCCCCACGTTATAGATGCCCTGGATCTCCTTGCCCAGCACCGCCATGTGCGCCTCCACGACGTCGTCCACGTAGATGAAGTCCCGCGTCTGCCGCCCGTTGCCGTTGATGATCGGCTGCTCGCCGGCGAGCATCTTCTGAGTAAAAATCGCGACGACGCCGGCCTCCCCGTAGGGGTCCTGGCGGGGGCCATAGACGTTGCTGAAGCGAAGGCTCACGTACTGAATTCCGCTGACCCGCTGATAATAAGCGAGATAGTATTCCCCCGTCAGCTTGCTGATACCGTAGGGCGACAGGGGCCGGGTCGCGTGCGACTCCGGTGCGGGGAATACGTCCTGCTCCCCATAGATGGCGCCGCCCGACGACGCAAAGATGACTTTTCTCGTGCCATACCGGACCGCCTGATCGAGCACGTTCAGCGTACCGAGAATATTGACCTGCGCATCAAACAACGGATCCTCGACAGACCGGCGGATATTCATTTGCGCCGCCAGATGGATCAGGACGACCGGGCGTTCCTTCCGGAACACGCCCTCCATGCGCG
>DASQGO010000123.1:0-4297 GCA_035632555.1 Nitrospiraceae bacterium | reverse complement strand
ATCGCGTTGGCCTTGATATAGATGCCCAGTGCTTCGTTCGGATGCTGGTGCGTGAACGTCAGCCCGCCCGTGAGCGCCTGCGCGAAACCCCTGACAAGGTGCGGATGTTCCACGACCATCTTATCCGAGGTCATGACTACGAGTTGATAGAGATCCGGCACGCCGTATTTCGTGGGACTGACGAACTCGACCGCCGCGCCGCGCGATTCAGCTTCCACCTGTTCGTAGTTCACGAAAGCGCCGAAGACCGCATCGGCCTTGCCGGTCAGGAGCGCGTCAGTCAGGGCGAAGCCCACGTCCACCGGCAGGATGTCGTCGAAGGTCAGGCCCGCCGCTTCCAGCATGGTGCTGAGAATCGGCAGGTCAATTTCCAGACCGGGCCAGCCCACGCGGCGGTGCTTGAGATTCTCCACCCGCTTGATCGGGCCTTCCTTGAGATACATGAGGCAGACGACGGTGTTTGTCAGCAGCGGGCCGATGGAAACGAGCGGCCAGCGCCGGGCGCGGGCCTTGATGAGGTTGGTCTGCTCGCCGACGCCGAAGTCGGCCTTGCCGCGCGCGACCAGTTCCAGCGATTCCTCCGGCACAGTCGGGATGACGATTGAGAGGTCCAGGCCTTCCTCGCGGAAGAACCCCTGCTCCTTGGCGACGATGAAGGGTAGGTGGTCGGGATTCAGGAACCACTCGAGGGCAAGGGTGACCAGAGGAAGACGAGGGGCGGAGCGATTCGAGGTTCGAGGTTTTGGGTTCGAGGTTTTTCTGGAGGGACGGCGGATTTTTTGGGATCGCTTGGGCATGCGGGATTAATTTTTCCCGAGGCGATTGATGCCGTCCAGGGCGGCTGTTCGGTAGCATTCCGCGAGCGTCGGATAGTTGAAGACGTTATGCACGAAGTAGTCCACCTTGCCGCCGTAGGTCAGCACGGCCTGGCCGATGTGGATCAGCTCGGTCGCGCCTTCGCCGATAATGTGGACGCCAAGCAGCTGCAGCGTGTCGCGGTGGAAGATCAGCTTCAACAAGCCGTCCAGGTCGCCGAAGATCTGCCCGCGCGCGATCTCCTTGTAGAAGGCCCGCCCGACCTCGTAGGGCACGCTCTCTTTCGACAGCTCCTCCTCGCTCTTGCCGACCGTCGAGATCTCCGGAATCGTGTAGATGCCGTACGGCATCATCTTCGGCAGAGTGGAGAGCGCGATTTTAAATGCGTGGCAGGCGGCGAGGCGGCCATGTTCCATGGATGTGGAGGCGAGGCCGGGGAAGCCGATGACGTCGCCGGCCGCGTACACGTGTGGGACGGCGGTCTGGTAAAACTCGTTGACCTTGATCAGGCCGGTCTTGTCGGTGGTGATGCCGATGGCCTGCAGGTTGAGCTCGTCGGTGTTGGAGGAGCGTCCCATCGAAAACAGGAGCATGTCCGTGACCACCGTCTTGTTGCTCCTGAGACCGGTGACGACGCGGCCACGCTCGTCGAGCTTGATCTCGCCGATCTCCTCGTTCAGCTTGACGTTCACGCCGTTGGTCCGCATCTGATAGATCAGCGCCTGGATTACTTCCTGGTCCACGAAGCGGAGCAGTTCGTTTCGGCGGTCGACCAGCGTGACCTTGACGCCGAAGGCGGCGAACATCGTGGCATATTCGCAGCCGATGACGCCGCCGCCCAGGACGGCCATCGTCTTGGGCATCGTGTCGGTGGCCAGGATGCTGTCCGAGTCGCAGATGTTCGTGCTGTTGAACGGAATGTCCGGCTCGCGCCGCGGGCGCGAGCCGGTCGCGATGACGATGAAATCCGCGCTCAGCTGCTCCTCGTGGCCGTGCTGCTTGCTGATCCGGATGGTGTGCGGGTCGATGAACGACGCGGTGCCGTGGACGATTTCCACGTCGTTGCGCTCGAGCTGGTTGGTGATGATGGCCAGCTCGTTCTTGATGACATGGTCCTTCCGAGCCATCAGATCGTTCAGCGTGAAGCTTTTCTTGAGCGACACCGACATGTTGGTGAAGGCGCGCAGCTTCGCGCCGTGCAGGTAGTAGATGGCGTCCTTGAGGGTCTTGCTGGGCAGCGTGCCGGTGTTCACGGAGGCGCCGCCGACCTGTTCCTTCTCGATGACCACAACCCGCTTGCGGAGCTTGGCCGCCTGGATGGCCGCCTTCTGGCCGGCCGGGCCGCTGCCGAGCACGATCATGTCGTAATGAGCCATCACAGCAATCCCTTCGCCGCTTTGAACGCGGCGTCCATATCGGGCAATTGCGTCAGCTCCGGCGCGATCTGCAGGTAGCGGATCACGTTGTCCTTGTCCACCACCATGACGGTACGGGCCAGGATGTGCGGGCCTTCGACCAGCAGCCCGTGGGCCTTGCCGAAGTCGCCGCCGCGATAGTCGGAGAGAAAGGTCACGTTGGAGATCTTGGCTTCCTTCGCGAAGCGGCCCTGGGCAAACGGCGTGTCCACGCTGATCGTGATCAGCTCGATCGTTTTGTCCAGGCCGCTGTTTTTCTCGCTGAGATGGTGGGTCTGCTGTTCGCAGACCGGCGTATCCAGGGAGGGCACTATATTAATGATACGCACCTTGCCCTTGGTGTCGGCAAGATTGATCAGCGAGAGGTCGCCTTTCGCCACCTTGACGTTGCGCAGCTTGTCTCCGACCTTGATGCCGGGCCCGGCCAGCGCCAGCGGATCGCCTTTGAATGTGACGGTGTGGCCCTTGCCGGCGGTCGCGCTGCTGCTCGCAACCGGCAGGTCCTTGTACATGAAGCCGGTATCGGCGGGCTTGCCCTTGCCTTCGCAGGCGGTCATTCCAGCCAGGCAGACGATGCCCAGCACTGAGAGGATGATTGGATGGATTCGCGTCATGGTGTCCTCCCGGTCAAATGGTGTGAGCACTATCTTATAGATTCGTCTGTTTGACCAACGTAGTCAAGACTTCAAAAACGTGATCAGCAGGGAATTGACGGCCTCCGGCTGTTCCCACTGCGGGACATGGCCGGCCTTGGGGATGAGCGAAAACGAAGCCCCTTTAATGGTGGCCTGCAGTTCCTGTCCCACCGCAGAGGGGAACACCTCGTCCTCCGCGCCCCAGATCACGAGGGTCGGGCGGCTGATCTCGCCGATCCTGAGCGCGAAGCCTTGCTCCCACAGAGGAAGATTTCTCGCGGTGGCCATCGCGGCTGGGATCAGGCCCGGCCGCGTGCGATTCCGAACAGACCGCTCGATGACGGCCGGTGTGAGCCGACTGTGGTCGTAGACGATTTCCTTGAGCACGTCTTCCGTGACCCAGCGGCCGGCGAGCCAGTTGCCGAATCGGATCAGCCAGACCGGGGCCGAGGTCTCGACGGCGCGCCTGATGAGGGGCCCCGTGAGTTTTTCGCGCACACCTTTCGGCAGGCCGCTGATCAGCACGAGACGGTCCACGCGGTTCGGGTGCGCGACGGCCATGCCGATCACGAGCCCTGCGCCCATGGAATTGCCGACGAACGCGGCCTTCTGAATCCCCAGCGCATCCATGAAGCCGCGGACGAAGGCGACCATTTCGTCCGGCGTGTAGGCGATATCGGGTTTATCCGAGAGCCCCGAGCCGGGCAGGTCCGGGGTGATGACGCGGTAGTGCGAGGCGAGGGCGGCCTGCTGGTATTCCCACTGCCACATGGATCCGCCGAAGCCGTGGATCAGGATGACCGGCGGGCCGCTCCCGATGTCGAGATAGGCGATGCGGGTTCCGTTGACCGTGACGGCGTGGACCGGCTGGCGCTGCAGTCCGTCGAACCAGGGCGGAATTTCGGAAGAGGCCGCGCAGGCGCTCGCGAAGATCGGAAGCAACAGGAGCACACGGATGCGCCGCGCGAGCATGCGGACGGCTTAGTCGAGCTGCACGAGCGTTTCGTCGGGCTTCACGTCGTCGCCTTCATTCACGTAGAGCGCGGCGACGGTGCCGGCGATCGGGGACGGCACGCGGTTTTCCATCTTCATGGCTTCGATGATCAGCACCGGATCGCCGGCCTTCACCTTGTCGCCCTTGGCGACCAGCACCGTGACGACGCGGCCGGGCATGGGGGAGGCGATGTCGCCGGGCTTGCCGGGCTTGGGCCGTTTCGGCTTGGCCTTGTCGCCGGCCGCCGGCGCTTCCGGCACCCCGGCCAGCACTTCCTGGATCGGCTCGAGCTGGACTTCCTCCAGCTTGTCGTTGATCCGGATGTAATAGGGCTTGCGGCCGTCTTCCTTCCGGCCGGAGCCCGACACCTGGATGTGATACGTCTCGCCGTGGACGGTGACGTTGAAGTCGATCGGCGCCAGGTGCAGCTCGTGGGC
>DASQGO010000122.1:0-17402 GCA_035632555.1 Nitrospiraceae bacterium | reverse complement strand
TGCGATTGTGCTCTTGACGGTCGGCATCAAGCTGCTGTTCGCCCCGCTGCAGTACAAAAGCTACAAGTCCATGAAGGAGATGCAGCTCCTCCAGCCGAAGGTGCTGGCGCTGCAGGCCAAGTATAAAGATGACCGGGATCGATTGAACAAGGAGCTGATCAAGCTGTACCGGGACCATAAAGTCAATCCGGTCGGCGGCTGCCTGCCGATGCTGTTGCAAATGCCGGTCTTCGTCGCGCTCTTCAACGTGCTCTATATGACCATCGAGCTCCGGCAGGCGCCGTTTCTTCTGTGGGTGACGGACCTCTCAATACCCGACCCCTACTACGTGCTACCGATTCTCATGGGCGTGACGATGGTGATTCAGCAAAAGATCACACCGACAACCATGGATCCAGTGCAGGCCAAGATCATGCTGATGCTGCCGGCCTTCATGACCCTGCTGTTTTTAAATTTTGCATCCGGGCTGGTCCTCTACTGGTTCACCAACAATCTGTTGACCATCGGCCAGCAATTCGTGACGGATCGGTACATCTACAAGCAGTCGACCTTTGCCACATCTGCAAGCCAGACCGAAACCTGAGGCCGTCCATGAACGGACCGCTGAACGACACGATCTGTGCCATCGCCACCCCCCTTGGCGAGGGGGGCGTCGGCATCGTACGCATCAGCGGCGAGAAGGCCATGGACATCGCGGCCAGCCTCGCGGTTCTCCGATCCGGTATTCTGCTCGCATCCGCCGCCGGTCACACGCTCCACCATGCGGATATCCTCGACCCGTCCGACTCAACACGGCACGCGCCTCTCGACGAGGTACTGGTGGCCGTCATGCACGGTCCGAAGTCCTACACCGGGGAAGACGTCGTTGAACTCCAGTGCCACGGCGGCATGGTCATTCTGCAGACGATCTGCGAAGCCCTGGTCCGCGCCGGCGCCCGCCTGGCCGAGCCGGGCGAATTCACCAAGCGCGCTTTTCTCAACGGTCGCTTGGACCTGGCCCAGGCCGAGGCCGTTCTCGATACTATCAGGGCCAAAACGGCCGGCAGCCTTCGGATCGCGCAAGAACAGCTGCGCGGCGCGCTGTCCCACGAAATCGACACGGTCCGGGAAACACTCATCGGCCTGCTGGCGCATGTCGAGGCCGGCATTGATTTCGTGGAAGAGGACATCGCGTTCATTCCAACGGCCGAGTTGACAACCGGCCTCCAGCGGTCGCATGGAACCGTCTCCCGTCTGCTGGCCCACAGCCGCGAGGGCCGCATTCTGCGCGAAGGAGTCACGGCAGCGATCATCGGCAAGCCGAACGTCGGGAAATCGAGCCTGCTGAACGCGCTGCTCAAGACCGACCGGGCGATCGTCACGGCGATTCCAGGCACCACACGCGATGTGTTGGA
The DNA here is from genome assembly GCA_035632555.1 of Nitrospiraceae bacterium. GTDB lineage: Bacteria > Nitrospirota > Nitrospiria > Nitrospirales > Nitrospiraceae > 2-02-FULL-62-14. The sequence goes on along the minus strand of DASQGO010000122.1, from coordinate 16,008 downwards.
GGAAGCGCTGAACATTCGGGGCATTCCCGTGCGCCTGCTGGATACAGCCGGTATTCGCGATACCGCCGATCCCGTGGAGCAGGAAGGCGTGCAGCGCAGCCGCACCGCGCAGAGACAGGCCGATCTTGTGCTCATCGTGCTGGATGGATCGGCGCCGTTGACGGAGGAAGACCGGTCCTTGTTGCGGGAAGCTCCTCCGGATAAAGATCAGAAGCGGCTCGTGGTGGTGAACAAGATTGACCTGCCGAGTCGTAGCGACCCGGCGCTGCTGCCTTCTAAAGGGCCGGATTGCGCCGTCGTCAAAGTCTCCGCCAAAACCGGCGACGGACTGGATGATTTGCGGGATCGCATCCGAGCGTTATTGCTTCACCCGGACCTTGAAAGCAGGGAGACGGTCTTGGTCACACACCTCCGTCATCAAACCGCGCTTCAGCGAACGCTTGATTCATTGGGCGCCGTCCTGGCATCTGTTGATGCGAAGGCAGCAGGCGAATTGATCGCAATGGACCTCCGCGCCGCCATTGACGCGCTGGGCGAGATCACCGGCGCGGTCAGCACGGACGATATTCTCGATCGGATCTTCAGGGAATTTTGCATCGGTAAGTAGCATGAGTACGACTTACGACATCGTAGTTGTCGGAGGCGGTCATGCCGGCTGCGAAGCCGCACTGGCAGCAGCCCGCATGGGCATGCGCGTACTCTTATTGACGATGGAAATGGATAAAATCGCGCAGATGTCCTGCAATCCCGCCGTGGGCGGCATTGCCAAGGGCCACCTCGTCAAGGAAATTGACGCGCTGGGCGGCGAGATGGGTCGCAACACGGATCGTGCCGGCATCCAGTTCCGGATGCTGAACCTGAGCAAGGGGCCTGCTGTGCGGGCGTTGCGCGTGCAGTGCGATAAAAAACTCTACCGCCGCGCGATGCAGCAGACCCTTCGCGAACAGGCGGGCCTCGACGTGGCGCAGGGCACGGTGGACCGGCTGCTCACGCGGGGCGGCGCCGTGACCGGTCTCGTGACGGGAGACGGCACGCAGATTGCCGCGCGGGCCGTGATTCTGACGTCGGGCACATTCCTGAAGGGGTTGATTCACATCGGACTCACGCATTTTCCGGCCGGGCGCGGCGGCGAAGCTTCGGCCGAGCACCTGTCGGACTGCATGCGCGACCTGGGTTTCGAAGTGGGTCGTTTGAAAACCGGCACGCCGCCGCGTCTGCACCGGGACACGATCGACTTCGCCGCGATGGCGTTGCAGCCGGGCGACGATCCGCCGACGCCCTTTTCGACGCGCACGGAGCGGATCACCAACGAGCAGATGCCCTGTCACCTGACCTATACCTCGCAGGCCGCCCACGAGATCATCCGCAACAACCTCGACCGGTCGCCGATGTACTCGGGCGTGATCGAGTCGGTCGGCCCGCGCTACTGTCCCTCGATCGAAGACAAGATCGTGCGGTTCGCGGACAAGGAGCGGCATCAGATCTTCGTCGAGCCGGAGGGCCTGGACACGGCGGAATATTACCCAAACGGGATTTCCACGAGCCTGCCGGTGGATGTCCAGGCGGCCATTTTGAAAACCATTCCAGGCCTTGAACGGGCCGCGATGCTCAAGCCGGGCTACGCCATCGAATACGATTACTTCCCACCGCGCCAGCTCCATCCGACATTGGAGACGAAGCTGGTCTCCGGCCTGTTCCACGCGGGACAGATCAACGGCACATCCGGCTACGAAGAAGCGGGTGCGCAGGGCATCATCGCCGGTATCAACGCGGCCTTGTCCGTGCGCGGCGAGCCGCCGCTCGTGCTCGACCGTTCGCAAGCCTACATCGGCGTGCTGATCGACGACCTCATCACAAAGGATGCGCGCGAACCCTATCGCATGTTCACGTCGCGTGCGGAGTACCGCCTGCTGCTGCGCCACGACAATGCGGACATGCGGCTCACGGATATCGGATATCGATTGGGGCTTGTGCTGGGAGCCGATTATGCCCGCTTCAAGCTCAAGCGCGACCGGATCGAACAGGGAGTACGCGGCCTGCAGGAAACGCGGGCGGCTTCTGTCGGATCGTTTCTCGAAAAACTTGCGGCGGTTTCTCCCGAACCGCTTTCGCCTGATGCAACCTTGGCCCATGTGCTGCGACGACAGAACATGACCTACTTTAGGCTTCTTGACTTGCTCGGAGCAGAACAGACAGACAACGAAGAAATATCGCAAGCCATTGAAATTACAATAAAATATGACGGTTATATCAAGCGCCAGCTCCAGCAAATTTCACGATTCGAAAAGCTTGAGGAAAAGAAAATCCCGCTCGATTTCAGTTACGACAACGTCATGGGATTTTCACGCGAAGTGCTCGAGAAATTGAAACGCGTCAGGCCTGCTTCCATCGGGCAGGCCTCCCGTATTTCCGGCGTCACACCTGCCGCCATTTCTCTTTTACTCGTTACACTTGAACGTGACCGGCGCCAGCAGCAGGACCAATCATCTTCCATCCAAGCCTAACCGATACTTTCCCTGTCAGTGCCGAAAATCCTCTACCTAGAATTATCTCTTGACCATTTTCAGCGATTTGGCGTAGATGTTCCACGTGGAACAACCACTATTTATAGATGTTCTTCTTGAAGGGACATCTACATTTGGTATAAAGTTAAACCAGCAACAGGTTTCAGCCATGGTTTCTTATTACCGCGAGCTCGATCGCTGGAGCCAGAAGGTCAACCTGACCTCGATCCATGATGCAAGAGAAACAGCCATCAAGCATTTTCTCGATTCCCTATTGTATGGACAGGCATTGGAGCAGAAAGAAAATGCTTCTCTGCTGGATGTCGGCAGCGGCGCAGGCTTCCCCGGGTTGCCGCTGAAAATCCTCATGCCGGAGCTTCATGTGACGCTGCTCGAGCCAAACGCGAAAAAGACTTCGTTCCTGCGTCACATCATCGGAACGTTGGATCTCCGTGATGCGTCGGTTGTCTCGAAGAGTCTGCGTGATTTTTCGCGCGCAACCGCACAGCATGGCCGGTTTGCCTATATCACCACGCGGGCGGTCGCAGCCGAGCAGGTTCTTCCATACTCCATGCCTCTGCTCAAAGAGCGGGGCCGTGTAATTTTCTGTCTGGCCAAAATACTCGATGATCCGGGCAAGCACGGATTTAAGATCTCGCGTGAAATTGGCTATGACTTGCCACACGGATACGGACACCGAGTGCTGACAGTCCTTGAGCGGACAGCCATATCATGACCAGTATGTTCCACGTGGAACACTCGGCATGTACTTGAAAGACAGGAGCTCTGAGCGAATCAATGACTAGAATTATTGCTGTCGCCAATCAAAAGGGAGGAGTTGGAAAAACAACGACTTCTGTGAATTTATCCACGTCGTTGTCCGTATCCGAGCGATCTGTCCTACTCGTTGATATGGACCCCCAGTCGAATGCCACCAGCGGCCTCGGAGTTGAGACAAAGGATCTTACCAGGACAGTCTATGACTGCCTTGTGCATGGAATCAAAATCGAAGAAGTGATTGTTCAGACGGCAATTCCAGGACTTTCGGTCGCCCCGGCGACGGTCGATCTGGTCGGCGCGGAAGTCGAGCTGGTCTCGATCCAGGACCGCGAACTCCTGCTGAAGAAGGCGCTTCAGGGCGTTCTTGACCGATTCGATTACATCCTGCTCGATTGTCCTCCCGCGCTCGGCCTGCTGACGATCAATGCGCTCACGGCCGCGTCGTCGGTCCTTGTTCCGCTGCAATGCGAGTACTACGCAATGGAGGGCCTGGGACGGCTGATGGCCAATGTCGAGCGCGTGCAGCAATCCCTGAACCCGTCATTGGAATTGGAAGGCATCGTGCTGACGATGTTTGACAGCCGGAATAGCCTGTCAGGACAGGTGGCCGGCGAGATTCGCGCCCACTTCAAGGAAAAAGTCTATCGCACGGTGATCCCGCGCAACGTCGCCTTGGCCGAAGCGCCGAGCTTCGGGCGGCCGGCGCTGCTCTACAACGCCGCCTCAACCGGTTCGCAGGCCTATCTCCAACTTGCAAAGGAGTTCCTCAATGGAAAAAAAGGCACTCGGTAAAGGACTCGGTGCGCTGCTCCCGGAGAGCCTCCCCAAAATTCTTCCGATCGAACACGAGACGACGCAGGATGTCCCGCTCGACCGGATTGTTCCCAACCGCTACCAGCCGAGGCAGACCTTCGAGCAGGGCGAGCTCGCACAGTTGGCGGAATCGGTCAAGCGCAACGGTGTTCTTCAGCCGGTTCTGGTCAGGCGCAAGGCGGATGGGTTGTTCGAACTCATTGCGGGAGAGCGACGCTATCGAGCCGCCAAGTTGGCCAGCCTCAAGAGCATTCCAGCCGTCGTGCGCAATTCCAGCGACGAACAGTCCATGGAACTGGCGCTGGTTGAAAATCTCCAGAGGGAGGATCTCAACCCGATAGAAGAAGCACGCGCCTACTATCGATTGGTGAACGAATTTGGATTGACACAGGAAGCATTGGCTCAGCGTTTCGGCAAAGACAGGTCATCCGTCGCAAACTCTCTCAGATTGTTAAGTTTACCAAATGAAATCAAGGAGTTGGTTGAGTCGCTCAAAATTTCAATGGGCCACGCCAAGGTACTGCTGGGGCTCGGCAAACAGGAACTTCAATTGAAATTGGTGAAACGCATCCTGGAGGGACAACTCTCCGTTCGCCAGACGGAACAGCTGATCGCATTAGAAATGCGAACCGGAAAAACCAAGCCGGCAGCGCGACGCGCGGCCGTCTATCCCGACCTTGAGGAAAAATTTCGGAAACGTCTGGGAACGAAAGTGACGATTTCCAAGGGACGGAAAGGCGGACGCATTGAAATTCACTACTTCGAACCGGCTGACCTGGATCGATTAACGGACATGATCCTGGGCTGACGTTTCCGAGGGGCAGAACGAGAAACGGGAAATTTCTTGCGTTGCCTGCAACCTCGTTTTAAGCTTGTCTCCATACGCTGCTGGTCCTGAGGGTTGGGCACAGGCTTCCGCCTCATCAGTCACTTAGCGTACACAGCATCCCGGCGTGTCCTGCTCTCCAGGCAGACGGGGCAGGCTCTTTTCTTTTCAAAGGAAGCCTGCGAGGGAATTCGCAGCTCGCGGACATCGTGCCGCGCGATTGAAAATAAAGATCGTCAAAAGGAGGACCCCATGTGGAAGAGCAAAACCGAAAACGATGATGCCGACCAGACGACCGACGAAAACGGCCAGGAGGGAGCAGCCGCGCAAGCCGAGGACGTGATTGCGTTTGTCGGGAAAGGCGTCGAATTCAAAGGGACCATCACCTACAACGGGACGGTCCGGATCGACGGGATCCTCGACGGAGAAATTCACACGGACGGTACGCTGTTGATCGGCGAAGAGGCCGTGCTGACGGCGAAAGTCAGCGCCGGCACCATCATCAGCAAGGGCAAGATCACGGGCGACATTTCGGCGAAGGAGAAAGTGCGCCTGTTGTCCCCGGCGATTCTCAATGGCTCGGTCAAGTCGCCGACGCTCTCGATGGAAGAGGGCGTGCTTTTCAACGGCAACATCGAAATGGCGCGCGCGGAAGTGCGCGAGCTCTCGCGTGAAGCCGCCATACGAGCCGCTGCGGCACCAGCACCAGGCGGCAAGCGCATCACGGGCTAACCACCAACGGTCCGAGTGAACCGGCAATCCGGACACGGCGTGCGCCGTGCGAAGGACTGCCGTAGGAGGCACGCATGTGGGGGAGTAAGGGGAAAAAGAAAAACCCCATGGTTGACGAAGAAAATTTCACATTCCTCGGACGGGGTGTGGACTTCAAAGGCGTCGTCAACTTCGAAGGGACCGTGCGCATCGACGGCCGCCTGGACGGAGAAATTCATACCAAGGGCACGCTGGTCGTCGGCGAGCATGCGGTGATCAAGGGCATCGTCACGACCGGCACGCTGATCAGCGGCGGGAGAATCAAGGCGAACATCACAGCATCGGAAAAAATTCAGATCCTCAAGCCCGGCGTGGTGATCGGAGACATCTGCACTCCGTCCTTCACAATGGAAGAGGGCGCACATTTTCACGGCCTCTGCGACATGGGCGTTGACGCCTGGGGTCCGGAAGAGCGCCAGGACAGCGATAAGGTTCATGACCTGGCCGCGCACCGTGGCAAGGTCCGGCTTCAAGATTTGCCCTCGTGACATAACCCCGTCCCATCCTGTAGCATACGGGCGGTTTCCGGCGGCGTCCTGATGCTGCGCGGCTCTCCGGCACAACCCAGTTACAGGATTTCCTGCGATGTCACGTCCACGTGTCATACTCGGAATGAGCGGCGGGGTCGACAGCTCGGTCGCCGCGGCGCTGCTCGTCGACCAGGGCTACGAGGTCCACGGAGTCACACTGCAGGTCTGGGAGCAGGAGGACGAATCGGCTGCCGTTTCCAAGCGCTGGCAGGAACGCAGTTGCTGCAAGGTCGGTATCGCCAGGCACGTGGCCAAGCGCCTTAAGATTCCGTACGAAATCATCGACACCCGCCAGACGTTCCGCGCCGGCGTCATCGACGATTTTCTGTCGGGTTATCTCGCCGGCACTACTCCCAATCCTTGCGTGCGCTGCAACGAACGGGTGAAGCTCCAGTCGTTGATCGCCCTCGCGGAAGAACGCGGTGCGGATTTCGTCGCCACCGGACACTACGCACAGATCGACAATCGCGTCAGCCGATTCAGCCTGCGGCGTTCAGCAGACAGCCACAAGGACCAGAGTTATTTTCTCTACCGGCTCAAGCAGGCGTGGTTGCCGCGCCTGCTGTTTCCGGTCGGCGGCATGCAGAAGCCCGACGTCTGGGCCAAGGCCGAAGCCCTCGACCTGCCTCCGGACGAAGTGAAGGAGAGCCAGGAAATCTGCTTCGTCACGCAGGGAGATTATCGGAAGTTCATCGAAGCCGAGGCGCCGGAGGCGAAGCGGCCCGGACAATTCGTAGATACGGACGGACGCGAGCTGGGCCGGCATGACGGGATTGCCTTCTACACGCCCGGACAGCGCCGCGGCCTCGGCGTGGCGGCCGGACAGCGTCTGTATGTGCAGCGGGTCGAACCGGCAACGAACACGGTCGTGCTCGGCACCGACGAAAATCTGTTGCGATCAGAGTGCACCGTCGCCGATCTAAACCTGTTCGACGACTCGCTGCGGACCGGCCCATGCAATGCCGACGTCAAGGTCCGCTACGCCACGCCGGCATCGCCTGCCACCCTCACGCCTGCTTCCAACGGTACCATCTCGGTCTCTTTCTTAGCTCCTCAACGGGCACTAAGTCCCGGCCAATCTGCCGTATTCTACGACGGTGACCGCGTCCTCGGCGGTGGCATCATTCAGTAAGAATTCCCCTCGATAGGCTGCTTGACAGCTCCCTTAACTGGATGCTACTGTGGCGCGTTTTTCGTGCCCCGCCGCACGAATTTTTTCCTTGTTCATCGCGGAGTTTCGCATGATTTGCCAGGTTCGTCCGTGATTAAATCCTCTGTTGCGCGCCGATATGCCAAGGCCCTCTTCGAACTTTTGGATGCCAAGAGTATTGAGGCGGCACGCACCGGTCTCGCCTGGCTGGGCCAGGCCTTCTCGCAATCACCATCCCTGAAACACGTCCTGGCCTCGCCAGCTTTCGGAGCGGACGAGAAGCTGGCTGTACTGACGACCTTGGTGGACAAACAGCATAGTCCGCCGGTCATGAAAAACTTCCTCTCGCAGCTGGTACACAAGAACCGCATCGGCTTTCTCCCGGATATTGCGGACGCTTTTGCATCGCTGGCAGACCAATCCAAGGGCACCAGGCAGGTCGCCGTCACGTCGGCCGCCACGCTTAACCATGCCGAACAGGAACGGGTCAGAACCAGGCTCCGCGACTTGTTGAAGCGCGATGTGGAGATCACGTTCCAGACCGAGCCCAGGCTGCTCGGCGGACTTCAGATTCGAATCGGCAGTACGCTCTACGACAGTAGCGTGCGCAGCCGGCTCAACACCATGCAGACGATTTTGACCAAGGAGTAGCCGATGCAGATCAAAGCGGACGAAATCAGTTCGATCATCAAAGAAAAGATCAAAGGCTTCGACAAGCGCGTCGATGTCAGCGAGACCGGCTCCGTCATCCAAGTCGGCGACGGCATCGCCAAGGTGTACGGGCTGGACGGCGCCATGTCCGGCGAGATGCTGGAATTTCCAGGCAACCTGTTCGGGATCGCGCTGAATCTTGAGGAGGACAATGTCGGCGTCGTGTTGATGGGCGACGACACCGGCATCAAGGAAGGCGATCCCGTCAAGCGCACGGGCCGCATCGCGGAAATCCCCGTGGGAGAAGCCTTGATGGGTCGCGTGGTCAACGCCATCGGCCAGCCGATCGACGGAAAGGGCCCCATCAAATCCTCGCAAACATCCCGCATCGAAGTGGTCGCTCCGGGTGTGGTCACGCGACAATCCGTCCGCGAGCCGCTCCAAACCGGCATCAAGGCCATCGACGCCATGATTCCGATCGGCCGCGGACAGCGCGAGTTGATCATCGGCGACCGCCAGACAGGGAAAACCGCCATCGCCGTGGATACGATCATCAATCAAAAGGGGCTCAACGTGTTCTGCATCTATGTGGCGGTCGGCCAGAAGCGCTCCACCGTCGCGCGCGTCGTCAAGACGCTCGAGGAAAACCACGCGATGGAATACAGCATGGTCGTGTCGGCCACGGCAAGCGATGCCGCGCCGATGCAGTTTCTGGCCCCCTTCGCCGGCGCCGCCATCGGCGAATACTTCAGGGACAACGGGAAACACGCCCTCATCATCTACGACGATTTGTCCAAACATGCCGTGGCCTATCGGCAGTTGTCCCTGCTGCTCCGCCGGCCGCCGGGCCGCGAGGCTTATCCGGGCGACGTGTTTTACCTGCACTCCCGGCTCCTGGAACGCGCGGCCAAGCTCAACGACAAGCTCGGAGGCGGCAGCCTAACGGCGCTGCCGATTATCGAAACGCAGGCGGGCGACGTGTCGGCGTATATTCCGACCAACGTGATTTCGATCACCGACGGACAGATTTATCTGGGCAGCGACCTGTTCTATTCAGGCATTCGTCCCGCAATCAACGTCGGCCTGTCGGTCTCCCGCGTCGGCGGATCGGCCCAGATTAAGACCATGAAACAAGTGGCGGGGACACTGCGGCTGGACCTCGCGCAATATCGCGAGATGGCCGCCTTTGCACAGTTCGGCAGCGAGCTCGATAAAGCCACGCAGGCCCAGCTCGCACGTGGTGTCCGCATGGTGGAGCTGCTCAAGCAGGGGCAATACAAGCCGATGCCGGTTGCCGATCAGGTCATCTCGATTTACGCCGGCACCCAGGGCTTCCTGGACGATGTGGCGGTGGATAAGGTCCGGCAGTTCGAGGAGGATCTGCTGCATTACGTCACGCAACATCACCCGGAGCTGCGCAAGGAAATTACCAGCATCAGCAAGATCGACGATGCCGTCGCTTCAAAACTGAAGCAGATGATCACGACGTTCAAGCAAAAGATGGGATACGGCGTGAAACCGTAAGGCCGTTTCAGCAACCGGCTAAACAATGCCAAGTTTGCAATCGCTCCGCCGCAAGATTTCGGCGGTCAAAAATACCCAGAAGATCACCAAGGCCATGAAGATGGTGGCTGCGGCGAAGCTCAAGCGCGCGCAAGACCGGATTCTGTCGTCACGGGCTTATGCGCACAAGCTGCGCGATGTGATGGCCAACCTCAGCCGGCGTGTGAACCGCGCGGCGCATCCGCTGCTGCAGAAACGCACCGGCAACAAGATTGAAGTCCTGGTCGTCACCAGCGATCGCGGCCTCTGCGGCGCGTTCAATACGAACATCATCCGGAAAGCCGTTGAAACGTTACGGGAGCATGAAGGGCGGGGCCGTAAAGTCGCCGTCAGTCTCATCGGCCGCAAGAGCCGCGACTTTTTCCGGCGCCGCAACTGGCCGATCCGCCAGCAGTGGACCGAAGTATTCGACAAGCTCAGCTTTGAACATGCGTTGGATATCGGCCAGGACCTGACCGACAACTTCGTGAAGGGCACGTTCGACGAGCTGTACGTGATCTACAACGAATTCAAATCGGCGATCCAGCAGCGCGTCATCGTTGAACGGCTGTTCCCCATTGAGGCCCTGGAGGCCGACGGCACGGCGGCCGCCGCACTGGGCGGCAGTTATGAATATGAGCCGGACGAGGACGAGTTGCTGAAAGCGCTGCTCCCGAAACATTTCCAGATCCAGACCTATCGCATTCTGCTGGAATCATCGGCGGCGGAACAGGGCGCGCGGATGGCGGCCATGGACGGCGCTACGCGCAACGCCGGCGAGCTGATCAAAAAAGTTACGCTCTATTACAACAAGACGCGGCAAACCGCGATCACGAAGGAATTGATGGACATTGTCGGCGGCGCAGAGGCGCTGAAATAACGAAGGAGTCAGCCGTGAGCACAACTGGAAAAGTTCTTCAAATCATCGGGCCGGTCATCGACGCGGAGTTTCCTCCCGGTCAACTGCCCAATATCTATAACGCGATACGGGTCGAAGAACCGGAAGATAAGAAGTCCGGCCGCCCGGAGATCAAGCTGACCCTCGAGGTCGCCCAGCATCTGGGGGAAAACCGCGTGCGCGCGGTTGCGATGACCTCCACCGACGGGCTCGTCCGCGGGATGAACGTCAAGGACACCGGCGCTCCGATTTCCGTGCCGGTCGGCCGTGAAACGCTTGGCCGCCTGATCAACGTGCTTGGAGAGCCGGTGGACGAGATGGGCCCGCTCAACGCCAAGAAGAAGTATCCGATCCACCGTCCCGCACCCAAGCTGGATGAACAGGAAACCAAGACCGAGGTGCTGGAAACCGGCATCAAGGTCGTGGACCTGCTGGAGCCCTATTCAAAAGGCGGCAAGGTCGGTCTCTTCGGCGGCGCCGGCGTGGGCAAGACCGTCATCATCATGGAACTGATCAACAACATCGCGCTCCATCACGGCGGCTTCTCGGTGTTTGCCGGTGTGGGCGAACGGACCCGCGAGGGCAACGACCTCTGGCACGAAATGCGCGAGTCCAAAGTCATTGATCCCAAGGATTTCACCAAGTCCAAGGCCGCGCTTGTGTACGGTCAGATGAACGAGCCCCCGGGGGCGCGCCTGCGCGTGGCGCTCACCGGACTGGCCGTGGCGGAATATTTCCGCGACGAAGAGAACCAGGACGTGCTGCTGTTCATCGATAACATCTTCCGGTTCACGCAGGCCGGCTCCGAAGTGTCCGCCTTGCTGGGCCGCATGCCTTCAGCCGTCGGCTACCAGCCGACCCTCAGCACCGAGATGGGCGCGCTGCAGGAACGCATCACCTCGACGAAGCGGGGCTCTATTACGTCGGTGCAGGCGATTTACGTGCCGGCCGACGACCTGACCGACCCGGCGCCGGCGACAGCCTTCGCGCACCTGGACGCCACGACCGTGCTCTCACGTCAGCTGGCCGAACTGGGCATTTATCCGGCCGTGGACCCGCTGGACTCCACGTCCAGAATTCTTGACCCGCAGGTTGTGGGCGAAGAGCATTACAAAGTCGCGCGCGGCGTGCAGTCCGTGCTGCAGCGCTACAAGGACCTGCAAGACATCATCGCGATTCTCGGCATGGATGAATTGTCCGAGGACGACAAGCTCGCCGTGTCCCGTGCGCGAAAGATTCAGCGGTTCCTCTCACAGCCCTTCCACGTCGCCGAAGCCTTCACCGGCTCGCCCGGCAAGTACGTGAAACTCAAGGACACGGTTCGCAGCTTCAAGGAGATCATCGAAGGCAAGTACGACGATCTGCCCGAGCAGGCCTTCTATATGGTGGGGCCGATCGAAGAGGTCATCGCAAAAGCCGAAAAGTTGGGCGTGAAACGGTAATGGCGGGGAAAATCCTCCTAGAAGTCGTCACCCCCGAGCACCTGCTGCTCAGCAAGCAGGTGGATGAAGTCATTGCGCCCGGCGCAGGCGGAGAGTTCGGCGTGCTGCCGGGTCATGCCGCGTTTCTCACGACACTTAAGATTGGCGAGCTGCAATATAAAATCGACAACGTCTGGCATTACATGTCCGTCCTCTGGGGCTATGCGGAAGTCAACCCGTCCAAGGTGACGATCCTCGCCGAGGTCGCTGAGAAGGCGGAAGACATCGATGTTGATCGGGCCGCTCAGAAAGTTGCCGAAGCCGAACAGCGCCTCCAGACCGGCGGCTTGCCGTCCGACGTCAAAGAAGCCCAGATCAGTCTCGAGAAAGCCCGCCTCCGCAAGAAAATCGCCGAGCGCGCCCGTCGCGGTCATTGATTCTCGCTTCGTAACCCGATAGTCTGCCGCACACCTGTTCACCTGTGAATCCTGGCACGCACGCGTGATCACCGAATTCGTCATCACCGAAGGGGAAAAGCCGAAACGGCTCGACGTGTTTCTGGCGAATCGCGAGCGCGACCTGTCACGCTCGGCCGTTCAGCGTCTGATCGAGAAAGGACGCGTGCAGCTCAATGGCGAGGCGGCCAGGGCCAGCCAGAAGATCAAGCCCGGCGACCGGATCACGTTCGACGTGCCCAAAGCGGAGCCGCTGGAGCTGAACGGCGAGCCCATTCCACTGGACATCCTCTACGAAGACAAGGCACTGCTCGTCCTAAACAAGCCCGCCGGACTTGTCGTGCACCCGGCACCGGGACACTGGACCGGCACGCTGGTCAATGCGCTGCTTTACCATTTCGAGACGTCGGGAGGAACTGCCTCCACAATCGGCGGCAAGGAACGGCCGGGTCTCGTCCATCGTCTGGATAAGGAAACGTCCGGCATCATGGTCATCGCCAAGACCGACCAGGCGCATCGCGCCTTGGCCGCGCAATTCAAGCAGCACACCATCGCGCGCGCATATGAAGCGCTGGTCTGGGGCGTGCCCAAAAAAGGCCATGGGCTGATCGAACTGGCCATCGGGCGGGACACCAAAGAACGAAAGAAGTTTTCAGCCCGTACGGCACGACCCAGGCCGTCCGCCACGGAATACGAGGTGGTCGAGCGATTCGGCAAGATTGCCGCGCGTGTGGATTTATTTCCCAAGACCGGACGGACGCATCAACTCCGCGTACACATGACCGCGCTCGGTCATCCGATGCTCGGCGATCCCACGTATGGCGGGCGCAAAGTGCAGGCGCTCGAAGCGCTCGACATCCCGCGCGTGATGCTGCACGCCAAAACGCTTGGGTTCCAGCATCCGGCCACCGGCAAGCCGATGGAATTCACCTCGCCGGTTCCTCCAGACATGGCCTCCGTGCTCGCCGGGTTGCGGACAGCAGTCGCAGCCAACGCGTGATCGCTTGACTCCTCCCTGCGAGCATTGTATTTGTCGATCGCACACGGGGTGCGCGTGGAATTGAGCCAAGTTCTCGACGTCATCGGTCATCTGATCGCCGCGCTGAAGCAGTATGCTTCGAAGCTGCCGGCCATGGTCCCGCGCATTGCCGTTCCCGGCGGGATCAAGCCGACGCCGGAATCCATCGAGACCTACGAACAGGCTGTCTCCCGCTTCCGCTCCCAGAGCGGAAACTCCGCCTACAAGAAATTCCATGAGCCGCTGATCGAGTCCTTGGAGGCTTTCGAGGCCGGCAAGCTGCTGGGATCCATCCAGCCGCTGCTGGCGATCCTGGATCATCTCGACACAATGAAACGGGACAAGCAGATTCTGGTGAGGCAGGCCGACGAGAAGCGTATGGGCGAATACCGCACGACGCTCAATAAAATTCTGCCTGGGAATAAACCGGAACTGGACGGTGCAGGCAAGGGGCTGTGAGTCAATGCCCCATCTTCGGTCCGGCCGAGTTGGCGCCCTGCGTGACAAGTTTCAGACGGACGAGTTCATGGCAGTGCGGGCACTTCGCCCGGATGGTCGTCTCGTCCAGGACTTCCATCGCTTCGTCCTTCACCCACATCAACTTGAAGCAGCGGGGACAGCTCCGAACCTTCGTCATGGCCGTTCACCTCTTCGGCAATTAAGTCTTGCACCAACGGGGACTACCATAATATAAGGAGGCTGTCGCTCTCAAGAGCATGATCACCTTCTCCGAACGCAAGGATTTCGACCCCACCCTGCTCGTCAGACTCTACGACTGCGCGCCCTGGGCGAAGGCCCGCACGGTGGCTGGCATTACGGACATGCTGGCCCATACTGATCTGGCGATTTCCGTCTGGGACGGCCCGCAACTGATCGGGTTCGGCCGCGTGCTGACCGATTATGTCTACCGCGCCTCCATCTGGGACGTCATCGTCGACCCGGACTACCAGGGCCAGGATATCGGCACCCAGATCATGGAAAAGATTCTGCACCATCCGGCACTCACACGCGTGGAACTCTTCTGGCTCTGCACGCGCGACAAGCAGACTTTCTACGAAAAGCTCGGCTTCAGTTCCCACGAACAAACCGGCATGGTGTGGGACCGGAAAAAGCACGTCCCTCCGAAGTGACGGCCGCTGGCATTCATTCCCTCTCTGCCGTAGTATTTCCCCGTGTTGCGTGAGGCTCACACGATGCGGCTGTGTGTCATGGCAGTGGCATTGCCCTTCCTGCTTCTCCGTCTTGCCGCGACAGCTGAAGCAGCCGGAGAGGAGTGCCGGACAAAGTCCTATCAGGACAAGATCCCCTGCTACAAACAGCTGCTGGGGCGGATCATCCAAACGCAGGGGACGGAACAGGCCCTGGATGCGCTCCAGCAGCTGGCCTCGGTGGATCCCGATGTCCGCCACTACTCCCATCCCTACACGCATCACATCGGAAAATTTTCCTTCGCTCATTACAAGGACGCCGCGACCGCCTTCTCCCATTGCAAAGACACCTTCTGGTCCGGGTGCTACCACGGCGTGCTGGAAGGCTACGTCAGCCAGTTCCCCAACCTGGCCCCGAAGGACATCGCCACGGTGTGCAGCGGCGTGAAGGACGCCCAGCGCCCGATTTTCATGAAGTTTCAGTGCGTGCACGGGCTGGGGCATGGCCTGACCCTGCATTTTCAACATGACCTCTTCAAGGCGCTCACGTTTTGCGATGCCCTCCCGACGATGTGGGATCGGGAATCCTGCTACGGGGGCGCCTTCATGGAAAACGTCATCGCGTTTCAAACCCAGGCCCATGCCGGCCATGACGAACATGCTGAACACGCCCCGCCCGCAAAACTGCTCGACGCCGGTGACCCGCACTACCCGTGCAACGCCGTGGAGAAACGTTACCAGCGGTCCTGCTATATGATGCAAACCTCCGCCATGCTGACGTTCAACGGCTATGATTTCGCCAAAACCTTCCAGGAATGCGAGCAGGCGCCGGCCGATCTGATCGAAACGTGCGTCCGGAGCCTCGGACGGGATGTCAGCGGGTACACCCTGACGAATGCAGAACGGGTGCGCACGTTGTGCTTGCTGGGTCCGCCGAATCGGATCGGCCAATGCTTCCGGGGAGCCGTGAAAGACTTCGGATTCACCCATGCCAGCCCCCAGCGCAGCATCGCGCTCTGCCGCATCGTGGACGGCCCGTACAAGGCCGACTGTTATGCGGCGGTCCAGGAGTTTCTTGTGGATTTCCACGCGGAGCAGGCCAAGCGCGATCTCGAATGCCGAACGGCCGACGAGGCGTATCAGTCAATCTGCCGGGGCACGCCCCGCGCAAGACGACGATAGACGGCTGAACGCGATATGGTTAGGCACAGACCCGACGCCGTCGTTTAGGCGAGAACAGCACAGAGAGGAAAAACACTGCGGTCGCGAGCAGCACGATGGCCGGACCTGACGGCAGGTCCCAGGCAGACGAGAGCAGGACGCCGCCGGCCGCGCAGAGGATGCCGATGACGACCGATAGCGTCATCATCTGCGCCAGGCTGTGGGTGAGCTGATAAGCCGTCGAAGCAGGGATCAGCACCATCGCGAAGACCAAAATCGCCCCGACTGTTTTGAGCGACACGACCACCGTCACGGCCACCAGCGTCAGCAGCAGATAAAA
>DASQGO010000121.1:0-2740 GCA_035632555.1 Nitrospiraceae bacterium | reverse complement strand
GGGAGAAGCAGGCGATCAACTCGCTAATAACCCCCATGCCGGGCAAGACCATGATATACACGGCGGGGTGCGAGTAGAACCAGAACATGTGCTGAAACAGCATCGGGTCGCCGCCGATAGCCGGGGCGAAAATGCCGATGTGGAAGGCGCGTTCCAGGCCGACCAGCGCGAGAGTGATCGCGACCACCGGAGTGCCCAGCACCTGGATCAGGGAAGTGGCATAGTTGGCCCAGACGAACAGCGGCAAGCGGCCCCACGTCATTCCCGGCGCACGCATCTTGTGCACGGTAACGATGAAATTGAGCCCAGTGAGAATCGATGAGAATCCGGCGACGAACACGCCGCAGGCCGCGGTGATGACAAACGTGTTCGAGTACGTGCTGCTGAACGGAGTGTAGAAGGTCCAGCCGGTGTCCACGCCACCCATCACCACGGCGGCCAGGGCAAAGATCGCCCCGACGATGTAGATATACCAGCTCAGCAGATTGATCCGCGGAAAGGCCAGGTCCTTGGCCCCGATCATCATGGGCACGAAAAAGTTTCCGAGCGTCGCCGGAATCGACGGAATCAGGAAGAAGAACACCATGATGATTCCATGCATGGTGAAGAACTTGTTGTAAGTGTCCGAATTCACCATGTCGCCCTGCGGAGTGAGCAACTCGGCGCGGATGAGGCCGGCGAAGACACCGCCCAGCGCGAACATGACGGTGATGGAAATGATGTAGAGCACGGCGATGCGCTTGTGGTCCTTGGTGAACAGCCAGGACCTCCAGCCGTACTCGGCGTTGAGGTAGTTCGGCGTTTCTATGGTCTGTGGATCTTGTAAAGCAGTACTCATTTTTTACCGCCAATCGGTTGGGTTCGCTTCGCCGCCGGCTTTGCTGCGCCCGGCGGGGCGGCCGCGGCTCCCGGCTGTGTTGCACCCGGAGCGCCCGTGATGGCCAAGGATTTGATGTAGACGATCAATTGCAGCAGGCCTTCCTCGCTGATCTGGCCCTGGAAGCTGGGCATGACGTCCTGATGGAAGCCCGCAACGATTTTCGCGTTCGGATTCAGAATGGACTCGCGGATGTAGGCGTCGTCGGCCAGCACGGTTTTGCCGTCGGCCAATTGTACGCGCGACCCGTAGACGCCCCGCATAATGGGGCAGCGGCCCTGCTGATCCAGCAAGTGGCAAGTGGAGCAGCCCATCTGCCCGAACAACCGTTCGCCCTGCTGCACCATAGTTCCTTCCGAGCCGCCGCCGCTCAACCAGTTTTCATAATCGGTTTCGCTCATCACCGTGACCCAGCCGACCATGCCGGAATGCTCCGTACCGCAGTACTCGGCGCAGAACAGATGATAGCGGCCGGGCTTGGTGGCGGTGAACCACATGGTGTCGTAGCGGCCAGGCACCACGTCGTGCTTCACGCGAAACGCGGGAATAAAGAAGCTGTGGATGACGTCTTCGGATGCCAGTGTGATCTTCACCGGTCTGCCCACCGGCACGTGCAGTTCGTTGATCTCGCGCTGGCCTTCGGGATATTGGATCTTCCACATCCACTGCTTGCCGACGGCGTAGATATCCATGGCGTCGGGCGGCGGGCTGGCGTTGGCGAAAAAGATCTGCGCGCCCCACCAGAAGAAAGTCAGCATGATCAGGAACGGGATGACGGACCAGGTGATTTCGAGCTTGAGGGATCCGTGAATGGGAGCAGGGACTTCGTGTTCAGAGCGCCGCCGGTACTTGAGCGCGAAGAAAAAGACCGCGCCGAAGATCAAAGCCGTCATCACGATGGTGACGGCCGTCAGATAGAAATAAAGATAATCGACGCTGGCCGCGGTGGTGGAAGCTGCTTCGGGGAAGAGCGGTAGCTGCATGTCTTAGACGGGCCTCCCTGCCGCGGAAGTCTGCCGGTCGTGACGGATCAGCACGAACAGCAGCGTGCCTAACGCGATGACCGTGGCCGAGCCGAGGACGCGGATTACATTGCTGATCACCACGCCGTACTTGCCGGTCATCGGATCGTAGTGGTAGCAGAAAAGCATAAAGGCGTCGACGGGCGATCCAATCTTCTTCTGGGATGCTTCCACCAGGCCCAGGCGAAAATCCCGCGGCTTATATTCGATGCCGTAGAAGTAGCGCGCGATCTTACCCTCCGGCGTCAGCACCATGATGCCGGCCGCGTGTGCGAACTGCTTGGTCACCGGGTCGTACTTGTAGTGGAACCCCGCGGTATCGGCCAGCTTCTTGATGTTGTCTTCGGTGCCGGTGAGGAAGTGCCAACCTTCGGCCGCGCCCTTGCGCTGGTATTTTTCGACGTAGTTGGCTTTCTTGGCGGCGGCGAGCTGCCAGGTTTCATGGGGATTAAAACTGACGCTGACCACTTCGTAATCGCGGCCCAGATCGAGCGAGATCTGTTCCATGGTGTGCGTGAGCCCGTTCATCACCATGTCGCAAAGCATCGGGCACTCGTAGTAGACCAGTGCGAGCACGACGGGTTTCTTGCGGAAGTACTGACCCAGGCGGACGGTCTGGCCGGTGTCGTCCTTGAAAAGAAGTTCGAGCGGGACTTGCGCGTTGAGGTTCTGATCGATACCGACGCCCTTGACCATGGCGGGGAGCCCGAACTGTTGGGCGGAGGCGGTGCCGGCGAGCATGACCGCCAGAACGAACAAATACACGCACGTGCGGTGGGGCGGACGCCCTCGTCCGCGCCGGGCCCCCTGGTCCGGCTCTTCCATAACCCGAACAACGGAG
>DASQGO010000120.1:0-7432 GCA_035632555.1 Nitrospiraceae bacterium | reverse complement strand
CCGGATCGCGAGCAGAAGAGCACTGGCCATGAGACCACCTTCGATCACGACACCAATGATCCGGCATTCCTGGAGAAGACCCTGCGCGGATTTCTCTCCGAACTGGCGCACGAGCTGCGTCTGGAAGGCCTCGCTGCCGGTTCATTTACCGTCAAGCTCAAGGACTCGACGCATCGGCTCACGACGAAGCAGCATCACTTCCCCAAACCGCTTAACGACGACCCGATGATGTGGAAAGACATTCGCGCGGCGCTGCACAGCCTCATGGCTCCGAGAACGAAGTACCGGCTCGCCGGCGTGACGCTCGGCGACTTGGTTCCCGCCGCGACAGGGCTGTTCGATCAGCGGCGGAGCAGGGCCCTCGCAGCCATGGACGCGATCATCGAGAAGCACGGGTCGAAATCAATCGGATTGGGCGGACTGGGCGGCGTATCGGACGGTGAGTCGTCTCAATAATCAGGAGATGCCAATGAGTAGATGGCTTCTTACTTGTCCTTTCTGTCCTTGGTCTCTTGCTGGTGGGGCTTTTCCGATCTGACTGCAGCGCTGGCGGCGTCGGAAATGTTTTTCCAGACTTTATTGACCTCGTCGCGGGTCGGCTCGGTGGTTTTCGGATCGGTCAGCTTGTGCCACCCCTCGTTGATGGAGTTCCGGATTTCCTCGACGGTCTGAGCAAGAGTCTTCGAGGAGCTCTTCGTGCCTGTGGCCTCGCCCTTGTTGCCAGATTGTTCTGCTGACAGGGCCATCCCCTGAAAGACCAGCACGGACAGCACGACTCCGATCGCGAGGACTGTATTTCGCAGTGGCTTCATAATATCGGCATCCCGAGAGTATCGATTACATTATAGCATCTCCTCTCCGCGCGATCAGGTGCCCTGCTTGCGGACCGAGTCGAGAAACGCTTCAACTTCTTTGATCACCATTTGCTGCTCGTGCGGTGTCAGTTTGCTCCAGTGCTCGCGCAGCGGCTCGAAGAACCGCCGGAGCGACGAATAGAGCGCGTAGGCCTTGCCTCCTTGTTCGTCGAGATCGGCCATCGTGTTTTCCCTTTCCTTTTAATCTCACCGGCGAAAGGCGTCTTTGGTCTTTACCGCGTCATCCAGCAATTGATCGGCCAGCCTGGCGGCCCAGCGGCGACGGAACCAGTAGCGAATGACCGGTGCCAGCATGATACCGATTCCCACAAGGATCGGCAGGATGTTTCCGTTCTTCATCTGACCGCCCAGCATAGTGAATTGGACCGGCCCGCACAAGCGTGGCCCCGGCACGGAAGAGGCTAGGATTTGCGCCTGCTCTTCCAGTAATATGTTCCCCATGCTGGATAAGATCAAAACCAAAGAGGATCTGATGAAGATCCTCCCCATTCGGCGCACGCAGGGCCGCCGGATCGTGTTTACGAACGGCTGCTTCGATTTACTGCACGTCGGCCACATCCGTTACCTGCAAGCCGCCCACGATATGGGCGATATCCTGATCGTCGGTCTCAATACCGACGAGTCGGTGCGGACCTTGAGCAAGGGCAACGGCCGCCCGATCGTTCCGCAAGGCCAGCGCGCCGAGGTGCTGGCGGCATTGGCCTGCGTGGACTACGTCGTCCTGTTCGACGAATCGGATCCCGGACAGCTCATTGACGACCTGCAGCCGGATGTCCTGGTCAAAGGCGGCGACTGGAAGCTGAAGCAGATCATCGGCCGCGAGTCGGTCGAAGCGCGCGGCGGCATGGTTCGCACCATCCCCCTGATCCCAGACGTTTCCACCACGAGCCTCATCAAGAAAATCCAATCCGGTCACTAGCGGGTTCCCGTGCCGGCAATCGCACCATCGCCCTCTTCATGGGATCAGCTTCTCCAACCCGTGCAGGATGCCCTGCGCGGCGCGAAGCAGCGGCCCTGCCTGACCGGCCTGCACGGATCGGCGACGGCCTTCGCGCTCACGCTGCTTGCGCAACGTCATGACCGATCCTGGCTGATCGTCAGCGCGTCCGACGAAGATGCCGAGCGCCTCCACGACGACTTGACGTTCTTTCACAATGTGATCGGGCTTTCGACCGAGCCGCTCGCGCTCTTTCCCGAATGGGAGACCCTGCCCTACGAATCGACGCCGCCGCACGTCGAACTGGTCGGGCGGCGGATGCGGACGCTGCACCGGCTGACGGCCGGGCCGCGCACCGTGATGGTCACCTCCGTGCCGGCCCTGCTCCATCGCCTGCTCCCACGCACGGTGTTCGCCGAAGCCTGTCTCCGGCTTGCGCCTGGCGGCACGATGGAGCGCGATGCGCTGATCGCGCGCCTGCTTCGGCTCGGCTACCGGCGGACGTCGGTGGTGGAAATCCCAGGCGAGTTCAGCATTCGAGGCGGCATCGTGGACATCTATTCGACCGCCTACGACGAACCGTTGCGCCTCGAGTTGCTGGGCGACACGATCGAGTCGGTCCGCCTGTTCGATCAGGCCACGCAAAAATCCACCGCCGCACGCGATCACGCCTGGGTGCTGCCCGCCCGCGAGCTGATCCATCCCGAAGGCCGGCGCGAGGGTCTGGAACCGCTTCCGCCCGACGCCGAATGGCGCGGACCCGATGTCTATTCGGGCATGGACACCCTGCTGGATTATTTTCTTTCGTCGCCGGCGCTGGTGTTCGAGAACCCGCCGGCATTGGCCAAGAAGGCGGCCGAGTTCCGGAATGAGGTCGAAGACGCGCATGAACGGCACAGCGGGAAATCCGATCGCGAGGCTTATCCGGAACCGGAGCGGTTGTTTCTCGCCTGGGACGAGATCGAGACCCGCACCGCCGCGTGGCCGTGCCTGGCCACGGCGCCGATTGCGTCGCTCGATGCCTCGTGGCAACCGGCCTTCGTGTTTCCGGTTCAATCACCGGCGAGCGTCGGATTGGCCCAACGCGGCACGCCGTTTACCGAAACCCTGGCGATCCTCAATCGCCTGCGAAGCGGAGGCCCGGTCGTCATCGTCGCGCGCAGCCGCGGCCAGGTGGACCGCCTGTTGGCGCTCTTCGGCGAGCACGACCTGCCGGCCATGCGCTGGACCCCGCAGCACTGGAACGTCTCCGGTGCGCGGAAGCCGCCGTTTTATCTCCTGCAGGGCGAGCTCTCCGACGGTTTCGTCTCATCGGACGGCCGGTTTGCCGCCATCACCGAAGAGGAACTCTTTGCCAAGAGCGCCCGCCACCGTCCACCTCCCAAGAGCAAGACCGCGGCATTTCTCTCGTCGCTTGAAGACCTGAACGAGGGCGACTTCGTCGTGCACGTTCAGCATGGAGTCGGCCGCTACCGGGGTCTGCACCGCCTGACGGTCCAGGAATTCGAGAGCGACTTTCTGATTCTGGAATTCGGCGGAGGCGACCGGCTCTACGTCCCGCTCGACCGGCTGAACCAGATCCAGCGCTACTCCGGTTCGGAAGGCCATCTGCCGAGGCTGGACCGGCTGGGCGGATCCAGCTGGGCACGCACCACGGCCCGCGTCAAGAAAGACATCGAGGAGATGGCGCAGGAACTGGTCGAACTGTACGCCAACCGCGAGGTGGTCAAGCGCGCGGAGTACGGAGGCGACAGCACGTTGACGCACGAATTCGAGGCGGCCTTCGAATATGAAGAAACGGAGGACCAGCACCGCGCAATCGAGGACATCAAGCGCGACATGGAATCCCCCAGGCCGATGGACCGGCTGGTCTGCGGCGACGTGGGCTACGGCAAGACGGAAGTCGCGATGCGCGCCGCCTTCAAGGCGGTGGAGGACAACCGCCAGGTGGCCCTGCTCGTGCCAACGACGATCCTGGCCCAGCAGCACTACGACAATTTTTCGCAGCGCTTCGCGCCGTTTCCCGTGCGCGTCGCCATGCTATCCCGGTTCCAGACGGCGAAGGAGGCCAGGGTCATACTGAAGGACCTCGCCGCCGGCTCGGTGGATGTCGTGATCGGCACGCACCGTCTGCTCCAGAAGAACGTGCAGTTCCGAAATCTCGGCCTGGTCATCATCGACGAGGAACAGTGGTTCGGCGTCCGCCATAAGGAGCGGCTGAAGCAGATGCGGACGCAGGTGGACGTGCTGACGCTCACGGCCACGCCGATTCCTCGCACGCTGCAGATGGCCATGTCCAGTCTGCGCGATCTCTCGATCATCGAGACCGCGCCGGCCGGCCGGCTGGCCATCAAGACGCAGGTGCTGCGCTACAACGAGACGGCCGTTCGGGAGGCCATCCTTCGCGAACTGGGCCGGGGCGGCCAGGTCTTCTTCGTCTACAACCGCGTCCAGACGCTGGAACGCATGGGTGCGAGGCTGCAGGCGCTGGTCCCCGAGGCGCGCATGGTCATGGCCCACGGGCAGATGGACGAACGCCTGCTGGAGTCGGTCATGCTCAAATTCCTGCGCCGCGAGGCGGACGTGCTGGTGACCTCCGCGATCATCCAGTCCGGCCTCGACGTGCCAAACGCCAATACGATCCTGGTGCACCGCGCCGACACGTTCGGGCTGGCGCAGCTCTACCAGCTGCGCGGACGCGTCGGCCGGTCCGGCCACCAGGCCTACGCCTATTTTCTGACGCCGGAAGAGGGCGACCTGACTCCCGACGCGCAGAAACGACTCGTCGCCATTCAGGAATTCACGGAACTCGGCTCGGGATTCCGGATCGCCGCCGCGGACATGGAAATCCGCGGCGCCGGCAATCTGCTGGGCCGGCAGCAGTCGGGGCACATCGCGGCGGTCGGGCTGGACCTCTATCTGAAAATGGTCGAGCAGGCGGTCCAGCAGATCAAGGGCACGATCGTGGAAGAGGAACCGGACCCGACGCTGCACCTGAACGTCTCGGCGTTCATCCCCGAGGACTACGTCGGCGACTCCCACCAGCGCCTGTCGCTCTACAAGCGGCTCTCATCCTGCCGGCAGGTCGGCGACCTGGCCCTGCTGCATGGAGAAATTCAAGACCGCTACGGCGCCCTCCCGGAACCGGTGGAGCGGCTGTTCGAAGTCATGCAGATCCGCCTGCTGGCGCAGACGCTCCGCCTGGCGCAGGTGGAAGTCAAAACGGGGCCGCCCTCTGCCGTCACGTTCGTCTTCAGTCCCAATGCCGCTATTCCGGATGGCGGGATCCGGCAAGTCATGGACCGTTATCAACGGCGGTTCCGCCTGCTGTCGCCCCTCTCCTTCGAACTGCAGATACCGCAGCCCGACTGGGTGTCGGTGTTCCCCGAACTGACCGCTGCCTTGCAAACGCTTGCCGTCTGTGGTACCAACAAATCCTCGAAACAGCCGGTTTCCTAGCAACATCGCAGACATGCCATCACCGTTCAGCATGCAACGTTCCGCTTCCATCCTTGTCGCGATCGCGCTCATTGCGGCCGGGTGCGCGCAGGCCTCGTCCGACGAATCGCCCGTCCTGGCCGTCGTCAACGGCAAGCCCATCACCCAGAGCGAATTCGATGTCCGGTGGGCCGAGTTGCCGGAATCCAGGCAGGTCCGCTACCAGCGCGAAGGCGGCAAGAAAAAATTTCTGGACGACATGATCGCGCGGGAACTGCTGCTGCAGGAAGCGCGCCGGCTCGGCCTGGATCAGACCACGGAGGTCCGCGAACGGACTCAGCGGTTCCAGGAGCAGCTCGCATTGGACGAACTGGTGCAGGAGCTCGCCAAGACCCACGGACAAGTGACCCAGGAAGAGATGGAAGCCTACTACATGGCGCACTCCTCCGCCGTGCTGGCGACGGAACATATTCGCGCGGCGCAAATCATCGTCCCCACCGCCGTTCAGGCGCTGGATGTGAAAAAGCAGCTCGACGCGGGAGCGGACTTCGCCAAGCTTGCGCAGAAATTTTCGACCGATCAGGCGACGAAGTTCCGGGGGGGCGACCTGGGCCCGTACCGGAAAGGCGCCGCGCCGCAGGAAATCGAGGCTGCGATTCTCACGCAGAACCCGGGCGTCGTGAGCGAGCCGATCCCGGTGGCCGCTGGATTCGCCCTGGTGAAAGTCACCGGCCGCGACCCGCTGGACGCCCGGAGCGCGCACGTGGCCAGGGAGCGGCTCAAGCAGGAGCTCTCGGCCGAGAAACGGCGCAAACAGTTCGAAGAATTCCTGTCGGTCCTGCGCAGCAAAGCCGCCATCCGCATGGCGGACGCGTCACGAATCATTCCCGATGCTCAGGGCCAGGTACCCGGCGTACCCGCCACGCAGTGATTCCGGCCATGATTCCACGGCGGGCCGCGAACCTTCCGTTTCATCACCGGCCGCCCACGACTGGCTATCGTTTCGGGACCAGCCTGCTGATGGGTATGGTCCTGTCCGCAGCCACCCTGCTCCCATCCCGCGACCATGCCGCGGACGTCACAGACCGGATCGTCGCCGTCGTCAACAAAGAAGTCATCATGCTCTCCGAGCTCAAGACGGAGATGGAGCCGGAGCGCAAGCGCCTGCAGCAACAGCACCGGGGCGCCGAGCTCAGGAGCCGGCTGCATCAGGCGGAGTACCGGACCCTCACCCGCATGATTGAACGGCGGCTCCAAATGCAGCATGCGCAGACCAAGGGCGTCGACGCCTCCGAGGAGGATCTCCGACGGACTGCCATGGATCTGCAACAGCAGGGAACGCCGGTGAACCTCGACGATCCCAAGGAAAAGAACGCGCTCAAAGAACAGTTGATTCTCCTCACCCTCGAGAACCGGGAAGTCCGGACCGGCGTGATGGTATCCGAGACCGATATCAAGCACTTTTACGAGCGGCACCTGACGTTGTTCATGCTTCCCGAAGAGTACCGCATCAGCCAGATCCTCCTGCTGGCGAGAAAAACCGAATCCCGGAAGGATCTGCGGGCGCGGGCACGCGAAGTCTACGACCAGGTCAAGCGGGGCAGAGAATTTGACGACCTGGCGCTGCGCTACTCCGACGCCCCCGATGCGACGCGTGGCGGCGCCCTGGGCTTCGTCCGTCAGGGTGAAATGGACCCCCCGATCGAGCGGGCGGTGGCGGCGCTCCAGCCGGGCCAAATCAGCGAGCCGGTGGAAACGGCCGACGGCATCCAGATCATCCGCCTCGACGAGAAAAAGACCGCGCAGTTCCGCCCGCTGGAAGAGGTCAAAAACGAGATGCAGGGGCTTGTGTTTCAGCAGAAAAGCGCGGATCGGTATCAGCGGTGGATGACGGACTTGAAGAGTAAGGCATACATCGAAGTGAAACTGTAGCGCGGCCTCTCACCGGCCTGACGTCAGCATCGCCCTGATCGCCTGCCAGAGTTCGTCCCGTCCCTCGTGCGTCACGGACGAATAGACCACGACATCGGCCTCCTCCGGAAGATCGAAGGCGGCGCGAAGCGCCGCACCGCAGGTGGCGCGCTGACTGCGAGAGAGTTTGTCCGATTTCATCGCCACGAGCAGCACGGGAAGCCCGCTCCGGCCAAGCCAGCTCACGGCCTCCGCATCCTGACGCTCCGTC